>CP097899.1:4257788-4594735 GCA_023639215.1 Candidatus Pristimantibacillus lignocellulolyticus
TTCCCGATGCTTTTCAAATTTCATTATAGGTACTCCCCATCCACAGCTTGATTGTATTTCATAAATATCTATAATAAAAATTTGCCTTATAATTCTAGATTCAATGTTTTGATAATACCGCTGCATTATACTAACAAACTCATCTGAATCTTTACTAACAACTCTTCCTATTCCATAAGCACGTAAAATCACCGGAGTCTCGTCAAAACTATTCCACATCAACGTAATTCTTTGATTCTCATTAATATGGGTAGCAGTTTCATTGCCGCTACCATAATAATCTGCATACATAATTAATTGGGGATTTAATATTGTTAAAGTGTCATATCCTTTTGGTGATAAGTTTACTTTCCCATTAACGAGCGGTGCCGTTGCTACAAAAAAGACTTTCTGTTCCTTAATGAATTCAATTTGTTCTTGATTGAATTCCCGATAAAAATTAGCCATGTAAGATCACATCCATTCATGAAATTGCAACATTAACACATAACTTCATTATGAAAAATAAAAAATCTGTTTTACAAAAAGCTGCTCTACTGATTCTTCCATGCACTCATTGTTCGAACTAAATTTGATGTCGTAATGGTTGGTTACTAATAAGGTTGGGTTAAGTGTATTCTTATAGGAATTAGGGCATCCACTGGTTTATATCATGATGTTCGTCAGTAAAGTAATCGACGGAGTTAAAAGATGAGGGTTACTAGGAGTATTGTTCTAACGTTAATTATATCAAACCATCTAAATTATTACATATATTTTACAATTACTAACTTATCCGTTCCAGTTTTTCTTCAATAATGAGTTTATTACCACATCGATATATTTCTCATTCTTATAGAAATATTCATAAAGCGTTCCTTCTTTTTGAAATTGAAATATATCTAAAATTTTTCTTGTATTTTTATTTTCAGAATGATGCAATGCCTCCATACGATTTAATTCAAGTTCTCTAAATCCATAGTTGATTATTACTGATAACGCTTCGGTCATATACCCTTTCTTCCAATGTTCTGGTGAGAGTTCACAACCGATCTCTGCTTTATGATGGTGCTTTATCCACTTATGGAAACCGCATGTTCCAATAATACGATCGTCATTTTTTAATGTTATTCCCCATCTGATTAATTCAGCAGCATGAAACTTATCATTCCAATAGTTTATGATGGTTTCTGCTTCTTCTAATTTGGTTAAGTTATTGATGTCATAAAACTCAGTCACTAGATCTTTTGTTAAGTACGCAAACAATTCCGGAGCATCATTACTCGTTAGTTGTCTAAGAATTAATCTATCTGATTCTAGAACTGGAAACTTCATGTTTTGCCTCCTCAATGTATATTCATTTCGATTATTCAACTTTCACGCCGTTTTCATCAAAATTAATAAAAATAAAGCCCACCTTAGATCTATCTTCTCAAAGGTGGGCTTCTATGCTCGTGTGTAATTAATTCATAAACCATTAACACGCTGAAACTATTTCTTAAGTACATCAAACCATCAATCTGACACTTTGGCCAATGCTTTTTCTTTTTCTAATATCGTCTGTTCGTACGTATCAATTTTACCATTTAACCGCTCAAAAACTTTTTTCATCTCTTTCATTTTCAATGCGAGTTGATTACGTTGCTCAATTAGGAGATTCTTCCGCGTAGGGATTGATTCATCACCTTGTTGATATAGCCTCACATACTCAATTAACGTCGCCACGGGTAGACCACTATTTCGCATACATTTGATAAAATCTACCCATCGACAGTCGTCTTCAGTATAATGTCTAATCCCTTTGCTGTTACGGTTGACCCGTGGGATTAGTCCGACTTTTTCGTAATAGCGAAGTGTATCCTGTGTTAAATCAAATGTTTTACTTACCTCTGCTATTAACATGCAGCGCAACTCCCCAACTTAATATTATGATTATTGAACTTTAGTTCGTTCCGATTTTTATTTTGCTCCAACAACCGGATGAGGAACATAAGGCTCTTCCAATACCGCAACTTCTTCAGCCGTTAATTTAATGGACAATGCAGCTACAGCTTCCTCGAGATGAGTTGATTTTGTAGCGCCAATAATAGGAGAAGTTACTGGTTCATTTTGTAACAACCATGCTAGTGCGATTTGAGCGCGAGGAACGCCACGGTTTTCTGCAATCGCCGCAACCCGCTCCACTATCAATCTATCTGCATTGGCAGTCGCATCATACTTATGTTTCTGGACTTGATCCGTTTCAGAACGATGTGTTGTTTCTGACCAATCGCGAGTCAATCTACCCGATGCAAGCGGACTGTATGGAATTACACCGATTTTTTCTGCTCTACAAAGCGGCATCATCTCCCGCTCCTCTTCACGATAAATAAGGTTCAAATGATTTTGCATCGACACAAACTTTGTCCAACCATTATTGTCAGCTACATGTAATGCCTTTAAAAACTGCCAAGCGTACATGGCAGAAGCCCCAATGTATCTTGCCTTTCCTACTTTTACAACATCATGCATGGCTTCCATCGTTTCTTCAATAGGTGTATTATAATCCCATCGGTGAATTTGATAAAGGTCAACATAATCAGTTCCGAGTCTCATTAAGCTCTTATCAATTTCACTCATAATCGCTTTACGAGAAAGACCGGCACCATTAGGACCTTCATGCATACGGAAATGAACTTTTGTCGCAAGCACGATCTCATCGCGATTAGCATAATCCTTCAGTGCGCGTCCAACGATTTCTTCACTTGTTCCATCTGAATACACATTTGCAGTATCAAAAAAATTAATTCCAAGCTCTAAAGCTTTCTTAATAACTGGGCGACTACGTTCTTCATTGATAACCCACGGGTGAACCCATCGTTCTGCTATTCCAAACCCCATGCAACCAAGACAAAGTCGAGATACATCCAATCCCGTATTCCCAAGCTTCATATATTCCATCTGGTTTTCCCCACATTCGCTTAAATTTTGTAGTTATCCTCAATAGTTTAACTCTTGGAGTTAACTCCAAGTCAAGCGAATAGGCGAAATGAACTCTATCAGTTCTACTCTCAACTGCAACTATTTTTTCTTTAATTTGTATCGATATACTACAGCTATAATTAATAACCCGATAATTATCAGTATAATAAAGGCTGTGATCAATCTCCATTTATAGAAATCAAAAAGAAAATTAACATTATCACTAGGTTCTAATCCTTGACCCAGCTGCTTAAGGTCTGCATCTGCACTATCCAAAGTTGTAGACCTTCCACAATTCATGACTATATATTTATCTTCATGCTTGTAGGAATAAAGCAAGTACTCTTCACCTTGTTGAAATTCAAACTGACAACTGGACCAATCAGTATACACAATAAATTGTGTTGTTTGTACACCTTTCCATGAATCATAGACATCAATTAAAACTGCATTGAAGGCATTGCCGTTCATAGTAGATTTTTTAATGCCTTTTACTTTACCTGTAAAAACAGCATCCGACTTTTCTAATGCTTCAATTGCATCTTGTGGATAAGCACAAGAACAAGCTGATACAGAAGATGAGGAAAATACCGCAATTAATTGAAATATTAGTACTCCGATAATGATTTTCATTACAATCTTTATTGAAATCCCCCCAATCGAGAATTACTCATAACTCATATAAAATGTAATGTGAGTATTCCTGCCTCCTCAATCACTTCACATACTTTTATAGGGCATCTTTAATTTCGATTATTTGCTTGGTATGTCTTTGTTCGTGTAATTCGAGTGATCTAACCCATTCAATTAATAACATCTCTTTGAAAACGGGATGTGTAAATTCTCTCCTGCTCAAAATGGATGGGTCTTCTAGTGCGTCTAACATTTCATATAACTTCTCCCTGGTCGTTTTGAGTATTTCAAGAATTTCTTCATATTCTACAATCTCATCAGTGGGTTTAGCAATTTCAGGAGCTTCTAACTTCTTCGTTCTATCAAGTAGAAACTCAATTGGTTTATTGCCAATTGAGGAGTCAACCTTGCTTTTTAACGATTTCTTTATTGCAAGCATATATAATTCTTCTGTCTTAACTAGATGTTGACATACCTGACCAATACTCCAACTATTTAATTCTTTTGGCTTGTTCAGTTGATCTGTATTCAATCCATTAAGTGTGGTTAGCAACACATCTCTCGTTTCTTGTAATTTCTGAATGATTTCATTAAGATCCACGAAAAACACCCTTTCAATATGTATTTGCAATATCTCACTTTAACAATTTTTATTCGTAAACGCCGCATAAGTTGATATCTTCAGATGATAAATCCATTAAATTTGAAATAATCATTCCGTGACAAACAACTATAACTTTAGATTAATAGCTGCAGTCTGCAATGATCTTGTGTAGGGGGAAGAAATAATTAACTCACAAAACTTACTAGCAAACGATCATATCCTTATAAGCCTTCAGATGATTCATAATTACCTTCGGAGAGAAATTGTTCCAGTCTAGTTTTTATATCTTTCCATTCAGGTTCAATAATACTGTAAATTACATAATCCATATTGTTGTATTTCCTTCGTAATATCCCTTCTCGTATTGCTCCTAATCGTTCTATTGCTCTTTGAGATATTATGTTATCTGTTGTAGTTATGATTTCAATTCTATTCGTGTTTAAAATTTCAAATCCATACTTCAGCATTAAATATTTCGATTCAGTATTTACTCTCGTCCTCCATACTTTTGTGGAATACCATGTTGAGCCGATATTAAGATTGTTATTTTCTTCTGATATTCTTAGAAAACGAGTTGTCCCAACTATTTCATTTCGTTCTTTATCAAATACAACAAATGGATATTGTTCGCCACTTTCACGACCTGCTAATGCCTTCTCAACAAACTTATCCATATCTGCAATTGAATTAATCTTTATGGGGTAATTGGTCCATATTGCAGTGTCTCTTGAACATTCAAATAAATGTATTGAGTGTTCCCTCTTTAATGGTAGTAACTCTACTCGCTTTCCCTTTAAACCTACGAACTTAAACATATGTATCCCTCACTATCAATTACTTACATGCTTTTCATAATATACAATGGTCATCTTATCATTAACGACATTTATCTCTTCAGTTCTCTTGTAGCCTATCTTCTCATATAGGTAGCAATTCCCTTGCTCTTCTAAAATAGTATCCAGTTCCCACACTTTAGCGTCATAATATTTCTCTTCAATCATTGTAAAAACTTTTTGTGCAATTCCTTGTCCTTGATGTTCAGGTAAAATAAATATAGGGCTAACGCGGTATACATTATTATTTTTCCTCACGATTCTAATTGCACCAACAGGAGTATTAGAATTTTTGATGATATAATAATCAGTAAATGATTGATTTATTCGACTAACAATTCGTTCGACAGATTCAGTTGCTGGGCTTGATTCAACGTCTTCGTATTTTTCAAACAAAGGCATAAATGCTCTAATTTGCATTTCATGAATCAAAGCAGCGTCTTTAATATCTGATTTGTGTAAGTGTATTATCATTTGTTTGTCCTCCATCTTAAGATTTAACGACAAACGCCCACCTTAGATAGCTGTTATCTAAGGTGGGCGTCTGTCGTTGCATAGCTTCAGATTGATTTATATTGTTCAGAATCAATAAACTCATCCAAAATTATTCTAATCATCTCAACAATGTTTTCGGGTAAATCCTTGGGTTTGAAGTATCTATATTCCAGTACTTCAAACTCATCAGGCCGTATACTACCTGTAAATTGATTAGTTATATAAGTTACAGCAACATAATGTGTTTTTTGACCTGTTTCAGATGTGATATAAAATCTACTGTCAGAAAAAGTTCGGAATTCAATTAGATTTTCCACACTAATCTCAAGCTCTTGCATTACTTCTCTACGGATTGCATCTTCAATTGATTCCCCAGGTTCTAATAATCCTCCAGGTAGTCCCCATAAATCATCATTATGTCTTACAAGTAACAATTCTGCTTTTGAATTATAAATAATTAGAGTAGGTCTAACTAAAATTAAAGGTAATTCACTACTGCTATCCTTAAGGTCATTATTAGACATGATTTAAATCCTCCTTTATTTTGTGCAATTGCATTCAGGTCTATAGTTCACTTTAAAGTGCTTTAATATGCCAATCATATATATTACCCTAATAGGGGATATAATTATCAAAATTATTAAAGAATCACCTTTCGATAATTATTAATTGCTATAATCAAGTTCATTTATTATGAGATTAAGAAGTTTACCTTCTAATACATCATATGTATAGGAACCACTATATTCTTTAGCTTCTAATCCAGTCCATTGAAACGCAACACTTACTTGGGAGTTATTCAACCATTCAACGATATTGAAATAAGGATCTGGTCGATTTTCATTTACAGTTGTTTCAACGTCCCAGTTCTGTTGTACTTCTTGTAAATATGGGAGAACGATTTCAGACATGTTTTGTGTGTCTACAACATAAGTTCCACCCGATATCCTAGATTCAAAATTTACACCTACAAAACGGTCATCAGGTGACCATAAGAAAGAGTTATTATAATAACCAGGTGTCGTGGACCATTGAACTTGTTCGGAAGCGGTATCCATCAATCTTATTCCTTCTACTGGATACAAGCCTGCTGCAGTAATGCTTTTATTCACACCAAATGTTTCTATACGATAGATTCCATTAAAAGATAATAATGATACGTGATTAACCTCCGCGTCAACTTGTTCCTCAGAATCATCTATTTCTGCAGGAGGTGTTTCCTGAGGTGTTTCAATTGTAATGGTGTCATTCGTACTATCATAATGATTAAGCGGAATGGTTTCACTATCTAGATTCATAGTTACTACTTCACTTGAGCAGCCAGCTATAATAATCAATATTAAAATAACAGATAATATTTTTCTAGTCACAGTATTCCATTCCTTTCACATGGATTCTAAAAAACATTTAATGTGACTTGGCAAAGTAGCTCCGTAAACACAAATTTGCACGATACCTTCATTATATTATAAATGTAAATATAATACACATATATTAATGTTTACCTAAACGATTCATACATTCTGCTATCTAAAAATCATCTCTACTAGTCGATAATTTATACTTATCTTATGGGCCAATTCTTCTAACTTTAGCGTTAAACAAGAGAAACCCACCTACGATTTTCTTTCATCCGGTGGGTTTCTCTTGTTTAATATTCAACTGATTAAGTATTTCTTCTAAAGCATACTAAATGGTGTTAGATGAAACATTAGTACTTAGTCTTCATCATCCTTTATATAATGTAACTCCAAATCAATTCTTACTCGTTTTCCGAGTAGTACATCCATTATTTCGTCTTTTAGTTTTTCTAAGCGACTATGAACCCATAAAGAGTCTGTTATTAATCCTCCTTTCATACCCCCAGCTATACCATCACCAACTTTTTTTGCTTCAAAATATATACGTGCACCTTCACCATCGTCATCCCATTCTATTTTGTTAATATCATTAAGCAACTGTTCGACACGATCAAATTGGCATTTTATCAAATTAACTGGATAACTCAAATAAATTTGACCTCCCCAGTCACCTTCCATAATTATGTATGAGCTCTTTGTTTTTTTGGCTTTTTCATAATTTCTGAGAAATGTGCTCGATTGTCCATTTGCTAGATTAACCATGTGTCTAACCGGACTATGGTGATCAGGTATGAAGTTATCCTTTACTTTTGGCTTCAAAATATTATTCTCAGACTCTATTAAGTTTATGCCCTTAAAAGTTACTCGTTTAAAGAATTTACTTAGCATCTAGTTTGCTCCAATCAAAAGCTATTTTTCAAAAAGTTAAGAAATTACAGACAGATGCCGACGGTCAAATAAGTACTCGCTGTTACTTAGTCTCAATACAATCTTGCAATTTTCTGTGTAACTTAGCCTATCGACTTTCCTCGTTTACAACGATCATCTGCACCACAGATCTATCGTCACCCTTCAGTTCGACGTTACCTGCTAATAGTTGTGAAGAACCATCTCCATCTAGATATATAGCTTCCTCTAATTTGCCAATAGCAATATTCTCCTTAATTGCAGTACGAAATTGTTCAGCGGTACATTTGTTAGAAGTGACGATGAGATAGAGCTTACCCGAACTATCGTAAGCCATTCCACTGCGAAGTCTCTCTTCGTCTGGAAATGGTAGTACTTCTTCTTGGACTGCTACATTATACCAATTGCTATCGTCCTTTAAATTCATGCTGACTCCGCCTTGAGCCCAGAACTTAGCCTTGTCAGTCATCTTCAAATCGTCGACACTTGTAACTCGTTGCACGTTAATTGACTTTGAAACTCGATCAAACACAATGGTACCTCGGGCATATTTGGCATTGAACCAACCGGAACCATAATCATTTGGATTTCCGCTTGTGGGCATACCATCCATAACCGCGATGCTTAACAAGTTATTATCCCAAAAGAAACCACCATTGATACCGTTAATTCCCGAACGTACAACGTTGTCATTGATGCTAGCAAGGGATATGCTGGTGGGATCTGTCTGTATAACATTAAGAACAACTCCGTTGTCAGCGGTTATTTGAGAGTAATTTTCGCTTTCTGCAGCGTCCTCTTTATTTAAAAACCAAATCGACACTATCCCTAATATTACAATCAAAGCACTTAAGTATATAAGAAAATATCGTGTTCTGACAGCGAATATTTCTTTCGCTGTTTCTTTTATAGCCATTCGTCCGTATCCCCTAGTTTCTATTCCCTCTAAACTATGAAGCTAAATTAGAGGGAGTTATTTGTTAAACCACAATTCGAAAAATTGGTCTAAAAAACCAAAACCATATGACACCCAGCGATATCATTATGCATCCAATAATTTGTAATACTATTTCTAGCCGCCTTGGAATTTCTTTCTTTGGTATATACGCTTCAAATAACAATACCCATTATAAATGTTGGAATGGACAAATAACCGAAAGTACTTGATGTCCACTCTAGCTCAGTACCATTTGAGATATTTTTCAATAAGTTCATCGTTAAGTTCCTTATCAGTTATTATTACCTCGTATTTCTTTGTACCACTTTCTGAGCTGATTAATATGAGCTTGATGATAGCGGTTATGGTCAGCCATATGCCATAATCCCCAGCGAATAGTAGCCTGCTTTTCGTCTTCATGTCCAAACGTGACAAATTTATCAAGATCAGCATCCATCAATTGAATACATGTATCTCTCAACATAGTGATTACATTTTCGTAATCAGACATAAGTGTATTCAAAGACATCCCTTGGATCATTGGAAGTCTATTATTTGTATCTATCATGGGACCATACTGCTCTATGAGTAACTGTGAAAGTGGTAGAGCCCTAAATCTGTAAGTCCAATTCAGATCAACGTACATAATATGTCTTAATAGCTGAGCTGTACTATTAAACTTGTCATTTGGTCCCTTGTAATCTAATTCTTCTTGGGTCATACCTTTAGTGATTAAACTTAGTCGGTCACTATTCTCTTTTACAGCGGAATACAACATTCCAACGATAGGTGACATATTATCTTCACCTCGTAAATCGTGGATCAGCCTCAATTCAGCTCAACTCCATTCAGGTGTTCAATATTGTTACAAAAGAACTCTTGTCAATTGAATTTCTTCTTCAGAAAATATTGTTTTATCCCATCTGGGTATTCATCATTTATCCCGAATATTTCATATCCCGCATTAACATAGAAATCTAATGACTGATATGAGCAAAACGTATTTATATTTGACATTGTTTCTTTAACCTAAATTGCAATTTATCTTTAATCTCTTGTCTATATACTCCTGACATCTCATCAATTCTAACTGCTAAAGTTGGTAGCATCCAATGTTCAAGAAATTCTTAACTTATATTAGCAAGCTGTAGATACTCAGTTATATACTCTTTATAAAATACCTCTCGTAGATCTCTATTATTTAGCCAAGGAGGGGCATTAGGTGGTAGTGATTGGGATTGAATCATCATTGCAGTTCTAGTAATATCAGCTTCTTGATTACCTACTAAAAAGTTCAACCAATCAATTATGACTGGGCCATTTGGTGAAATAATAATGTTATCGGGATGAAAATCATAATGACAAAGGCTATTTCCATCAGGTAATGAGTTCAATACATCTAAAATTGTTTCTTTCTCATCATTTAACATTTCTTGAGACATGTTAACTTTATCAGTTATTTGGGATTTTAGATTCGGTAGTAACTTATTCTCAACATTGTGCATCTCATATTGTAAATTTGCCATCAACTTAGCATTATAAGTAATACTTTTTTCATTTGGTTCAATGTGCCATAACATTGTGGGCCCCTCAATTTTTTCGTAAACGATCCCTTGCTTACCTTCATATTCTACATACCCAACATATTTCGGACTTCTCAACAGTAGGTTATTTATTATTTCTGCGTTTTTGGCTTCAATTATCACAGAATTTGGATCATAAAATAACTTTAATACTTCATTCTTCCCCCATTGATATACTTTTGCAGTGTTACCAATACCAATTAATTCACCAATCATCATTGTATTTCCCTCGATTCAAGCAATATTAGTTTGCGAAAGGGCTTCATATCATTACTTAGCGATCGCATTGAAATTATATGTCTGTAGATTTTGGTGTTGGTCAACAATTACTACATAATCTAAACCTGTGACATCGACAGAGATATTTCTTGGATAAATTTCATCTGCTGGTAATGATGTAGACAGAATTGAATTACCAATCGGCTCGCCTTCTTTCGTAGACTCACTAATAATGATAACTCCATCTGAACCACTCTCCCCTAAAATGGCTTCATTAAAAGCAGAATAGTTCAGTGTTGTAAATTGTTTGTTTAAATGAATAACAATACTGTTTACCGTTTTATCTTGTTGATTATAGATTTCATATACATGACCATCCGCATCTGTCAAACTATCAGAGACTGTAACTACTGAATCTGATAATTTTGATATGGCAATATCTACAATATCGCCAGAAATGTAGTTAATACTCGGAAGTTCTTCATTTGTTGGTGTTGGGGTTAAAGTAAGTTCAGGAGTTAGCGACGGTTCCATCGATGGTGTGGGGGATGGTGTTGAGTTTTCTTTAACAATAGGTATTGTCGGAGATTCCTTATCTTTCTCTTTAAACGAGTTGGAAATTAACATTCCAACAATAATACCGATAACAAGAATAACAATAGCAATTGTAACAACCGCACTTTTACTTTTCATCTAACCACTTCCTTATGTTGATGTTATTAACATATAACGGAATATCCATCAAATAAGTTGCTGATTGAGAATAAATGCGAAATAATTAATTCGCTGAAGGTGACTCTTCTAGATTTGATGCAACATCAATTCGTATAATCCTAAAAAGGATCCTAATTTACTCAAGCATTTATCACGAATTAAATTCATTCCAATCTTCTTTCAACATCCCATATATCACATGATCTACATAATGATCGTTAATCCATTCTGCTTGTCTTACTATTCCTTCATTACTAAAAAGAAGTTTTTCAGGAATTGCCCTACTCTTAAAATTCTGTTCAGCCGCCCTTATCTCAATTCTGTTAAGGGATAAATCACTAAATACATAATTAATGACTGCTGTGCATGCTTTTGTTATCATTCCATTTCCTTGATGTTCTTCTGACAACCAATATCCAATTGTAGTTTTCTTATTATCCCAGTCAATACTATGTAACCCTATACAACCGACAATTCTGTCTTTAAAAAAGATACCCATATTTAAACCATTGCTATTAGCAAAAGAATTCAATGAGAATTGTATAAATTCCCTTGTTTGCTCAACACTTAACGTTTCGTCAACCCAAGGTAACCATTCTCTTAAGTAATCCCGATTCATATTCGTTAAATTATATAGTTCTTCAGCATGACGTTTTTCAAGTATTTTTAATTGGAGATTTTCACTAATAATATGACTGAACATAACTTTCCTCCCGAACTGTTTGATATTTCACGATTAAAGATATTACTATCGAATCAGCTATTCAATAATTCTTAATTTTGGTCATTTATGTAACCACTTTTTTGATTTGATTCTATTATGGAAATAATCTATGTTTTGAAAATTTGAGCTTTTCCGAATATTTAAGTCAAATAAATCTTCTAATCCGAGTGGAGCCATAATATGAATCTGGTTATCCCAATCCATCCTTATTCCTACAGCCGTTGCTGTTTCAGGCCAATGTCTCATGGCATCTGCTATATCAGCATATGGTCTCGATTTATTAGTTATATGCATCCTTGCCTGATTTTTGACTGACCAGTTATGTCTCGGCTTCTTAATTATCAATTGCTTTTCATATTCAATTTCTTTATCAAAAGACAAATCAGATGAATCGTAATAAATGATATCGACATCTTCGAGTAAAGTTTTTTGATTATATCCATGTAGAATATCCCAGCAGTAATTTCTAACATAACCTGCTGCTATCCATGAGTTAGATAAATTCAGTTCTCTCAAGAGAGTTAAGTCTTCCATTAGTTCTTCATTTTTAACCATGATTTCTATTAATCTTTGTTCTAACAACGTTAATTTCCCCCTACTTTAATTTGAAAGGATACGATTCTAATACAACTTTTTGATCTGTAGTGCTAACAACAATGGTTAGTTGCTCCGCATCTGAGAATATCCGCTCAGGGTTTAACATTGAAACATAGAGATCACCATTTTGATTGGGAAGTAGTATAGTTTCCCCTTCAATACTCCCCATTTTAATATCTAAATTTGCCTCAGGTCCAAATGTCACTCCACGTTCTCCATCCTTTTGAAAAATTGTAATTTCATACCTTTCTGCAGGGTTAAGATCTTTCGCTGATACAATAATATCAACGCCGCGAGTCATATTGTGCACAATCGTTGCTCGACCAGATTTGTCTGTAAAAGAAACTTCATTAATTTGGTCAGGTTCAATCAGAGTAATCTCTTTGGTAATAGATTCATTTGAACATCCTATACTAATCATAATAAGTAAAGCTGCTAAAAAATACCGCATAAAGTATTTCTCCTTCCCTTGCTGGAGGATCCTAACTTCTACGTAGTGTGAGCTCGCCACAATTATCACATACTGCTGGGAAATACCTACTATTTCCGCTTTCATGGTTCAGAATATTTAACCTAGTTAAATATTGTTGGTTGTCCATATCTTTTTGATTATTCTTACTCAAAGACTAGACACTTTTAAAATAATGATAAAATTCTTCATCTTTTATAAATCCGAATTCTTCATATATTTTTTGTGCTCTATCATTACTAATAGACGTTGACAATGATAAACCTTTTGAGCTTGTTTCTTTTGCATAACGATATGCTTTGTCTAATAACAATTTTGCTATACCATTACCTCTACGTTCGATTTTTACAAAGAGATCATTTAAAATCCAAGAACGTTGCATAGATATAGAGGAAAATGATGGGTACAATTGAGTGAATCCAATAAATTCTTTATTCTCGGTTTCTTCCACTATAAAAATAATCGATTCATTACGCTTAATTCTTTCGCATAAAAAATGTTTTGCACCACTAATATCTGAATTTTGATCGTAAAAAATTCGGTATAAATCAAATAATTCGGATAACTTTTCTAGATCATTAATTGCAGCTTGTTTAATTGAATAATTATTCATACTTGTAACCTACTTTCATATTATCAATGCAAGATCCTTTCATTCTAACTTATACACTTTGTAATCTTTTGTTTATAAATTCAATGATTCTTTGTCTATTCCAAACTACAAATTTATATTCAACTCCATCACGCGTTGTAATTAACATTCCATTTGGTACGATTCCCAAGGTATTTCTTTTCTTTATCGAAGTTATTTGATCAATGATAATCTCTGTACTACCTTGTTGAATATTTAGAGCATGTGACGTAAATAACAAACTACCATCAGAAATCTTCAATTTTCCACCTACAGACTCAATTCCTCTAAACAGATTTGCAAATACATCAAAATGGATATTTTCTTTATTCTCAATCAATTAATTCACCCTTTTCATTTTAGTATTATAATTGAGGACTATTATTTCATAGTAAATACACTGTTATATGAAGGAATGCTTTGTGGAGCTACTATCAAAAATCTCTTTCAAATAAGTAAACCTTACCATTTTGAGGCTTTAAGAAACTATCACCCTTGTATCCTCTTCTTTTCAGTTCGTTACTAACTACTGTCATAAATGCTCCGTGAGTAACAACCAATATACTCCTACTAGCGTTTGATTCGATCTCATCAATTATTCTATTTGCTCTAAATAAAGTATCTTGTTTACTTTCCTGTGAAGCATGGTTTAATAACCAACATAATCTGCCTAATATTAACCACAATGAACGATGTAACTTTAGTTTAGTTATAATAAATGCTTTAATGTTAATTTCTCTTAATAAGGTTGTTTTAACTATATTGTCATTAAAAATTAGTTCAGCTGTTTTGAATGACCTAGGTTGATCACTGGAATAGCAAAGATCCCAATTCATTTTCTCTATAAACTCATTACTTTCAATATCACACTGGTCATAATATTCGACCCAACTATTGAATTCCGATGATGTCATCCAAAGTGTTTTCGTCATATCTGCTACCCTGAAATGTCTAACTAAGCCTATTCTCATAATAGTTCTCCTGCACTTGTGTTCTCTAGTATATTTAGCATTTCGTTTTTTAAACAAAACATTTATTCACTAATTATTTAATTGATTCAAGTATTTGGATTTAATAATATTTAGATGATGTGTTTCATGTCCAACGATGATATAAATAATTGCACGCGCGGATAAAACATGATCATTAAAATTTCCTACTCTAGTAATTGCCTCTTTGGTTAGATTATCTACTAAGCTAATTGAAGAATTTCGTACAGCACAATAATCATCCAGCACTTTAGTTAGAGGTAAGTGATCACAAGATGACATCTCAGCAAATATATCACGGTCATACCCTGGTAATTCTCTCACATCACTACGCGCTATACGTAACAATCTATAGCTCCATAATCTTTCTACATCAGCTATGTGTCCTATAACTGTCTTTATTGTCCATTTATCTTGAGCATAACGAAACATAGCTTCTTCCTCAGTGAGTTTGCTTAAAAACGATATATTATCTTCCTTTTGTTTTCTTAGAATGTTGATAATATTGCCGTCTGGAACTAAATCGACATATTTCTTAGCTAAGAGTAAATATTCATTCTGATCTGGTCTTGTAATCATAACTTCCTCCTTGTGATATTTCTCTAAATAAATTAAAGTAAGATTTTCATTTACTACAACTGATTTGATTACTCTATAGCCTAGCTTATTGTATAGATATAAGTTCCGTTTACTCTTATGCCCTGTAAATAATTCGAATCTGTTACAAGTCGGGAAATAATTCTCTATTTCATTCATTAAATATGTTCCAATACCATTATTTTGATAATTAGGATGAACAATGAGCTTGCCTACGCTACATGTCCCATTGTTTTCAAATGCTCTAACGGAACCTACAATTCTATCATTCAATTCTGCTTTTATAATTATTTGATTATGGTACTCTTCCGAGAATTCTTGAAGTGTTTGCTTAAGTGGTTGTATAGAATCATCATATATCTCTGCTTCACTTTGATATGATAAATATTGAAGTTCTAATATCTCTTTTAAGTCTGATATTTGTGATTTCATAATTTTCATTAACTTACTCCTTTCACAAATTCAGGTTCTTTCAGATATCATTTAAGTATTCACGCGTTCAGTTGAAGCTTCTTATAGTTCATTGCTATATAGTTATATCCAGAGTATATCGTTAAAATTACTGCTATTAGCATCAAAATCTTATCTATCGGTAAATTTGTAATAAACGAAAACGGATAGTTATTTAGCAATATGGCTGTAATGGCTATTACTTGTAAAACCATTTTTAATTTCCCATAATTATCAGCTGCCAAAGCTATTCCTTTGGAAGAAGCTACCGATCTTATAGCTGTTATTAGAATCTCTCTTCCTATAATTATTAATGCTACCCAACTAGGTATCATCTGTAAAACTACAAGCATTATTAATGCTACAGAGATTAATAATTTGTCCGCAAGTGGGTCAAGTAACTTACCAAGATTCGTTACCATGTTATATTTCCTTGCAATGTACCCGTCTAACTTATCAGTTGCCGCAGTTAGTACAAAAAGAAGTGATGCATAATAAATACCAAATTCATTTAAGTGAGCAAAGAAATAAACTTTACTCTCTAACCAATGTGGGTAAGGTTGTAAAAGAATGATTAAAAACGGAATTAATAGAATTCTGATTACTGTGATTTTGTTTGCAAGATTCATATTATCGCCCCCTTAATTTGATTATATATTCAGTCTTTCTAATTGATGGTCTTCTATTAACGATATACTTTCTCTATACTTCACATATTCCTTTATTTGTTTAGATATATTTGGAATTAATAGTATAAATTCTAATTCATTTATTGGTATCCATTTAACAGCAACTTGGTGAAGGTCTGGATTGTGAGGAAGTCGTGGGATTGAATGATTGATTAGAGTGCATTCAAAAATAAGGTGCAAGCCATGACTCTCATTCTCTGAGTAATCTCCTGACTGTTTATGAGAATCAAACTCATATGTCAACGCCAAATTTCCGACCGCTACTTCGGCATTGGTTTCTTCAAATGCTTCTCTTATAACTCCATCAACAATTGTCTCGCCTGGTTCCAAACCTCCACCAGGTAAATTGTAGTGGGTTCCATTATCTTGATATTCAACTAGAAGAATTGAATCATCTTTAATTATTAAACCAGTACACCTTATTCTAACGTGTGGTATAGTTACGCCTCGTTTTTGTATTATGAAATTAATATTTTCCTCTCAACTTCTGATAATGTAAAGCTATTCACGAACTTGAGTAGCAAGTTGATACGTATTAATCCTTGTTTAATTCACTTGCTAGTATGTAAAATTATTGTTTTAAATTACTATTCAATTCATATCGTCTCTTTTCTTTTTTAGGAGATTTCTTGAGCCATCCTGCATTAGGTTCTTAGTATAGATTTTTTATCATTCATTAAGTCTTCAATTAGTGGCCTTTGTACAGTGCTTATTTCTTCAATATTAATTTCTTCTATCGATTTAAACTCCAACTGTAATGACTCTTTTTGTTTATCTGCAAATATAAGTGTTTTATTATCTTCAGCGACTTTTCCTGTTAAGTCCGCTTTTGCATTAAATATAAACATTACAAACACAACTTCATTTCCATCTGGATACGTATATTTCATTCGTGAACCACTGTAAACAGTATAAAGCTCATACTGAGTTACCTGTAATCCAGTCTCTTCATAAATCTCTCGAATCATCGTCTCTTCAATAGATTCCCCTGCATTCATACCACCTCCAGGAAGTCCCCAGTTGCCATAATCAGATCTACGTTGTAGCAATATTCTACCTTGATCATCTCGTATAATTGCTCCACCAGTTACTAATATTCTCATCTTTGATTAACCTCTCTGCAATATAAGTATTTTGATAATAGTTTCATATAGCTTTTAGGAATTCTTGAAGTATCCGCCTTCGATACACTACTCAATATATAAGATCTTCACGAACTTCTATTCCCATCGCATGGCAATAATCCTGATACTTTTTCAATACTGTATAAATGTCATCCTGTCCAATTACTGAATTATTATTATCGAAATATTGAAGTGATCCTCCCAAAATAAATAATGTAATGACCTCTTCTTCTTCAGTAATCAAAGTATGAATATCTCCTGGCGGTTCAAAAATAAAAGTCCCTGGTTTTGCAATCCAGTTACGTCCTTCATATCTCCATTGTCCTTGTATATTGTAACCAATAACGGAACCACCAGTATGACGATGACGAGTCAACACTTTATTGCTCTTTATCTTAAATAGATACGTCCAAGTGCCAGTTGATAGGTCAAATCTAAGTGGTTTAAAATGACAATTCACTTCCCCTTCATCGAAGGGAACCCAAGGTAAATCATCAATATTAAATACTCGTTCAGGTAATTGCATACTTTCTGCTAGTTTTACAACAGCATCATTAATCAATTGATTCATATGATGATCACCTCTTTGGGTTTTACTAAATCATACCTTGCCAAAAATTATGAAATACAAAAATGATCTCACTAATATGTCTCCTTAAGATGGAAATTAAATCGTTATTGAATTAAGGTTTTCGTCTGGATTTACTAATGATATGGTTGGATCTCCAACTTTTGCGGTTCTTGGTGCGAGGATTAAACTAATTATACTTAAGATTACAGATGCATCTCGTTTCATATTACTATAACGAAATGCGATCCAACATTGTTGCTTTTTGTTTACATTTATTATTTCTTCTTGAATTAAAATATTGTTGAGTTCTCAAGAAATCAATTTCGAGTATCCAATCTATTATGTTGATGTTCTTCAGCATATTTTAACTCTCCATTACTTAAATTTCTTCCGCTAAAATTTCACTTTACGTACTTGTTTTCAATCATTCTGCTGCAAGTTGACACTGAATCTACTACCTGCTAAATGCAACACCATTAATTCTTCATCTAAATATTTTTCATTGTGTTTTAATGCACGTCGTTCCAATCCATAAATCTGAAATCCTAATGATTTGTATAGATTTGTAGCTGAATCATTATTAGCTACAACAGTTAGATTGATCTGCTCTAATCCCACAATTGCTTTCGAATACATTATTAATTCAAACATTAAATTTTTGCCTACACCCTTGCCCCGCATGTCTCCTGTGACGTACATACCGAAAACATTGCCTTTGTGAGAGGTTTTAACTCCATTCTCCCTTATAAAAGTAACAATTCCGACTAGTCTACCATTATCTTCAAACGCTCCTAAAACAAACTTGCCCATATTCGGTTTAATTCGCTCAATAACGGTCTCAAGTGTGAATTTATCTTCAAGATCAAATGTAGATCCGAAAGCATCGGGATTAGTTCTTAGACCATGCAATCTTAAGTCTTGATAGGATTGTGCATCCGCTTCTTGAAGAATTTTAATATACATAAACAGCCTCCATTTACTGAAAGGATATTATCTTGTAATACCTTCTATGACATTTAATTAATACCATTAAGTATTTTTTATATTGGTTTATAAATTATTTTGAGGCTTTCATTGTATTAATTCCGCTTCTTCTAACCAAAGCCAATCAGTAATGGTTGGAATCAATAAATCGAGTGAAATTCCATCAATTTGTTAGTTTAATATTTCCCATAACAATCCTTCATTCATTTTAAGTAGTGTACCAAATACACCAAGCGTCCTAAAGATAACTATACAATTGAAGATAACTTTAAAAATTTTATCCCCTTAATTAGTTTCACCCCTCACTTTCATGATTACATTTAATTTTAAAGCCGCTGCGTGAATACTATTTTATTGATGTTGCAAAACTTCATCGAGTGGCATAATGAAGTATTTCATTAGGTGTATTAAAATAATGATTTGCATGAATCTTTATTTCTTTATCTGCACCCCACACAGCTAATCCAAATGAAACCCCAGAATCTCTAGCACACTGAGCATCATATATTGTGTCACCTATATATATTGATTGTTGGGGATTTGCTTTCGATATCTCTAAGAATTTTAAAATTGGCTCGGGATTTGGTTTATGTAAGTTAGTATCGTCTGCACAAACTACATAAGATAAATATTTCATAAGTCCAAAAGGTTCAAAATCATCAGTTAATTCTACTCTTGTTTTAGAAGTAACAATTCCAATTTTAATTTTTTGTTTATGTAACCGACCTAGTAAATCCTCTATGCCCGGATAGACACTGATTGAATCACTAAATTCTTTCATGTAAATATTCCAAAGATCATTCGCTCGATCTATATCCTTTATTCCAAGCTGAGGTAACGAGTTCGATCCAGGAATCCCTAAAACAAATGATAACTCATCAAAGTTATAGGATTTATTAAACTCAACAAATAACATCTTTTGTAGAGAACCGAGAACTGCCTTTTCCGTATTAATAAGTGTTCCATCTACGTCAAAAATGATTGTGTTATACATTGTCGCACACCTTTTCTTTAAATAACTTACAAATAGTTAATTCATTATTTACTATACTTAGGAACTCTTTGGACATGCTATGATATACTTTTGTGTTTATAGAATTTTCATTATATATTTCATTTCCAGTAATGATGTCATAAATCTTAAATCCTCTATCTTGGGATGAACAATATAAATATTCATCAAAAAACAAATTACCATCATCGATATTAAATCGCTTGAGTTCTCTTCCATCACGAACATCAATAATTCTAAACAACAAATCACTAGTGTAATTATGAATATCATCTTCATCAACTAGATCATAATCAAATCTACCAACTATACCAATTTCAGTCTCACTAATCCAACAGACCGGTTCATTCCAGTCATACTTACCCCACCAAAGTGATTTCTTACTCTTCCCATCTTCAGATTCCCATACATTATTTATTATCCATTCATTAATATTCCAAGATGTTACAGAACCTAGGGGGTGCCATTCCCAACCATTATCAATTAGCCAATTATTATTAGGTGATACCGATAATTGACCGTGAAAATAATCCAAATAATGTTCTGAAGAAATAGGCTCGTTATTTACTATCTTAAGTTCCGGATCTACTCTTGATGTTAATAACTCTCCAGTTAAAGGATCAGATATATCTAATCGATTCCACTTGGTACCATGAACAAGTAGTTCGTTTATTGAATTCAATAAATGCAATAGGGAAATCCGTTTGATCGTAATGATAATCGTCTCTTGAAAATCGCATTAATTCTTTCTTCATACTTAAATCAATAATAGTACCATTTCTTCCACGTGAATTAAAAACAGATATTAGCCTATTATTGGGAGATATAACGAGGGATACTTTCTCTTGAAAATTAATTTCTGTATTTTTCATTGAATAAATATGTTCAATTGATTCCAGCAATGTGTTGAGCTCAAAAATGCTTCCTAATCCAGTTATAACTAAGTATGTGTTTGACTTATTAATAATAGGCTGAATATCCAATATTTTTTCATCGAGCTGTTTTCCAAATTTATTAAGTACAAACTTAAATGTATAACTCCCCATAAGTATCCCTCACAATTTCTATAAATTAATACTAGAACCTTCGAAAATCATTCCAATACTTCTTTTAGAATTAACCAAAAGTTCTCATAATCATATCCAACTACTTCAGCATTAATTTTCCTATTTGGAGTCACATAAGAGTTTAAGAAATTAGTATCGATTTTCATAACTCCAAATCTATTGTTTCCAAGATTGAGAATAATACCTTGAGGATAATTCACTTCAAAACTACCTACTACTTTCATACCAACATATATTTCTTTAATTGTTTGATTCCATTCTTCATGATATGGGTCTATCGAGAATAACCATTCAATTTCAAATTCATCTTTATCTATTGGAAATAAATGAGCATTTTCTTTGATTTCCTGATCTGCAAGAAAAAAATGATATCCTTCTTTTGGCCTTGCTGAATTCAAAATAGTATCTTGAATATGTGTTACTTGTCTGTAAACCGTTCCTTCTTCATCTACTTCAAATAAAAATAGTTCATTATTGTAATGATTCTTAAGATATTTTAACTTCATAGATTCACCTTCTTATTATCAATTTCACCTAACGTTCAGGTATTCTGGCCCCGACCTTCCGCAGGGAGTTGAGTTTGAGTGCATAATGCAATATATTAGCCGTCTTAGATATTCTAAAGATTTAGTTCTCTCGTGGTTCCCCATTTCGCTTTTATTAATGGTTTAGTCTGAACGATTAAAGGTTCAACAAAATTATCTTTATCAAAATAAATTTCGAAAAATTCAGTTTTTTTGTCTCTTTTGATTGTTATTTCAATAATATTTTCTAAATCAATTTCTATTAAGGTATCTTTATTTACATTAATTCTAATAAATCCACTTCTACATGCGGGAAGAAGGTAAAATTCAATTTCTGTTGAATTTCTCTCCAACATAAAAGATACTCCTGAGTAATACCACCCTGTTTCTTCATCAGCAACTAATGAATTACATTCAAACAAATATTCAAGTTCATAAATATCTGGAAATTTTATAAGATTCATTCTCAATTCACCATCTTTGCTAGTATTTCAAATTAAGTTCAGGTGTTCACGAATTTTCGCTTCAATTTGTCATTAGAATCTACTTCTCTACCGCTTGCATCAAGTGACCAAATCCGTATTTACAACCCTCTTATAATATCAACCTCAACGAAAAAATAGGCTTGTATTGCTGATGCCAAAGTAAATAAAAGATAAATTAATACGAAGCTTTTGAATTTTCTTATTAGCAGCCCACCTATAATAAAGTTAAGTGTGAGAAACAGAAGTAACATTAATTCAATACTTATGATCGCTTCTTTAGAATAAAATGAATCTTTATCTACTAACATCACTTCATAAATGCTAGTAGAATATCTATAAATTAATCTATTCAATATATTAGTCGAAATAAGAGTAAAGAATAAGGCAGCAATGCAACTAAATAATAGTTTTTTCTTTTCTAACAAATAACTTATACAAAAGAAGTTCGTACTTTTTGTTTTCAATACATCACTCCTTCAATGTGTGAATACTATGCTATAGGTATGAATTCACTTCATTGAATAATATGCTAAATCATGCTTTCCAACCGGTTTCTTTATATATTCTTTTTATCTGTTGTATAAAACTATCATCTTCTCTGCCCTTATTTGTAATGACTTCTTGTGTAGTAACAGCCCATCTAAAAATTTGTTCAATACTTCCATAACTTCGTTTAAACCCCTTTGCTAACTTTAATATATTTTCTTTTGTTGGAGCGAAAGACAATACAATTCTTAACTCTTCATCACTCCATGCTCTTCCTTTATTTTCGGTAACGTATTTTTGTTTCTTTTCATATTCAAAAATAAGTAATTTTGTCTTTTGAATGACTTGATCTGTTGTTAATTCTTCAATTCCTTCAGTTAATAATTCAAATAATCGATCTTTAAATTCTTTCTTTTTCATAAATTACTCCTCCATTTTTTGAATTAGTCATCTATTCAATCCAAAATTAGGTTCAATAAAGTGAAAAGCGGTACCTGAAGAGGCAAGCTTAAATGGATTATCTGAACCATTCCATTCCTCAAAAGATGTATTTATTACTTTAATAGAGTTCAAGGACTTAAACTTCTCCGCAGTGAATTGTGCTAATTTGTCACCCAATTCTATGCAAGTATATTCTTATAATTCTTATGTACGAACCCTGCAGTTGCTTGACCTGTTCCACAACCAATTTCAAGAATTCTGTCATTAATCATAATATTCGAATAAATCATAATATCATCAAACATCGCTTCCGGATATGTAGGTCTATATTTTTCATATTCATTTGCAATGTAATTAAATGTTTCTTTGTTCTCCATACAAATCCCTTCAAAATAAAATCAATTAGTTTCTTCAACAGTGTCAGTCATATCAAGATTTGAAAAACCTTTATAGTTCCTATCAGTATAAAGTAATAAGTATAGTACAATTATCGTGGACTAACTCACCATATCTCTGATTTCAATCTTCCCATTACAATAGTGTTATAATATATTTCGTCTGCTAGTAATTTATCCATTTTTAATATTCCTTCAATTTCAAATCCATGATTTTTATACAATTCTATTGCTTTGTTATTTGTTTCTAACACATTCAATGTCATTTTTTTTATATTTACAGAATCAGCCCAAGAAATAGACTCTTGTAATAGGTTTTTCCCAATACGATATCCCCAATATTCTTTTAGTACGCATACTCCAAACTCTACTTTATGTAATAATCGCTTTAGATTTGTTCCTTCACATCGAGAATATCCAACAATTTGAGTATCAATTACTGCGACCAAAAATAAATTTCTTAAACTCTCAGTATCTGTTTTAATAATTTCTTCAAATGCCGAGGTATCAATATATGCCTCTCCTCTTTCTCTATCCATATTTTCTGTCTCTCCGTCAATTTGCACTCGTAGTTTAGACAGAGTCTCTGCATCTTCGATTACAGCAGAGCGAATAGAATATTTTAATCCTTTCACTTCTAGGTCTTTTGATTTAATAATCATAAATCCACCTTCAAAAATAATTTTATAAGTTGGCATGCGCGTGTTAATAATATTTCAATAATTCCTTATCTATTTCATCTATGTATCCTATGTCTTTAATTCCATCCCAAAATATGATCTTGTTTGCTTCTTCATTCATTAGAAAAGGTCTCTCATTTTCTATATCTGCGCTAAAAAGGCCCCCATACTCGATTTTTCCATTCCTTAATTTGAATTTCATTAGTCCTTTAAACTCAATTCGTCCTGGAGATTGATTCGTTTCTTCAAACATCTCCCGTATTGCACATTCTCTTAATGTTTCTCCAGGCTCGATTAATCCTCCAGCTAACTCCCAATTGTCCTTCCAGCTATTAAACAATAGTAAAAATCCTTCCTTATTCTTCGCGACGACAAAAGCGTGTGTAATTGGGTAGTCTAAGCTCGTTTGATCTACTTGTTCTTCTGTGATAACTAATAGTTCTTCAAAAACATCACCTTTTTGGTTTATACAAATGGGCATCATTGTTCTCTCCTTAATAAACGAATTTTGTCACTTTCCTATTACGTTCAACTGGCCACTTATCATTGTAAGATTCAATTCTTATTTATTGTTACTTTCTAGTAATTCCCTTGCGATTGTTTCAACTGTTTTAATACATAATTTTGAGACCTTTAATGACATTTCTTTTGAATCGGTATCCCAGTTATTCCATTTGTCATTCACTAAACTATCGCTTACAAAGCCTAACCAGATGCTTTTTACTTTGCATATGTCAGCACAAGCATATAATGCTGAAGTTTCAAGGTTTATAATCTGGGCTCCTTCTGACTGATACTTACGAATCAAATCTTTCGTTTCCCGATACAATGCATCTACATTTGCAACGATTACTTCTTTAATATTGAACTGCAGTTTAATTGATTCTTCCCTTGCAATTTGAAGCAACTCGATATTACAAAGCAATTCTTTTTTTTCTGGTAAATAGATATTACTAATACCATCAGTATTAAGAGATCTAAGCCCTACTATCAATTCTCCTTTTTTAATTTCCCCATCAATCGAGCCGGCAGCACCGTAACCAATTATATACTGTACTCCTAAATGTGTTAGTTCTTCTACAAGAATTGCTGCTTGTGGCCCTCCCCAACTTAATCTAGTAACAATTCCAATCTTTTGTCCGAAAATATCTGCTTCAAAAACTTGTCTTTCTGTTTCATTTGCGTCAATCCCATAAAATATTTTATAACCTTTTATTGGCGTTGCATTAAAAGTATTTGTTAGGATTTCACATCCTATGTAGTCCCTGAAACAAAGAATTACAATTTTCCAGTCTGGTTTAGGGTTATTCATAAAACAATTAATCATAACTGATTTGGGACTTAAGTATCTATCATCTATAATTTCCACTGAGAATACCTCCAAATAATATAATTCCGGGAATTTCCTATAACATTTCGGAACTCACGAAGATCCGTAGCAAGTTATCACTGAATTACTACGCTGCCCAAAGCGTCATAGTGACCGATGCGTAGCCGCCGTGTGAATCCTGTATATGAGATGTTACCGACCTCTTCGTTATACCTACATAATTTTATTTAATATTGTTTTTTCTCTATCAACTGTTAATGTGAGGAACTTTTGTTCAATGTTTTTCCTTAGAACTTCTTTCATTCTATCCCTTCCAATCTGATCAAAACGTAGTTGAACAAGTTTTACATGATCTTCATCTGATTTAATCTTCTTCTCTATCTCTTCATATTGTTCAAGACTATCATATTCCCACATAGCAAAGATTTCACTAATATCATCATCTACCGACATACACCATCGACCAATTAGTCTTGAACCATTTTTTAACTGAGCAGGTAACAAAATATCATTAAATAATGAATTAAATTCTTCTACGAATGATGTATCTACAAAATACGTCTTCCTACGATAAATCATCTTTGCACCTCTTCCGGTAATTTAATTAACATTTAAGAATTCACGAACTTCAGCTGCAGGTTGTCACTGAAACTACTCCTTTGCCAAAAGCATCCTAATGACCAAGGGGTAGACGTTGTGTGAATACTGCGTTATCAGATGTCAATGTATTCCTACATATTCCAAAGTGCTTTATTTATGTTTAGCTTAGTCATCAGAGATTATAATTTTCTTGCCTTAATCACAAACGTTATAGGAAACAACTTTGCTCTCTTTGATAGATCACTGTGATCATCCTGTGATTGCATAATTTCATCATCAGACTGCTCAATCATTTGTTCAATTACAAATCCCGCTTTTGCCAACGCATTTACATAGGTTGATAAATTACGATCCGCTAATAAAAGCTCGCCTTCTTCAACGGCTACCGGATACCAGCATTCATCGAAATAGCTCTTCTTAAAAGTAAACTTATCTTTGTCTGAAGTAACACATCTGTGTATGGGGTGAGACCAACTGAAAATAAATACACCGTCTTTTTTTAGGTAAGCAGCAATCCGGCAAAAAGTACCTTCAAGGTCCGTTGTCCAACCTATCGCATAAATTGAATAAACATAATCAAAATATTCCTCCGGGATGCCACATTCTTTTTCCATGGGAGAACAGATCAATTTTGCCGAAAGACCGTATGCCTTCAAATGCTGCGATGCCTTTTCGATTTGTCTTTCTGATATATCTATAGCCCAAAGTTCAGACGCGTTGCGTTCCCCTTGATATTGCAAGGATTGACCGTTGCCACATCCTATTTCCAATAGTTTTTTCCCTGAGACATCACCAAAAAGCTGGTATTTTTCTTCTGATATATATGCTCCATAATAAGGAAGCACAATTGCTCTTAAGAAGTCATTGCCCTTTGTACCCCAATAAAAGCTGTTTGTTTTATGAATAATGTCCTTATCCAGGTCTACCGAAATTGCGGTGCCGACTTCGCTATCGACTATAATGTTTGTTCTATTAGAAGATTTTTTGCTCATGAATATACCTCCTCTAAATATAGTTAAATTAACTGTTCATTTTACAATCCTTTTAAGATAGAAGTGAGTAGATCATTACTAATTCATTGCCCTTCCTACCCTTAATATTTTTACCGTTATACACGAACCCTGATTTCTCATACAATTTCTTAGCAGGAGTGTTCTTCTCATGTACTGTTAGAATTATCTCTTCAGTCTCCGGGAAATTATCACATATAAATTTGGGCAAGACCCTCATTGCTGAACCAGCATACCCGCGACATTGATAATTCCGATCGATAGACAATGATCTTAAAAATACATTCTGAATTTTGTCTGAATAATCCTTGGCTTCTTTACTACGATGTAAAATGAAAAAACCGATTGGTTCTGTCTCTAAAAATATTATTATTGCAAAGCAATTGTTATCTAGTTCAAAAAAATCAAGAGCTTTTGATGGTACAAATACAAAATCCTTCTGTTTTTCATTCAACTCAAAACTTCTTACGATGGATTCCCATTTTGAATTATAGAAATCAAGTCTACATTTCAATATGTTGTCTTCCTTTCAAGGTAAATTTCAGATGATTAATAAATAAATCAATTATTGTGCGTTTGAATATTGTGTTCTAGCCTTGCATTGATTCAATAACGTTCAGTTATTCACGACAAACGCCCACCTTAGATAGCTCTTATCTTAGGTGGGCGTCTGTGTTGGTGAGCTGCTTCTACTTGATCTAATTTTTTTCAATCTTTAATTCTAATCCTTTTTGTAAAAATTCAACTAACAAATCTTCATTTGCTTGACCATCTTCAGAGGCATGCGATATCATCCATGAAATAGCAGCAATTATAAGACAAAACAATGTTGATACAATTAGTTTCCATAAAAAACTAATTACACCAGTCCAAATATCCGCCAAGCTCACACTAATAAAACAAATAATAAACATAGTCATTAGTGAAACTATATCTGTGTATCCCCTATATGTACGATAATAAACACAAGTTTTGTCGTTTTTTGCACTAATCTTTCCAAGCACCTTATTTCGAACTAAGTCACTCTTTAACATCCCCCTAGTAACAGAAATACTAAAGAACCCCTTGTTAATCCAACCAACAAATTCTCCCCCATCAAGTGAAATGGAATAAAAGTCTACACTATGTTTTATTACTGATTCACAATGTGATTTTGAAAGTTTTGTTAAACATAAATACTTCAATGAACTCACCTACTATTATTATTTATTCCTATCACTGATTCTACTACTTTAGCCCAAAAGCATTAAGTGACCAAGGGGTAGACGCTGTGTGAATACTTGTATTATAAGATGCATCTAACTATTGGAACATCGACTGATGTATCTATTGTTGATCGGAGAATATGATTAGACATGGTTTATGATATGGAGTCTCTGAGGAGTTATTCTGAAAAAAAATTGTTACAGGTATACTTCTTGTGTAACGAAGGAGCATATGCGACGATGCGTGAAGTCGGTGTTATCTGATCATGATGTTTTCTTAGAATACTCTTATAAATATTATTTCCATCCGCCCCATATAGATATCTTATTACCATCAGGGTCAAATACATTAAAGAAATCCCCACAACCTTCTGATTCATTAATCCCTTCAATTCTTACACCATTTATTTTCATGTTGCTATATATTTCTTCTATGTCAGTGACTTCAAGAGTAATTACAGACATTTCTATTCCACCTACTTCAATAAAGTTCAGAGTAGAACACTCCTTGGTTTTAATCAAAAATATAGCTTGTTGCTCTCCGACTCTTAATTGAACTTGATCTTCAGTAACTGGGTTTCTTAATTCAAGGCCAAGGTTCTTCTGATACCATTCTGCTGACTCATACGGATTAGTTATTGGAATATAAACACATTCAATCTGTTTTACTTTTGCATTCATCACTTCATCGTCCTTTCATTTTGCATCAATTTAGATAACGTTCTTGTATTTACGAAGTTCCGTAGGAAGTGTCACTGATGCTGCTACTTCTACAAAACATGTTTTCATTAATATCATAGGATCTCATAAACTTTGCAAATCCTTCATCATAAAAGCTAGCAATCTTTACATCATGTTTAATCAGTTTTTCTGGTAACTTTTTTATCTTTTGTTTCAAAAAAATAACAGGCATTGTGTCTCCATTCTTCACAAAATTTGCTTGTGTGTTATCACTTGTCTTCCAGAGTAGCAACGTCGAACTGGATGTGAGCGATAATACGGCTAAATCGTTAGGTAGGTTTTTTCATACTTTCAGGTATTCAAGAACTCGTGTAGCAAGTTGTCAGTGAGTCTAGTATTCTGCGAAAAGCATCACAGTCACCAAGGCGGAATCGAAGGTTAAGTCTGTGTTAGGTGAGGTCCCTGACTTCTATGAACTTCTATCAATTCGATTTCTGAGATCTGTTATATTGGTTTATATATTATTTTGAAGCTCTCAAAAAAGGAAAAGCTAATAAATTTTATTTCGGGTACTAATTCTAACCATATAACTTCAGATCCTACGGGAGTTTCTAGCTGACTTTTATTTACTCCGATTCGACTCCATACTACTTCAATGTCAGACTTAATTGAATCATCTTACAAAATGTGCTCTTTCCTCTTGTTTTGAACTAAAAATGTAATCTGGAAACGTGTTTGCAATCGGTGGTATCTGATCTTCAGAAAAAAACTTCAGTTCCTTCATTTCTTCATTATCTGGATCTAATTGTCCATCTTTAATAGTGCATTCAAATACTATTGTTACGTATTCTACTTGGTGACCATTCTTATAAGTTAATCTTTGTTCTTTTCCACCATATACACCGATAATTCGTATGGGCTCAATATCCAGTCCAGTCTCTTCTAAAGCTTCTCTAATCATAGCCTGAGCTGGTGTTTCTCCAATCTCAATCGCACCAGCGATTAATCCCCAATTCTGTTCGTTGTGTTTTCTTCCAAAGAGAATATTGCCTTTCTCATTTCGAATAATTCCAGCTACACACGGCATGAAAATCAGTTCGTCTCCAATTTTCTCTCTAAGATTTTTATAGTAATTTGACATTCCCATTTTGATTACTTCCCCATTTCTCAGTTATGTCGCAAAACGTTCTTGTATTTACAAATTTCCGTAGGAAGTTGCCACATGTATCTGCTACTTATGCTAAAAACATCAAGTGACTAAGGCCCAGAGCTACCGTGTGAATACCGTGTTTTATGAAGGTGATGAATTCTTCGGCTTAACTTCAACCCTTAACTCCTCTATCATTTTCATTTTTACTTCGTTTAATTTTATCTCTGATTTATTAATCGGTTCTACCCATCCAAAACCATCATCCTTATACCTTGGAAATACATGCATGTGATAATGTTCTAAGTCATTAAATATTCCACCGTTTTGTATTATCGATATTCCATCTGGTTGGTAAATCCCTTTAAGTACATTAGATATTATTACTGATGCATTTATTATGGATTTAATTGTAGTCTCGTCTATTTCTTCAAGATCTTTAAAATGTTTCTTAGGTAAGATTAATGTGTGCCCTTCATTCAGTGGGTCAATATCTAATACACAGGTGATACTATCATCTTCAAAAACTACATTTGTTTCTAATAATTGATTCGCAAGTTTGCAGCCTAAACAATTCATGATTTATATCCCTTTCTATTTTTACTATGTTTTCATATCCCTTCACTATAACGTTCAGGTATTCACGACCTCCCGTCGACTTAAGGTCAGTCAGGGTCCTGCGCAATCTTCTTTCCTGCTGCTGAAAAGTCACTTGAGACTTTGTCTAATTCTACAATTATTCTAATCCATTTATCACTCTTAACAAATGGATTAGTATTATATTTTGTTATATCTTTTTGATCTTCTCTTGTAATCCCTATATATTCATGTGAGATTTCATTAATCCAATTATCTAGAAGTTCGTTTAATTCAATTAACTTCGTTTTTTCTTCGTTTGATATCATTGAGATATCATTGTGTTCAAAATACCACGCGAAATCATTTGATACACTTGAAGTTTTGTTTTGTAATTGAATTCCTTTGGCTAAACCAAAATTACCAACATAGTAATCAAGATCCTGTGAAAGGCGCGATATTGTATATAGTCTTTCCACTATAATTTTATTCGTTATGGAATTGGTATGGTTGTTAAGTAAAGAAGCTATTTCATCCTTAAGAGAAAATACACTTCCAATAAGCACATTGTGCTTATTGGATATCTCTTGTGAGAGATATCTAACGTACTTTTTATTTTCTTGGCTTTCTTTAAAGTACAAAACAGTAATACTTAAAAGTAATAAACCCACTATGCAATGCTTCCAATTGATCTTCATTTCTTTAGCTCCTTAGGTAATGCGAGATAACTTTACTTGATTCAAGAATTTGCTAATGCAAGTTTTCACAGAAAATTCCTCCTTGAATTTCCTCTGCTGACCAAGTTGTAGCCGATTCGTGAATTTTGTGTTATACGTAGTGACCTCTTCCTAGTTAAAACTATACTTAATTGCTATTATTAACAATGTCTCTCAATTTCGATATTGTTTATTTTAGCCCATTTCATAATTTCTGAAATTTCTGTAAAGAATTATTGCTAATCGTTAATGGTCCTATAATCAATTTCTCATTCATTATTTCAAATTTATATTTTGTAATCTTGCTCTTCAATGAAATGATTAATATAGGTAGTGAACAAATAACAAACAAGATATAATACAAACTACTTAAATTAACAAAAACTCTGATCCCGCTATATGTAGCAAAAACTAATAAGAATATTGGCATTGCATAATGAAATTTCCTACTATACAGAAAGGTTACATACAAATCTTTATCTTGGATTCTCATTATGGATTCCCCCTCTATATTGTAATAATGTCACTTCTGCTAACATTGTTAGAATCTACCCTAAACCATTATTCATTCTATCTTTTTAATAAAAGTCACTATTTTCCCTGTTTCCTTAAATCCAATTTTCTTGTGGAAATCTTGACTACCATAATTTTCCACACCTGTATCCGATGCAATCTCTATACAACCTAATGATTTTAACCATACTTCTCCTGCCTCAATTAGCTTTCTAGAGATTCCAATATTTCTATAATCTTCGCCTACATAAATTCCTTCGATATACCCTACTGGATTTGAACTACAGCCTTCAACATAGTCAATCCTTAAGGATACATGAATAAAACCAATATACTCATTTTCAATAACTGCTAGATAAACCATATCTTTATTTGACTTTATTAATTCTTCAAATTCATTCTTGAGTTCACTCCAAATATTATTTGGCCATAACTTTATAGCTAATTCAGTGACTTCATCAAGATTTTTTTCATTTATCTCTTCTATAATCATTGTGCTCTCCTCTATTTTTTTATTTATAGGGAATTTCGGCGACTTCTTCGAAATTCTAAGTAAAACTATACTTCACTAGAATCTCCCCCCACGGTGCCAAACCTACTTCCTGAAATCCTACCTTCTCATAAAACTTTTTTGCAGAATCATTTTCCGGGTTATAACCTAGCATTAAAATATCGGTTCGATCATCCTTCATTTCTACATCATTAATAATAAGTTTCATTGCTTTCTTGCCATATCCACGACCTTGAAATTGGTTATCGATCATAAATCTGTAAATCCAATAATTACTGTCTTCAGGAGCTTTGCCATACATTGCGAAACCGACAAGTATTTCCTCAAAATAAATTGATTTAGTTACAAAGTCAGGTAAAAAATGTGCCTCTGCGATCGAATATAGATTAGATGCAATAAATCTCTGTTGTTCTTGTTTAGGTTTCAAATCAATACATTCTTCCCAATTGCTTTGATCTATAGATCTTAAACTAATCAAATTCTGATTTCTCCCATATTAGAATAGAATGTTTCTTTTTGAATAATGATGTGATGATAATTTCTGCACATTCGTCTGGTGTATTCAAACTCGTATCGACTGAGCAACTATAACTAATGTTTTGTGACATTATTTTATATTGCTCATCTGATTGATCTACTCTTCTGTCACCACGTTCTATATTTCGCTTTCGACAAAGATCTAATGGACAAAATACCTCAACTATTTCTAATGGAAATCCCTCAAATATTTCTTTGACTTTTTCATAATGTGGCTTTAACTCAGGCCTTTCAACAAGCATCCCATCGATTAAAACATTCTTTCCACTATCGGAGAATAATTTAGCTGTGTGATACATCATAATGATTACCTCACTTAAATACTTCCAATAGTCTGTCTGCAAATGTTTATCACCAATCGTATTTTCAAAAAGATCATTTGCAACAACATAAAAAAAGGGTTCAGAGTAAGATTGCATGGCTTCCACTATTGAAGTTTTACCTGAACTTGTTATACCATTCAAAAATATAATTGTTCCTTTATCCATTTTCATCCTCTTTCTTACTACTCAATAATAGTCATCAAATGACAATGCGTAGGCGTAGCGTGAATGCTGTGATAAGCCAAGTCGTTTGGCCTACTAGCATTATTTTATACTTTATTAAATCTCATCCCTGGTGAATGATCTGGTCGTCTTTCAAATCCGTGGTTTTCATAAAATCTATACTTATCTTTTGCTGAAAATAACTGAATCATTTAAATATCATGGTTCTTACATTTCGTTATTAACTTTTGTAGCAATTCAGATCCTATTCCATGTCTTTGATACTCTGGTAATATAATTACATCACAAATTAATGCATGTAATTCTCCATCTGATAATACTCTACCAAATCCGATTATTTCATTTTCTTTTGAGTAAACACTTATACTATACCAGCTATTCTCAAGAGAATTGCTTAAAGAAGACTTCCCTTTATCTAGTATTCCTTGCCATTCCGTGCTTTCTATCATTTTTTCCTCAACACTTATGTCTCCTTCTAGTCTCACAACCCTACATGATAATGCTGACAATCATTCTTCATGTAACGCCCTACTTCTGTCTCTTTTCCTACACTATCATCCTTATGTCTTTCGGTATCGATATGTATATCACTAAATTAAAATACGGAATAAAGATATCTCCCCATCCACATAATGATCCTGATAATACCCACTTACTATGACTTTGAAGGCTCTTCTGAAGTAAATTAACTCTATCTTCAATCGCTCTAACTTTCGTAAATGCTACTTCTGCTGGTAGCCAATAATAGTCATCAATATCAAAATGTTGATATCCATCTCTATCCGCCATCGCTTTAGCTAATGTGCTAGTTCCCGAGCAAGATACCCCTAGAATATGAATTCTATTGATTAAGTCTTTTCTCCGCCCATTAGGAGTCAGAAGTGATTTATTGTAGTAATGCAAAAGTAAGGAATAACCCCATTTTTATTGCATTTTTCATTAACTTCAAAATTTGTTCTTATAATCTCTTCTTTTGCTTTTTCAGATGTTCTCTTAACATACTGTTTCCATGATTCAAACATCTTCCTTTTCATTACATCAACAGTTGTGTATAGTTCTGACTCTCCATCAATTTCTATTATGCCGCTTATCTGACCTTGTGGGTATAAAAACCATATTTCCCAACCTATCGTTGCTCTTTGTTGTGCAATTATTAAATCGATTGCCGTTAAAATGTCTTCACACCTTAAGACAACCTCAGTTGAAGACAGTGATTTTTCTTTTAATGATTGTGGCAATAAATCGATATCTATTTTATGCATAAATTTTAATACTCCTTAGTTAATATCGAATTTGAATTCAAGTTATCATCCGGCTGTACGTACCTTCAAACAGTACCAGCAAATAGGAAATATATTGAGAGAGATTTCAATATATTTCCTATTTGTTTTGGTTCACACTATCAGGTGTAACTAATTTTAAAGAAAAAATATGCCCACAGTCTTTACATGCATTCGCCAGTATAAGGGAATAATTTTTAGTGAATGGCATTTTTTTGAATGAGGTTATCGTTGTAAATACTACACCTGCAAAACCAGTCGTAAGCTTACCTTCAATAACATTAATTGAATCACATTTCTCACATTTCATTCTATAATCTCCCTTGCAGTAGATTTATCCTTAACTAACAATGATAGTTAATCCTCAGACAAGTATATAGAATTCTTGATATTTCTACTCTATTAAACGCATCAGTCACCAAGGCGAAGCCACCGTGTGAATCTTATGTTATTGGATAACAATTCCTTCTTCGAAAGATCCAACATTACTTACTATTTTAAAATGAATTATTTTCTTAATTATTGCTTGAAAACTTGTTTATTCCTTAACATTAAAACATGTACAAATCATAATAATATTTCCATCCGGATCCTTAAAAGTGAATTCTGATAAGTCTGGAAAGCTTTGAATCTCTTGTACAATTTCTATACCCCGTTGATTTACAAATTGATATGCAGCATCTATATCTTCGGTGTTCAAGTTGAATAATGGCTGATTCTGTGGAACGAATACATAATTGTCATCAAAACAATGATCATCAAGAGTTAAACCCGGTCGCCCTTCACCCATTTCAAATGTATAAATGGGTCCTTGAACTTCGCCTTTAACTTCCAAGCCCAAAAGGTTACTATACCATTCAACTGATTTCTCTAAATCCGTTACATGCACAAAGATAGTATCAACTCTATTTGCTATTGGACTATTCATAATATACCGACCTCCAAGTTTAACGATATTGTTTATTAATAATTGCACTGATTCTTGTTAACATTCAGGTATTCATGAACTTCCATGTGAAGTTGTCAGACTTAGATGACCTCTTTGAATTTCCTCTGCTGATCAAGACGTTACCGCAACTTCATCTGATATATCAATTCTCGGAAAACTACGACACTATCAAAGTTTTCATGTTACTATTGCATTCTTTTTTGGAATTAAACTTTGCTTATTCAATTTGAAGTAAAGTTTTATCTAAGGTGAAGTTATTTTTGCGTATACTTTGTAAAATCTATATTGATTTCCAATTACATTTTTGCACATAACATATCTGTATCCATTCGAAGGTAATTCGTAATTCTTATAGTTGTTTAATGCTATCAATAAAGCCATTCCTCCAAGTAGGATAAAGCGGTTTCCAGCCATATTCCTGACGAGCTTTTCTGTTCGATGCCCCTCGCTCCCAACCTTTTCTATCCAAAAGATTTTCAGGCGTAGGTGCACCTAATTCTTTAGCATAAACCGGGACCCAGTCCAAACCTTTTGCCGGCTCATCGTCAACAATATTAACTGCACCCGATGGCCAACTTAATGCTGAAACTGCTGCTTGAGCGGCATCCTCAACGTGAATGAACGAAGTAATTCCTTCGCTTGCAGGAAACTGCCTTTGAAAAAGTTGTTTTGCCATAAAACCATTACTCTCGAACCAAGTATCTGGACCGTAGAACATTCCATAGCGTAGAATTACATGATGTGGCAACTCAGTCACAGTTCGCTCCAATTCAAAAATACCGTCAATCGTAGTTTTTCGAGGTTCTTCGGCAAGGACATGCAGAGCTTCCTCTTCAAATGCTAGTTCTTCCCCGGGCTCATACGCCCAGGAAATGCTCTGAGCAATAATACGTTTAACGCCAACATTTAAAGCGGCATCAACCAAATTACGCGTGCCATCTATGCGAATTTTAGTATTCTCTGAAAAGTTCCTATTACTCAACGAAGTTAATTGATGAATTATGACATCTGGTTGTGATTCTTCTAACGCAGATATTATTTCCTCACGATCAAAGACATTAGCAATTAACGCATTTGCTCCTATATTCTCGATAATGGATTTATTACTAGCGTTTTGGGTCAATCCAAATACTTCATGACCTTCAAGTATTAATTTTGGAAGTAACAAACGACCAACAACTCCAGTTGCACCAGCTACTAAAATTTTCATAAACCGGTTCCTCCTAATCTCAAAATACACCATCAAAATATTGTTGAGTAAAATATTTGATTGATTCTTCCTGTTCTAACTCTACTTCTATCTTGTCAATTCAAAATCTGATTTATATGGATTTGCATAGAGATCAAAGTGAATTTCTGCTCCTAACTGATATGCCATTTTTACAAATTCATGGCTTATCCCGACTACAGGAGTTTCTCCATTATTCATTTTTATCACAATCATAAATAAACATTTTAAATTATATTCCTCGCAAAAGTTGGTAATTAACTCTTCTTTATTTTTTAATTGTATTAAAACTTTGTTTATTTGCTCTTCCAATTCATATGTTTCTTCATAATCTGTTCCTAATTCCCAAGACGTTTCTTTCCTGAATCTTCTTCCTTCATAATGGTAATGAGGACTTGGTTTTACTAATATTTCATCACCTTTTTTATATGATTCCGTAGGTTCTAGTTCCAAAATATCGGAAAGTTCCTTTATCGGAAAACTCTCGCCATAAATACTTAAATAAACTTTAGCATTTGTATTTTCCAAACAACTCACCTCACCTAGTAAAACGCGTATGCTTTTCTGGATTAACTTCGATAATTATTCTTCTCTGATTCTTTTCTTTTATAATAATCCCAATATGAATATCCAACTAATAAAGCTCCTGGACCAAATATAGTAATAATATTTGTTGAAATTCCATATGCAAGAAAATACAATAAACACCATAAACCAATTAGAATAATTCTTAGTAATATCCTATCTTGATATTTCTCTTTTTTATTTAATACGCTACTAACAACCATTCCTATTATCAATGTATTTATTATTTGTATCATTTGTCCTCCGGATAATTTTGAATTTGATGTATTTTATGAAAACACATTTCTCAATCCTCTCGCATAACTTTGAGGTATTCACTTACTTGCGCAGCAAGTTCGTCACTGATTCTGTTACTACTGCCAAAAGCATCAAAGTGACCAAGGCGCAGCCGACGCTTGAATAATGTGTTATGTGCTGTTGTCCTACTTCATTGATCAACTAGAGTAAATGATTAAGTCTAATTCCATTTTGTTCAACTTCCAAACAATAGATTTCTGGATTTTTCATAGCTTGCCAATCTTTAAATCCAAATGTTTGATTATACTGCATTATTATTAGTGAAAGTAATGCTCCATGTGTTACTAAGATGACATTATTTTCACGCATCTCAACTATTTCATTTATTAATTGAATACCTCTTTTTATCGCTTCGCTTGATGATTCACCGCCTTCAAACTTTAATTCTAGGTCTTCATAGGTTTCTTCTAGTTTTATTAGCCAATCTTCAAGATTAGATGTACTCAAAACTCGTTCCATTAGTCGTTCATCTATCTTAATTTCTGTATTACTGATTATTGAATAAGGCTTTATTGTATCTATTGCCCTTAAATAAGGACTTGATATAATCTTTTCAATCCTCTTACCCATAAAAAAATCTACTATGAGACTCGAAGCATCTTTACTACCCTCTTCAGTTAAAGGAGATTCTGGTTGTTGACCAACTGCTTTGCAATGTCTAACAAGATAAATCTTCTTCATTGTTCAACTTCCTTTCATAAGTTTCAGGCAATGGCTTGTTACGTTCAGGTAATCACGTACGTTGTCACTGATATAACCACTCTACCAAAATTATCATAGTGACCGAGGAGCGTATGCATTGATGCGTTAATGCTGTGTTATAAGTTGTCCCCGCCTTCTTCGAGCCACAAAAATACTGTGTTTTATGGAATTAGAGGAGATTGATGTTCATTTATTTTATCAGCTACAATTGTATAAAATGCTGGTACACCACTATTAATGTGATGCGGCTCCTCTTCTAATTTCCTTAAAATCATGTTCTTTTCTGCTAATGTAGATAGAATTTCACCCATCGTCCATTTTCTCAAAAGAACTTTTGGTAGGTCTTTACGATCTTCTTCTGAAAGAATATCTGAAAAAGCTATCTTTTCTTCAACAAGATTTGAATCAAAATAATTAGAACTTTTGCTTGTAAAAGGATGAAAATCCGTCAAAATCAGTCGACCATTGTTTCTTAGTAAGTTATTTACCAACTCAAAAATAGGTTCTAAATTAGAAAAGTAATGTAAAACACCAAATTCCATAAGAACCAAATCATAATTTCTAAGATTATTCTCAGCTGGTATATTTAAAACATCTGACAAAATATAATTAAGTTTCACATTAGCATAACGAGCAACTTCGGAAGCATATTTTTGGTTCTCTTTAGAAATATCAACAATAGTGACATCTGCACCAAGCAACGCTAATGGAATTGCCTTGCTTCCTGCTGATCCAAGAAGATTAATAATTCTCATTCCATTTGGGTCACCAATATACTTTATCCATCTACGAAGCTTATGTTTCCCATTAAGCTTTAGTTTTTCTGCTTGTGCTTCAGGATGTCCGAATTGAATCGTCCATGCTTCATAAGCTTTTGTATTCCATGCTTTGCTATTAATAGTCGTTTGTTTATCTTGCATTAGACACCTCATTCTATTTTAGGATTTTGCAGGGAGCTCTTATAACGATTAGGTATTCACGAACTTGCGCAGCAAGTTGTCAGACTGCAATCACATCTTGAAACTCTTCTGCTGACCAAGGCGTAGCCGCTGCGTGAATACTGATTAATGTGATGTTATTGCCTTCTAGTTTTACTTTCAAAATTCTATAATACTATTACATTCTCAAACTTTGCCCCGTACCCATTCTTCCCTATATGAGGCTCAATCGCCCATTTCTTCCCCTTAAGAGAAAGATCATTATTTTCGGGATATATATATATTCTTTTATCATGATTAGAAAAGTTTTCTATTGTATGTCCAATATTTCCATTTGGATCTAACAATGTATATCCTTTGTGTTCTATTAATTCTGTACAAAATTCAAATAATTCTCCCACTGTATTAACTTTATTCGAAAACTCATATGTCAATTCAAAAATTTGTTTAGCATCTTCAATCAACTTCTGGAATTCTTCGTTTTTTCCTACAAGTATCGTTTCTGAGTAATCTCCCCACATTCCATTCAGCATAGGACTATAATCTACTAAGACAATATCATTCACTTTCAGATATACTTCTTCTGAAGGTAAATGGTCTCCGCGAGTGCAAAAAATAGTATTTTCATTAAAGTTTACAAGCATCGGATACCATAGTGATTCAGCACCTAAAGAACGCATTATTTCTTCACACTTATCAGCAAATTCTTTTTCAGATATCCCTGGTTTTAGATATTGTTTCGAATTCTGACATGCAACTATAGCAAGCTCTTGCGCATCTATTGATTTAATTAGTCTCATTCCTTTGCAGTGATTTCATATAACGTTCAGGTATTCACTAACTTGTGCAGCAAGTTGTCAGCCAGCATTCATATCCTGAATTTCCTCTGCTGACCAAGGGCGAATGCCCGCCGCGTGAATCTTATGTTATTTGATGCATTCGACTTCTTAGCATCACTTAAAAATGCCAAATGTTTCCACGCTTACTTTAAGTTATTGCAACTTGGATGTACTTGTCGTTTATATGGTTTGTTATTTTTGTTTTTAACAATGAAGTTCTTTGTTGGATCTCCAACTTGTGCGGCTCATGATGCGAGGAGTAAAATACTTAATATAGTAATTAGGTTAGATTTTCTATCTTCTTATTACAACGATGCAGGATCAAATATTGTTACAAATTATATCCTGCTAATATTAGCGCTTATTCCAATGGTTTTACGATTCCGTATGTTACAGTTAACGTTCAGAGATTCACAAACTTCTGAAGGAATTTGTCACTTGAATCTACTACTCTGACAAAGACATCACAGTGAACATGGCGGAGCCGCCGCGTGAATACTGTGTTATAGGAGGTCAACGCCTTCTTCGAAACATCTAACTATTTTCAATTTATCTCAAAAGATTTTCCTTGTTTTCTAGAATATCCTTGATTTTATTAACTAATAATTGATAAAAGGTTACATCATGAGGGACAAACTGAGCCCTGCCAGCAACTTCCTTCACTTTGATTTTATTTCCATTACCATCCATGAAGAACCCATGAATATCAATTTGATTTGTTTTGTTCATCCACAAATCAAAAAAATCATAGAATTGTGCAATAAATATGCCGGAAACTTCTTCTTCTTGTAGAAGAAAGTCATCAATAGACCCGTTGTACTCATGTAAATAAACATGAGCCAATTCTTTGTCAATAATTTTACTATTAGCTACAACATAATCCATGACTCCCAATGGAATTAGATCATGAAAACTAACATCAATACCAGTCTCCTCTTTTACCTCTCTTATTCCATCCTCAACAGTTTCGTTTGATAATAAATGACCTGCGGCTGTAATATCTAGGAGATTAGGGTAATCCCGTTTATGTTCACTTCGTAATTGAAAATAGATATAATCGTTGTTCACATCTCTGTTAATGAACCAGCAATGAAATGTTTCATGCCAATAACCATATTTATGAACATCTACACGAGTTGCCACACCAATTGGAACTCTATCATCGTCAAATATATTTAAAAGTTCTGAATCCATCTAAACATCCTCCTCTTCGTTAAATTAGTGCAATTTAGTAAGCATTTCTACCTTATACTTGCTTTGATTTACTATAACGTTCAGGTATTCACGAACTTCCCTAGGTAGTTGTCACATGAATTAACTCCATTGCTAAATGCCTCAGAGTGACCAAGGCGTATGACCGATGCGTGAATACTGTGTTATAGGAAGTCTGTGCCTTCCTTGAAACAACATTCAAATTCATTATTTTATTGTAAGGTTATGTTAAATCTTAATGTTGATTTTCAGTGAAAGTATAAACCGCCCTAGTCAAAGTACCGACTAGAGTAGTTCACTTAAAACCTTAATGATTTTTTCCTTAGTTTGTGGTAATCGATTTTCAGCACCATCTGGATATAAAGGTTCACCCCAGGTAAATCCATCGCCTTCGTATCTTGGAATGAGATGCATATGATAATGTGCCAAATCATTGAATTTCCCACCGTCTTGACTCATTCTAATACCATCAGGCTTATACAAGCATTTTAAGACAGTTGAAATGATTTTAGAGGCGTCCATTATGCTGTAAGTGGTATCTTGCTCGATTTCATCGATATCCAAGTAGTGTTTTTTTGGAAGAATTAGCGTATGCCCTTCATTAAACGGAGCAATGTCAAGTACACAAGTAATAAGTTCGTTCTCAAATATAATATTCAGATTTGGTTCAATTCCATTTGCAATCCTACATCCCAAGCATTCCATATGGTAGTGCCACCTCACTTTAAAAGAAGTTTTGTTGTTATATACGTGTGAATATTCGATTACACTAATAGATTCTCCTACCAAATAGCTCAACAGTATGCCATTCGAATAACAACATTCAAAAATAATAGAGTCTATTGTAATGTAAACCCATTTAGATACTTAGACATTATTTCATTTGAGATACCTATAGCTTCGGTTCTGTCTAGGGCTGGTGCAGTGACCATCAAACCATTCACAGCAGACCAACCACCTAGATTATCATTCTTTATTTCCAAAAGTGCTATGGTAAGCTTGTCAATTGATTTATTAAAGTACACAGTACCGAGTGGGTAATGATGTGGTTCGCCATTCTCAACATATTGATAAATAATCAAACCACTGTTGTCTTTACGTAAAACAACTTCTAATTGTCTATAGATTTCAGGAACTGGAACATAAACATCCTCTATATCTATTATTCCCTTAAATCTCCTGTTATCGGGAAAAGTCTTATAAATCTTTCCGCGGACTAGAACCCACCTTGTTGTTCAAATTCAATATTATCCATCCCCAGACTGTATTTGAACCCGTCAACTTCCATAAGAATTTCCTTTGGATAGTAGAAAGTAATAGTAAATAGTATTACAAATATTCCAACAACTAATATAGATTTGATTAATTTCCTCATTGCATCACTCCAGAGTATTGATTATTACACAGATTTCCGATAACGTTCAGGTATTCACGAACTTCCGCAGGAAGTTGTCACTGATTCTACTACTCTGTCAGATGCATCAAAGTGACCAAGGCAGAGCCGCTGCGTGAATACTGTGTTATCGGATGTTATCGTCTTCTTCGATTTATCTACACTGATGTTGATTTATATTCTTTCTGTTTACATTGTTTTGTAATATACAATATCTGTCCCATATGCTCCGAATAATGGGTAGCACACTGATGTAGCATATCCAAATTTGATCGTTCTTTCCCTCTGACTATTTGTTTCCCATCGAACTTCTCATCTGGTAAGTGCTTTATTATTCCTATTACATACTCCATATTGGTATTGATTAGTTTTTCTGCTGCTATTTTTGTCATGAATGTCTTTAGGAATTCCTTATCACGATCTCTATTTATCTCTTCATTACAAATGCCCTTTCTAATCCTTTCTTTAATATTTCCTTCTATATGTCTTAATAAAGTCGGAATATTATGACTTATTTTATCAGGGGACCAGTTTAATTGTTCTTCGCTTAGTTGTTCTATTGCCTTTAAGGTTCGATTTTGTATTTCCTCAAATTTCTTCATGAGCCACTCACGATTAAAATTTTCCATTGATGCCTCCCGAATTAAAATCCTACGATAATTTCATATAACGTTCAGGTATTCATGAACTTGCGCAGCAAGTTGTCAGAAAGCGATAACATCCTGAAATTCCTCTGCTGACCAAGGCGTAGCAGCCGCGTAAATACTGTGTTAGAGGAAGTTGCAGCCTTTCTTGATATACTTAGAGATTAGGCTTTAACAGCCTTCCATATGTATTTTTGTTCTCTTATACCAATTTTATTATCTATCATGTTTTCACTCACTTTTTGCATTAATTGATTCTTATTTTCCGGCAGAGTATAATCCGGATTTCCTGGGATACAAGTTAGAAATTTAGCGTATTCTTCTTCATTCGGATAATAAGATACTGCACTATTGTATTCATGAATTTCTATATCAACAAATCCATTAACATCTAATTTTTGAATGACTTTATCAACACTTACATGTATTCCATATATTATTCCACCCGAACGAAGCACTTTACTGTGTTCAATAATGGATGTAGGGCCTCTTCGGTTATATATCAAATCAAATTGATTGTCCTGAAAAGGAAGTTCTGTCTTGGTTGTCGTATGAATAAAGTTTACATTAGAAACTTTAGATTCTGATAACAATTCATTTGCAATTGTAATGAGTTCAATCGAATTATCAAAACCAATTATTGAATTAGCATACTTCGACATCTTTAATGTAAATTCACCGTGTCCACAACCAGCATCTAAAACTGTACTATATTCAGAAAACATTGTGATTAAATTTTCTTCAAATACTTGCTCACTTGAAACTCCAATTGTTGTCGATATTGCATTATTCTTATATCCGCCATTTCGTTTAGCGATCATGTCATACCATTCCATCCCCATGATTAGCCTCCGTTAAGTTTGGTTTTAATAGATCTTGCAGCCATTTCATCTAACGTTCATGTATTCAAGAACTTCCGCAGGAAGTTGTCACTGAATCAGCTTCTTCTGCCAATAGCATCAAAGTGACCAAGGCGTAGCCGATGTGTGAATACTGTGTTATATGCTGTTGAGGCCATCCTTGATATATCTTAGATATGCTTTAAGTCATTATTATGTTGTATGTTTTTTTATTTATATATTTCTATAACCAGTTTTCATCATTTTTCCAATTTTCTTTAATAAGTTGTGATTCAATCTTTATACGATTCTTTAAGTTGGAATATAATAAAATCACTAATCCTGTAATAAGAGATATACAACTTAAGATAAGAGGACCTGGACCAACATATTCGAGCATAGATTTAAACAAGTCTCTACTCCAAGAACTCATTCCTGATCCATAGATAGCTGCAGATAAATACCAAATTCCATATAAAAATGCTGAGATACAAATAAAAATTATTCCTATTGTGTTTTTCATGATTCCCCCCGTATTGTTTATTATAACTTCTCGTAAATAGATTTAAGTCCTGATATTAAACTAAAACAAAAATGAATAATCATAAAAGATTTCTTGAGCAATCGATTTTGAATGGGTTTCATATTACTAATTGCCCAATTGCATATAACGTTCAGGTATTCACGAACTTGCGCAGCAAGTTGTCACATGAATCTACTACTCTGCCAAAAGCATTACCGTGACCAAGACGCGGTCGTAGCTTGAATACTGTGTTAGGTGATGTGACTGCCTTCTTGAGCTGCTGCCTCAATCAGTTCTTCCATCTTAAATAATGAATGTAATTTGAGTCCTTCTTCTTGTAATTTCTTTCTACCTTCTATATTTCTTTCTATTACGATGATTACATCGGTTACGATTGCTCCTGCTTCTCTCAGGTCCTTTGCACTTAAAATGACTTGTCCACCAGTCGTCACAACATCTTCAATAATGCAAACTTTCTTGCCCTTTACATCAATTCCTTCAGCCAATTTATATGTGCCATATGCCTTAGCCTTTTTTCTTACAAAGGCTACTGGGATATTTGATTTCAAAGAAAGTGCCGTTGCTACTGGCACACCACCAAGCTCAAGTCCCGCGAGTATTTCAGTTCCTTTAGGTATTAACTTTTCAAGCTCCTCTGCAATCTTGGATAATAATTGAGGTTTAGATTCGAATAAGTACTTATCAAAATATTCATTTGAGACTTTACCCGATCTTAAAAGGAACTCGCCAGTCAGATGTGAAATATCATAAATTTCTTTTGCTAAATTCTTCATTTAACTACCTCCATTAATATGTTTATGTACTTGCAGTGATTTCACCTAACGTTCTTGTATTCACGAACCTTGCGCATGCAAAGTTGTCACATGAATCTACTACTTCTGCCAAAAACATCAAAATGACCAAGGTGCAGCCGCCGCATGAATACTGTGTTATCTAAAGTCGAGGGATCCCTGTAATACTTGATACATTACTCTATAATGTATATTTCTAATACTTCTATATGATAGTCTGATAAATGATAAGGTTTTATCCAAATTTCTAATCGGTTCGAATTCTCAATATTAATTATTGAAACTTCCTTTCTTTCATTATCATCTAGCTCATATACTTTTGTTCTCTTAGTGATTTCTACGTGTTTGTATGCCTCCTCACTTCCGTGTTCGAATTGATTATGATATAGATTGAATACTGTTTCTTTAGGACTAAAGTTTTTCAATTGTAAAGTGTAGTTTATTTTCATCTCTTTACCGAACTGTTCTTTTCGTTGATCTACTAAACTAACAAATTCACCTAAATAACGATAAGCTACTTCATTCTCAGTGTTTTTTTCCTGTTTTGTACATGCTGTACTTAACAGAAATACTACTAATAATATTAATAATTTTTTCATTAAAATGTCCTTTCGATTTGCCTCGATTTCAGATAACGTTGAGATATTCACGAACTTCCACAGGAAGTTGTCACTGAATATGCTACTACTGCCAAAAGCATCAAAGTGACCAAGGCGGTTCCGCCGCGGTGAATACTGTGCAATATGATGGGAAAGCCTTCTTGGAATTACTCACACAAAGCTTTATTCAGGTCCTTTGTATATATTGAATTCTTGTTTACTTCCCATTATAGTAAGGGTTAAATTATTATCTTTTATTTCATATTCATAAGGGGGTTCTACGAATGTTGACCATAGTTTTCTGCCATTAATATTCCAACATGCAAGTTCTAGTTCGGCACTCATAATTATTACATCCCTACTCCTTCTCCATCCCAAAAACCCAAAATCTGCTTTATCAATTCCAATTCTTGTTGAATTCTCAAAATCATAAATAATTAAGCGCTCACCTGCTCCAATAAATAATAAGTTTGTTTCTGGTGCTACTAGAAAACCAGGAACAAATCCAGATGAATAAAGTGAAAATTTCATATTAAGCAAAATATGAGTGGAACTATCAGAATTGCTAGTAATATAACAAATTAAAAAGTAATCATATTCTTCATCATAATCAATCTCTTCGAAAAGAATTGCTACTTTTTTATAATCATCATAAAGAGGTGGGAACTCATTTATTGAAAAAGTAATATTAATTTCATTAATATAGTAAGATATCAGTATTTTCACCTCGAATAATTGATTGCATTCCTTTAATATAACGTTCAGGTATTCACGAACTTCCGCAGGAAGTTGTCAGACAGCAATTGCATCCTGAATTTCCTCTGCTGACCAAGGCGTAGTCGCCGCGTGAATACTGTGTTATGTGAAGGATCATTGTTTTAATTCTATATTTGTTAATAACTAAATAATAAATGATTTATATCTCTCAGTTATTACAAGCTGTGATTATTTATTACAACATTAAACTTTGAATTACTTTTCTTTAAATCTTTCAATTATCATTACCCATGTACTCGGTCCTCCTTCTTGAGGATGCATAGATATAACAACTACTAACGTTATTATTATGAATATCAACCATATCAATATATTTATTGAAAACTTTCGCTTCATATTCTTAAGTCTAAAATTCATAGCATAAATAAAAAACATAATAATAATAGAATTAATTATCAATGTCATTGGAACGCTTAGAATACGACCTAATCCTGTCATAGGAAAATAATAAATCATTAAATTAATAAAAATAACAGTTGGTATTATTGAAACAATGAATACTATCAAACTTTGTTTTTTATTCATTTTATTCCTCCATGAATAGCTCCTATCTTTCCTATAACGTTATTGTATTCACGAACTTCCGCAGGAAGTTGTCAGATAGCGATCACATCCTGAATTTCCTCTACTGACCAAGGCGTAGCCGCAGCGTGAATAATGTGTTATATGATGCCAGTGCCTTCATTGACCATCTATAATACTCATTGTTTTTTTGAGACTTGTATCTCCTTAGCATATATCGTTAACAATGAATTAGTTCCCCACGAACTTATAAAGGAGTACTTCTTACTGTCTTTTATTTCTTCCTCAGTTACTAAATCATCGTTTATAGAATCAGTGAATTCTGTTCTAAAATCTTCATTGTTATCTGTCTTTAAATGTTCAATGTCATTACCAATTGATCTGTTATCAATCATTCTTATGTAGTCAGTAAATTGAATTAAGAGTATTTGATCGTTCCATGTTTTATAGGTTATTTTTACATTTTCATTCATATGTTCTATTTTAATTATTTCTCCGTCTGCTAAAGAGATATCTAATAAATGAGTAATTATCATTCATTAACTCCTTTCTAATAAGATTTCGACTAATATTTCCTGCACTGGTTTCATATAACACATTATTTACGTATTTCGGTCATAGTGTCTTTTGCTGATATAGTGGGTAGTGTTTCTTTCGGTCTATTAGTGAACTGTGTTCACTTTGCTGTTCTTTATCTAATGTCTGCTTATGAGAGAAACATTTTTAGCCTTTACATATCGAGTGGGCTCGTTATGTTGCGAGTATTAATGTTTGTGACGTGTGTGTACTTTTGAGTAGTACTGATATGATGGTGTCCGAGTAATTCTTGTATGAAGCGTATGTCCATTCCCCCTTCTAGTAAATGTGTTGCAAATGAATGTCGTAAGGTGTGCAGACTTACTTCTTTATTCATTTTTGTTTTTGCCAATACTTGTTCAAACACTTTCTGTACGGTTCGCTCTGTAATATGTCCTTTGTTCTGCTAACCTGGAAATAGCCAATTTGTTAACTTGTTATTCGCTTTATATTGTTCTATAGCTTGCCATGCTGTCGCAGATAATAAAGTATAACGATCTTTTCTGACTTTCAAATTTAGATATAGGGAAATGTCTTTTGTTCATAACCTTGGAAAGGGCTGCTGATGAATAGCTATTTGTTGAAGCGGTTTGTGAAGTGATGTCAGTATTGTGGTTAAACTTTAAGGTGTCTTGCTTATTTGCACTATAATTTACACTGACTTTTGAACCGAGAAATTGTTCTAGCTGAACCTTTTTTCTTGTATGTGCTCGACAGTAGGCAAAAAGATTGCATTCATCCTTTAATTGAGTCTCAACGATTATGTTTTTCTCATGAAACAGGGATACTAGTTGATTAACAGCTGAGCAGGTATACGGAATCATCCAATCTTTCTTTACTGGATCATATTTTCTTCCATGAATCTCTTTAACTCATTGAATAATTGCAACATCATATCCAAACGAAACAATTAACCACTGTTCATCTTGTTATGTTACATAAATCATTGAACATACCTCCATTATATAATAATATACAGTTATTGGAAACGACAAAAAGGGTCTCAAGCAATAGCTTGAAACCCGATTCTTTCGGCTTTATCTTATGATGTTATACTAACATAAATTCTGTTATTATCTTTGTCAAATGTTATTGTAGCTCCCAAATCGCCAACGATATCTCGAATTGGTGCATACGTAGTATTATTTTTAGAAATCACATTTTTACTTGATAATGATAAAGTAGCACTCTTCTTATCTTTTGTAAGTTTGATAACTTTTGCAGCATTATCAATTTCGAGTGTTGCTCCTATTGCCTTTACAACATCTCTAACGGGGAAATAATTACTATTATCTTTTACTAAGATATCATTATCTAATTTGACTAGTACATCATTAACATATAACTTGACCGTCGATTTTATATACTCTTCTTTTTTGACAGTAGAAGTCTTGGATGTACTTGATCCACCATTGTTTTTCTTAGTAGAACTATTGCTCGATGAGCTTGTACCACTTGAAGTTGAACTTTTTGTAGAACTGGAACCTGAATGATAATGATAGCCAGTACATAGTCCTTTGCTCTTAGATTTTGCAGAGCAATTATGTCCTCCATTCGCATCTGTTCTACCTGAGTGGGCAGCTGTTGTTGGTACCAGCAACACAATAGATAAAACAAAAACGATAACTACCTGAATACTTTTCTTCATAATGTCCTCCATAAATGTGTATTAGGCTTACTGATATGAACCTTAGCCTTATCAGGCCGTTTATGTAATTTATGATGAATTCCATCGTCCGCAACCTAGTACTATTATACATTTTTAATACAATTTTGGTAGGGAAGTTACAGAAATAAAAATACACATTCAACAATATAGAAGGATCTTCTAATATTGAATGTGTATTCTTCGTGGTATATTACTTTGCTAACTCATTCACCCATACCATCATCTCGCCCTCACCACGATTAGCCCATGTATAGTAAGGAATAAATGTTAGTGCAATTGGTGTTTCTGAAATTGTTGTATCAGCAGCATATAGCTGATCAGACCAAGAGTTAGCATCAATAGTTACTGCATTTGCTTGTATCGTATATACACCATCAGCTAGTGCATCGTTATATTTCAAAGTAAGTTCAGCATCGTTAGGTAATTTTACTTGTTGTAATAGTTTTCCATTATCAGCCTCTTCAATACAATAGACGATCGGGCCACGTTGTAGAGCAACTTTACCTGCATTTGCTTTTACTTTTGGATGACTCTTCATTCGTTTAATACTCATATCGAAATCTACTTCTACAATATCTCCTGTTGCCCACTCCCGGGTGATCTTCGCGTAACCATCTTCCGTAATATCAGTAACTTGCACAACCAATCCATTTACTTTTATCAAAGTTTTGTTGGACCAATTAGGAAGACGAATGGCCAATGTCATATTAACTAGCTCGGTAGTAGAAAGTTCATATTTCACTACTCCACTCCAAGGCAAATCAGAAACCTGCTTCACAATTACAGTTGAACCCTCGATATCCAGTTCTGTAGTGCCACCGATAAATAAGTGAGAAAACACGGTGTTACCAGTTACAGAATACATATAATCACCTAGTGATGCTAATAAACGAGCAAGGTTAGGAGGGCAACATGCACAACCAAACCATTCTTGACGTACTGGTTTCACATGATTGTAGTTCTTATTATGACCGTTACATTGGTCAGGTAAAACTTCAAGTGGGTTAACATAGAAGAAATGTTTACCATCTAATGACATACCAGATATCACTGTATTATATAGTGCACGTTCCATCACATCCGCGTATTCACTCTTTGCTTCCAATTGAAGCATACGTTGAGCAGCAAAGATTAAACCGATCGAGGCACATGTTTCAGAATAAGCAGTATCATTAGGTATATCATAATCTACGGAGAAAGCCTCTCCTGAAGCCATAGAACCAATTCCACCTGTAATATACATTTGCTTATGAACAATGTTGTTCCATAATGTACGACTTGCTTCTATTAAACTAACATCCTTTGTTTCTTTCGCAATATCAATCATCCCTGCAAGCATATATACTACTCGAACGGCGTGTCCGATAGCTACATCTTGTTCCCGCACCGGTTTGTGTGATTGGAAATATTGTGAATCAATTTGAATGCGGCCTTTATGCCAAATACTACTCCAACCACGTTTTTCAGCTTCTTCTATGAAAAAATTATTAGTTCCACGTTTGTCGATAAAGTATTTACTCAACTGAAGATATTTGTTTTCACCCGTAATACGATATAACTTCACTAAAGCAAGCTCAATCTCTTGATGTCCATCATAACCTTGAATCTGTCCTTGTCCGTCACCGAACACATTAGCAATATCGTCAGCCATTTTACACACAATATCTAGTAATCGACGTTTGCCAGTAGCTTGATAATAAGCAACACCTGCTTCAATCATATGCCCAGCAGTATATAATTCATGAGCTTCCGTTAGATTCTTCCATTTAAGTTGCGGTTCCTTAATAATGAAGTAAGTATTAAGATACCCGCTAGATTGTTGTGCTCTCTCAATAATCGTAATCATTTCATCTGCGATTGCTTCAAGCTCGCTATTAGATTCTTTAGTTAGTAAATATGCGACTGCCTCAATCCATTTTGCTACATCAGTATCTTGAAATACGAATCCGTAAAAATCACCTTCAGCTAATCCAGCTGCAATTTTAAAGTTCTGAACTGCGTGACTTGGTTCCGCACCTTCTACGCGATCATTTATCGCTTCCCATTGGTAAGGCACAACAACATCTCTGACTAATTTTATATAGGGACTCCAGAATGGGTCCGCAATATTAACTTGTTTCATTGGAATAAATTGATTTGGCTTTGACAATGGAACGGGTATCGACATAATCGCACTCTCCTATAATATTAGATTCTCACACTCTACAAATCTATTTTATGTGCTAATATGAATATATACGATACAGTATTCAAACCAATTTATTATAAAATCTCACACTACGGAGTGTGCTTTATGAAGCCAATGAACTATCTATATTTCAACGCACCGCCTCAACCTTATTATTTAGAAAGCGGATTTCAAATCCACGAGAAAGACGATACTCATCCAAACCGAACGAATTTAGGATTTTTTGATTTTATACTTGTTAGGGAAGGTACTTTGTTTATTGGGGAAGATAACGAACCATGGACATTAACAGCGGGTCAATCGCTTATTCTATTACCAAATCAATCACACTACTCTGTGAAACCTGCTGAAGACCATACATTATTTTACTGGATTCATTTTCAGACGATAGGCGCCTGGACACAAAGTGATCAGCAACATGTGAAACTTAATATTGAGGAACATCAACAATGTTTTTACCCAACACCATACACGATCCAATTACCAAAACATACAACGTTCCCCTTTCCTCAACAGGCGTATCAATTATTAGAACAAATGAACGAGGCGATTACAGAAAGAGAGTCTAGTGCTTATTGGAAAAAGCAATATGCCTTTGAACAATTGTTAAAAATGATGGATGTGAGACAGAATAATGATGATGCAACACCAATAGTAAAATTAGCTGAACAAGTTGAGAATTTTATTAGAAATCACTATCAGGAGTCAATTACGAACGAAAGGCTCGCTTTCACTTTCAATTATCATTACAACTATATAACACGAGCAATGAAGCAAATGTATGGTATGACCCCTAATGAATATGTGACGAAAGTCCGTATTGATCAAGCGAAGAGTTTGTTACTAAATACTCATTTGACAGTTTCAGCAATTGCAGAGCATGTGGGATTTGAAAACATACCCTATTTCTCCAACTGTTTCTCTAGACATGTCGGATTATCCCCTTCTCAATTTCGCAATCAATATTTTGAATAAATGAAAAACCTACCCTTTGTCAGCCTATGATTACTCAGTGAGTTATTTCCAAACTCAAGAGTAAATCACAATGACATATAAGGTAGGTTTATTAAATTTAATATGCGGTTATTATTTTACTTTATTAATTTTAATGGATCAATGTTACGAGTTTACCTACAAGAATTGATAGACTTTAGTTCATTGTAATGAGTTCATTGTAATGAGTTCATTGTAATGAGATTATTGATATAAGTTTATTGATATTAAATCAGTAAAGTTAATTCCTTTTATTATGATTATGATTGTTCTCCATAAGGGAAGATCGTTACAATTGTACCGTCCTCGTTATACTTCAGCTCAGTGAATTTAACGCTACGTTTATGGTTAACTCCTCCAGATAAGGAGCAATCGTGATAGAACAGATACCATTTACCTTTAAACTCTATAATCGAATGATGTGTCGTCCAACCAAGTACTGGCTCAAGAATTCTTCCTTTGTATTCGAAAGGTCCAGTAGGCGATTTACTAGTTGCATACACAAGGTAATGTGTTGAACCTGTGGAATAGCTTAAGTAATAAGTATCGTTATATTTATGCATCCACGGACCCTCGAAATATCTACGATCCTCATCACTTGCAAGAATAGCATTACCATTCTCGTCAACAATGCTAATTTCTTGTGGATCCGTTTTGAAAGTAAGCATGTCGTCAGACATTTCAGCTACTAACGGTCCAAGTGCTGGGCCATTTACATCTGGATCTGCTTCATTAGCAACAAATTCCCCAGACTGCCATTTTTCAAGTTGTCCACCCCATAGCCCACCATAATACATATAAGCACGATTATCTTCATCTACATATACAGCTGGATCGATAGAATAGCTTCCTGGAATGTAGTTTTCTTCGGGTTTGAACGGTCCTTCTGGTTTATCACTTGTTGCTACACCAATACGGAAAATTCCATCATGGTCACGTGCTGGATAATATAAATAATAAGTATCATTTTTGAAAGCCGCATCTGGTGCCCACATTTGAGCGCTAGCCCATGCAACATCACGAACATGAAGTGCTTCACCATGATCAATAACTGGAGCATCTACATCGTCCATGGAAAGAACATGATAATCCTCCATTTTGTACTGATCCCCATTATCGTTATCTGGACCATCATGATCTAGGTCATGAGAAGGATAAATATAAATTTTATCATTAAATACATGTGCAGAAGGATCTGCTGTGTAAATATGTGTTACAAGAGGTTCATTTTGCTTAGCTGGTTTTGTCATTGAGCTCTCTCCTTTATATATTAGTTTATCATTTAAGAAAAATGTACACGCGTTCATTATTGCTTAATATGATAGCGTTGTCAATAGTTTTTTTAATCGCTTACATTTTTCGAGCTCATTTAAAATTAATAATAAATAAAGCCTTCTGATGAATTCACATCAAAAGGCTAGAGCTTGAATAACCAATAGCCCACATATGCAGCAGCTATTCCTACGATTAAAGATGCGGTCACATAAAGAATTGCACTACCATACTTTTTTTCTTTCACAAACATGATCCACTCATAACTAAACGTGGAGAATGTAGTAAATGCTCCAAGAAATCCAACCCCGAAAAGGTACCACAACCCCTTAGGTAGTATATCTTGTTCATAACAGGAAAATAGACATCCGAGAATAAAAGATCCTACTACATTAACAAGAAAAGTAGCTCTAGGGAATTTATTAGTGTTCTTAATACTATGATTGTTACTAATGTAATACCGAGCACATGCCCCTAATGCCCCCATAGCTCCAATTGCAATAATCATAAGTTTACCTGCTTTCTCTTGAACTTATCTACAATCATTATGGCGACAATCGCGGCAACCCCACCACCTACTATACTTCCAAGCATATATAATAAAGCTGCTAAATATTGATTCTGCTCTAAATATCGTAACAAATCTAAAGAAAATGTTGAAAAAGTAGTGAATGCTCCGAGCAAACCAGTTCCGAGTAGCCATCTTATTTCTTGATTCCACCGAAAATTAACAGTTACTACACTATACAACAATGCCAATAAAAAACTACCTATAATATTAATCCATAGCGTAGGTATAGGCTGACTTGTTATCCAGTGTTCACTAATTACATATCTAATTATTGCACCAACAATTCCTCCTAGTGCAATATAACCGTATGCTTTCATTACGTTCATCTTCCTTCTAATGACTTTATAATCTTCAACCATAACTATGTATAATTTCATAATTTGCATTTTTCACAATGAACGTAGTATAACAAACTACAATTTTCATTTTAATAAATATAAGCAGACATAAGACATGCATATATTACCATATATTAAGTGAAGTGAATACACATAAGGAGTGATATTTAGTGTCCCAAGCCAATATACCAAACATAACTCCCGACATTAGTGTGACCAAACAGCAAAGTCTTCATCTTCTACTTAGTTCTGTAGCATTGAACGAACTTGCATTTTCACATCTTATCAATGCTGAAGCTGAGAAATTACAAGCCTTCGTCGCTTTTACTAATGAGGCAACTTGCTTAGAAACTCGAGATTTCATTCAAATGAACAAAGCAGTGTCGACGCTTATGGAAGATTTAACTTTGAGTCAATGGCTTAACTTGAAAAAGCTAGATCGTACAATTGCTTTGCTCTCGGAAGAGCATTTTGAAGAAAATTGCGAGGAATAAGTAACATTCCGCAAGTAAAGGAGTGAATTAAATGTCATTACCTAATATACCTAACATTGACCCCAGAATCACCCTATGTAATGAAGATGTTTTCAATTTATTGATGGCTTCAATTGCAATGAAAGGTCTTGGATTAAGTCATCTTGTTAATGCGGAGGCTGAAAAAGTACAATTTGCTTTAGGAACGTTGCACGCTTCTCATGATCCTGCTTGTTTAGACGATATTCTAAAAATTAACGATTCTGTACGAAAAACACTAACAGGAGTTATGCAAACGGAGTTAATATTGCTAATGCAATTATCAACTACTCTAGAAAGCTTTGTTGATGCGAATGAATGTGAAAATGACAATGAAGATGATTGTGTAGAATAAATTATATAGACACTCTAACTTCTTTTGAAGTGAGAGAGTCTTTTTTTATCGAAAACTCTTAATTCATTTTTAACTCTAGTTATTGTTTCTAGTAGTGGCAACTAGCATACGACAGATCTAATTTGTTAGATAACTAGTTCAATGTCGTCATAGTGTGTCCTTCTCTCTGAATCTCGCATATTATATATCATTACCGAGGATTGTGAGGGATCAATATGAGCAGAGAGATTAATGAATCTAGTAAAGAGAAAGAAGTTACTATTTCTTGTGGCTGTAGAAGAAATAGAATTAGGTCATTTGGCTGTTGTGGAGGATTGTTAGGATTCAACAATAATCGCCGAAATTGTCATCGTAGACGTCATGAGAACAGACGTCATAGACGTATTAATTCATGCTGTTAATTACATTAAAATCCCAAGAAAACCTAGTCTCTTATTAAGACTAGGTTTGATGAAGTTACAATCGGTTCTATTATCGCTAGTTTACCAATCTTACCGGATATACCGACTGATTTTAAATAGTCGGTATATTTCTTATTTCCTCTTATATGCAATTCGCCAATGGATTCAGAATGATTAGATTTATTTAGTATTATTTTATGTGAAGCAGATTCCTTAACAATTTTATTATCTAGATTTTCTAACTTTGTAATAATCCGTTTACTAGTTTGTACAACTGACTTGCTCTTATCGACTTGTTGTGGAGCATCATATGTCGCTACAAGAAAGTTATCGAAAACCAATGATTCCTTAGAAATTAGATCAATACTTGTTTCTTTAGCTCCAGTATTTGTACCTTGTTCATTTAACTTAGTTTTTCGAATGTAAGATGCACTTATTGATATTCCTTGATTCGTTTGAAGAATATGACGCCAATTATTTTGTATTCTTGATGGTTTTAATTTACTAACTATGTTTATGATGTTCCAAATTCGAGGAGCATATAATTTGATAGATTTACCGGATAAGCTCAATTCATTCGAACGATTTCGAACATATGTATTTTCAAGTTCTTCAAGTCGTGGAAATAGCTCATTAACCTTTTGATAGGTTCTCATTTGCATAAGTATGGCATCTTCAATCTTCACTCGCATATGAGGCAATTTATGTTCAATTTGTTTATCAATTTTCTCAAGTAATTCAATATTACCTTTCACTATCGTCGCGAGTTTCCAGACGACCGCTTCAGCATGTTCTATATATTCAATATCTTCTTTATTCAACTCGCTCACCTTGTTGAAACAACTTTATTGAAGAGTCAAGAAGCTTAATTTGAATCCGTTGCTTCTCATTGAGTGAATCAATAACCTTTCCTACCGTTTCTTGAAATGCTACGATATCTTGTCTTGTTGGGTGTGTAGAGAAACGACTCTCTTCTGAGAGAAATGCTTGTATATGAATGGCTTCCGCATGTAGTAATTGAGAAAGGGCTGTTTGATCATGCAATAATAACTCTAACCATTGTATATATAATGCTTTTACTCGCTCACCATAATTAAGTTCAGTAGCTTGCTCTTCAACAGAAACCTCTGAGTGTAGCCTGCTATTATTTTGCGTTTCACTGCTAGTCGTATCATCAAAAGCAGCATAGAAGATATTATCATCTATAATGTTATCTACATTGAACTCATCATTGGTTATAGCGTGAATTTGCATTTCACTATACCTATCCACGTTAGGATCATTACATATATTTTGAATTTGCTGTTGATCCATATCATCAATCATATACTCTATTTGATAGTTAAGATCAGTACTGTTTCTTATATGATCCTGATGGTCTGCTATTATTGGCTGGTGTTCCAATCCTAATGGTTCAATAATAACCTCATCATCGTGGGTGAAATTTTGTTGGTCAATACTCTCAAGTTGCTTTTTCAAATCGTCATTATTTACTTTTTCATACCATTGCAATACATACACCCCCTCACTCTTATATATGTATAGGCTCATATAAGCGGAAAATGATATTCAAAAGTCATTCCTCGTACTAATTATATGAAGAACATAAAGTAAACATGACGAGTCTAATTTGCATAAATGATTAATGACCTGTACTAATATGCTAGTCTAATGACATAACCCAAAAAATGCTAAATACAATATAATTAGATTATTTAAAGGATGTGAATGCAAATGTCTCAAGCTAACATTCCTAATATAACTCCTACTATCGATCTTACTCGCGACCAAGCCGTTAATTTACTACTCTCCTCTATTGCCATGGAAGAACTCGGATTAAGTCACATTATTAATGCCGAGGGTGAAAAGATTCAATATGTGTTAGGTACATTACCAGGTGTCACGGGACCTGGAGCTACGATTTCTGATTTACTATCTGTCAACGAAAGTGTACGGAGTACATTAAGAGAAATTACAAAGACAGAATTCGGGTTACAGAACAAGCTAGAAACGGTATTAAGTACGCCTATTGCTATTGGACCCACTGGTCCAGCAGGGCCTACCGGACCATCCGGTGGACCAGTTGGTCCAACTGGGGCTACTGGCGTCGCTGGACCAACTGGACCAACAGGTGCTACTGGAGTTCAAGGACCTCTCGGATTAACTGGAGCTACTGGGTCTACCGGAGCTACTGGAGCTGATGGTGCTGTTGGAGCTGTAGGAGCCACAGGTGCCACTGGTGCTATTGGACCAACTGGAGCAACTGGAGCTACTGGAGCTACTGGAATTACAGGTGATATTGGTGCTACAGGAGCGATTGGAGTAACGGGAGCTACAGGTGCCACTGGGCCGATTGGTGCTACAGGATCTAGTGCAATTATCCCTTTTTCTTCAGGATTACCCGTTACATTAACTACGTTAGTGGGCGGCGTGGTTGGTTTACCAGCTGTTATAGGATTTGGTAGTTCTGCTGAGCTTGCGACGGCATTAGGTGCAACAATTGATTTAACAGGAGCAGGCGGCACGCTTCTTAATTTTGGTTGGTCTATCCCTAGAAATGGTACGATAACTGATATTAATGCTTTCTTTAGTGTAACGGCAGGTGTAAGTCTAGGCGTAGGAACGATTGCTATTCAGGCCCAATTATATGAATCGACTGCTCCGAATAATACGTTCACCCCATTAGTAGGAACTACAGTAGTATTAGCTCCATCATTAGGTCCAATTATTTCAATTGGTAATATTGCAACAGGCAGTGCAACTGGTCTGTCCATTCCTGTTGTAAAAGGAACACGCCTATTACTTGTATTTAGCGCTAATCCAAGTGGTATTACGTTAGCTCAAACATTGGGCGGATATGCTAGCGCAGGTATTGCTATAAGTTAAACAGTTGTTTAAACATAAAGAAGAAGATGGGAGAACTTATCTCCTATCTTCTTCTTTTGCTATTAAGCGAAAGTTCGACTTGCGAAAGCCTGCTATTTGAACAAGTGCATTTAATTATCGATGACACACATAAAATTTCTAACAATTGGAACATTAACAATATACCAACAAGTAACTAATTTCAGCATGCTAAGGAGTCAAAATGAAAAACTCAATGTGGTCTCAAGAGAACAGAAATAAGAATATTCGGAATCAAGAGAAAAAATTGATAATGGTATGCTTCATCGTTGCAGGCATTATGACATTTGCCTTGTTACGCAAATGGTTATAACTATCGCTTTCGAAGTGACGATATGTTTATAAAAAGCAGTATAAGAAAGCTAACAAAAAGTTTTAGGGGAGAAAAACAATATGAACTATGATCCAGTAGTACTTAGCAGAATGTTAACATCATTAACTTTAGGGTTTCATATTATCTTCGCAACAATCGGTGTTGGTGTTCCATTATTTATTGGACTAGCTGAATGGATTGGTATACGCAAAAACGATTTTGAATACATACTTATGGCACGGCGCTGGGCAAGAGGTTATGTCATTACAGTTGCTGTAGGTGTCGTGACAGGAACTGCTATCGGCTTACAGTTAAGCTTATTATGGCCAAGTTTTATGCAAGTAGCGGGTCAATCGATCGCTCTTCCTCTGTTCATGGAAACGTTCGCGTTCTTCTTTGAAGCGATTTTTCTAGGTATTTACTTGTACACATGGGATCGATTCAAGAATAAGACTACGCATCTCTGGCTTCTAATACCAGTAGTTCTTGGTTCATCGGCTTCTGCTTTGTTTATTACGATTGTTAATTCATTTATGAATTATCCTGTAGGTTTTACATATTTGGATGGTCAAATTATCGGTATTAATCCATATAAAGCAATGCTTAGTCCAGCAATGCCCTCAAAGGTTGCACATGTCATATCATCAGCATATTTGACATCAGCTTTAATACTAGCTGCTATTGCTGCACTTTCCTATTTGAAAGGACAAAAACATAGATATCATCGTAAAGCATTAAAGTTAACGATGATATGTTCATTTGTATTTATGCTGTCTACAGCTCTAATTGGAGATATTTCAGGTAAATATCTTGCTGTCTATCAGCCGGAAAAATTAGCTGCTACCGAATGGCATTTCGAAACGACAACACAAGCTCCACTTGTATTCGGGGGTACATTAGACGAAAATCATAATGTTAAAAATGCTCTAGTCATCCCTTACGGATTAAGTATTCTTGGCTTTAATAACCCCAATGCCGAGGTTATCGGATTAGATCAATTCCCTGAAGAAGATTGGGCTCCCTTATGGATTCATTATCTATTCGATATGAAAATGGGTTATGTTGCCCTTCTAACTTTGATAACAACTTTCTTCATTGTTCAGTTAGTAAGAAAAAAAGGAAATATCTACAGTAAATGGTTGTTGTGGTGTGTAGTGATTTCTGCACCCATAGCCATGCTTACAATAGAACATGGGTGGATTTTTTCAGAAGTTGGTCGTCAACCTTGGATACTACGTGGAATTATGAGAACAGCAACAGGAGCAACACAATCGGATCATGTGGATCTTATGCTACTATTGTTCTTTCTGCTGTATCTTGTTCTTGGTATTGCATCAACTAGAGTACTTGTCAAAATGTTTCGTAATAATAAGGCAGAAGATGAACTCGCCTTATATGAAAATTAGAGGGTGATAATATGAGCTATGAAGTACTTGGTATCACTGTCCTTTGGACATTTCTTTTTGGATATCTGATTATTGCGTCCATCGATTTTGGAGCTGGATTCTTCATCTATTACAGTACGATCTCTGGAACAAGACATTTGATCCATAACATAATAGATCGTTATCTCTCCCCCGTCTGGGAAATAACTAATGTTTTCTTTGTTTTTTTCTTTGTTGGAATTGTAGGATTTTTTCCAGATACTGCCTTCTATCTAGGAACTGCCCTACTAATCCCAGGAAGTATTGGAATTGTGCTACTAGCCATTCGCGGAGCATACTACGCATTTAATCATTATGGTACGACAACTAAATCATGGTACACATTGCTTTATGGTGCAAGCGGACTATTTATTCCGGCTGCCCTATCAACAGTACTGACTATTTCAGAAGGTGGCTACATAGAGGTTAACACGAGCGGACAAGTTATTTTACTTACAAAAAAGCTTTTCACTAGCTCTTATTCGTGGAGTGTAGTCATATTGGCATTAGTTAGTGTGTTATACATATCTGCAATGTTTCTCACCTATTATGCGGACAAAGCGAAAGATATAGATGCTTATCGAGTAGTACGGAATTATGGTTTAGTTTGGAGTATTCCTACCATACTAAGTAGCTTGTTTGTTTTCTTTGCTATTTACAATCATAATCGTGAGCATTTCGATAAAATGTTAGATATCGCTTGGGTGTTTGTACTTTCACTGATCTGTTTTGTCATTGCAGTTACTCTTGTTTGGAGAAACAAGCACCTCGGATGGTCGTTTATCTTTGTGATGTTACAGTATGGCTTTGCGTTTTATGGATATGGAGCAGCACATTTACCATATGTGTTATACCCTTATGTCTCAATCTATGAGAACTTCACTAATGAGAATATGGCTATGGCATTAGTTGGAGTATTTATTCTAGGGCTCATATTACTTATTCCATCGCTGTACTTAGTTATGAGACTATTCCTATTTAATACTTCTTATGTTAAAGGAGAATGAGCGTAATGGATATTCACGATTTTATTATTTTCGTTCTACCTCTAGTTGTTGTCGTAGTAGCAGTAATATTTCTAATTGTATGGGGAGCGATCGGTAATACGAATGAGAAGTAACTTACCTATACCAAGTTCTAGACTACTGTCACGATAATTTGGGCCATTTTCATCACACCCCAAACAATATAGTCATAGGATACCTATAATTATATTGTTTGACAGGTGGTGAATTGATGTGGCAGATGGAGATTACCCAATAACCCCTCCGTTTTCTATTTCAAGGGAAGATGCAATCAGTGCGGTAATTGCATCAATTGCGCTTGAAGAAGTCGGATTAAGTCATATATTAAATGCCGAAGGCGAAAAAATTCAGTATGCACTTGGAACAATTCCTGGTCAAACTCCAATATATTCTACGATTGAGGAAATTCTAGAAGTAAATGAAAGTGTCAGACAAACAATAAGAACTGTCACAGAAGCGAATAAAATTTATCAAATAAAACTGGCTACAGTACTTGGTCAACCGATACCTTATGGCCCAACGGGACCTACTGGACCAACAGGTCCACCCGGCGGTGGGCCGACTGGCGCGACTGGAGCTACCGGTGAACAAGGTCCAACTGGTGCTACTGGTGTTCAAGGAGTAACTGGACCTACTGGCGCTACTGGTATCCAAGGAGAAACCGGACAGACTGGTGCTACTGGCGTTCAAGGAGAAACTGGGCTTACTGGTGCTACCGGGAACCAAGGAGAAACTGGGCCGACTGGCAATACTGGGATCCAAGGTCTAACAGGATCTACTGGCGCTACTGGTGAGCAAGGTCCAATAGGTGCTACTGGTATTCAAGGAAATACTGGGCCAACTGGTGCGACTGGAGTTCAAGGAGAAACAGGTCCAACTGGCACTACGGGCGTTCAAGGAAATACTGGTGCTACCGGCGCCACTGGCATTCAAGGAGTAACTGGATCTACTGGGGCCACTGGCATTCAAGGAGTAACAGGTTCGACTGGCGCTACTGGTGAGCAAGGACCTACTGGACCTACCGGGGCTACTGGTGCTACCGGACTTCAAGGACCTACTGGATCTATCGGTGCAACTGGTATTCAAGGACCTACTGGGCCGACTGGCAATACTGGGATTCAAGGTCTAACAGGAGCTACCGGCGCTACTGGTGTTCAAGGAGAAACTGGTGCAACCGGCGCTACTGGCGTTCAAGGAGATACTGGGCCTACTGGCGCTACCGGTATTCAAGGAAATACTGGACCTACTGGCGCTACCGGTGCTACTGGCGTTCAAGGAGAAACTGGGCTTACTGGTGCTACTGGAGTTCAAGGAGAAACTGGACCTACCGGGGCTACTGGTGTTCAAGGACCTACTGGGCCGACTGGCGATACCGGCGTGCAAGGTTCAACTGGGGCTACTGGGATTCAAGGAAATACTGGGCCAACTGGAGCCACTGGCGAGCAAGGACCAACTGGATCTACTGGGGCTACCGGAGTTCAAGGAGAAACTGGTGCTACCGGGGCCACTGGTGCTCAAGGAGTAACTGGAACTACCGGGGCTACTGGGATCCAAGGACCAACTGGAACTACCGGCGCTACTGGCATTCAAGGAGTAACTGGATCTACTGGGGCAACTGGCATTCAAGGAGTAACAGGAGCTACCGGGGCTACTGGTGAGCAAGGACCAACTGGAACTACCGGCGCTACTGGTGTTCAAGGAGAAACTGGTGCTACCGGGGCTACCGGACTTCAAGGACCTACTGGAGCTACCGGCGCTACTGGTATTCAAGGAAATACTGGGCCGACTGGTATTACTGGCGTTCAAGGTGTTACTGGTGCTACCGGCGCCACTGGGATTCAAGGAGAAACTGGTGCTACCGGCGCTACTGGTATCCAAGGAGAAACTGGTGCTACGGGGGCTACCGGACTTCAAGGACCTACTGGACCTACCGGCGCTACTGGTATTCAAGGAAATACTGGGGCAACTGGCGCTAGTGGGATCCAAGGACCAACTGGACCTACCGGCGCCACTGGCATTCAAGGAGTAACTGGACCTACCGGCGCCACTGGGATCCAAGGCGAAACTGGGCCTACTGGGGCCACTGGTGTTCAAGGACCAACCGGACAGACTGGCGCTACTGGCGTTCAAGGACCAACTGGACCTACCGGCGCCACTGGCATTCAAGGAGAAACTGGGCCTACTGGGGCTACTGGAGCTCAAGGATCAACTGGATCCACGGGGGCTACTGGGATCCAAGGCGAAACTGGTGCTACTGGTGCTACTGGCATTCAAGGAAATACTGGACCTACCGGCGCTACTGGTACTCAAGGAATCCAAGGCATCACTGGACCCACTGGCGCTACTGGGATCCAAGGCGAAACTGGACCTACCGGCGCCACTGGCATTCAAGGAAATACTGGAGCTCAAGGATCAACTGGACTTACTGGGGCGACTGGGATCCAAGGAGAAACTGGACTTACTGGGGCGACTGGGATCCAAGGGGAAACTGGTGTTACCGGTGCCACTGGTTTTCAAGGACCTACAGGAGATACCGGTGCTACTGGCGTTCAAGGAGAAACTGGTGCTACCGGGGCTACTGGTGTTCAAGGACCAACTGGACCTACCGGCGCCACTGGCGTTCAAGGAAATACTGGACCTACTGGGATCCAAGGACCAACTGGCATTCAAGGAGTAACTGGATCTACTGGGGCCACTGGCGAGCAAGGTCCAACTGGGGCTACTGGTGCTACCGGTGTTCAAGGAGAAACTGGTGCTACCGGGGCCACTGGTGTTCAAGGACCAACCGGACAGACTGGCGCTACTGGTGCTACTGGTGCTACTGGCGTTCAAGGTCCAACTGGGCCGACTGGGGCTACTGGAATTCAAGGTATCACTGGTACTACTGGCGCTACTGGCGTTCAAGGAGTAACCGGACCTACTGGGGAAGGATCAACTGGACTTACTGGGGCTACCGGAGTTCAAGGAGAAACTGGTGCTACCGGGGCCACTGGTATTCAAGGACCTACTGGAGCTACCGGGGCCACTGGTGCTCAAGGAGTAACTGGGCCGACTGGGGCCACTGGTGCTCAAGGAGTAACTGGGCCGACTGGGGCCACTGGTGCTCAAGGAGTAACTGGGCCGACTGGGGCCACTGGTTTTCAAGGACCTACAGGAGATACCGGCGCTACTGGAATTCAAGGTATCACTGGTACTACTGGCGCTACTGGCGTTCAAGGAGTAACCGGACCTACTGGGGAAGGATCAACTGGACTTACTGGGGCTACCGGAGTTCAAGGAGAAACTGGTGCTACCGGGGCCACTGGTATTCAAGGACCTACTGGACCTACCGGGGCCACTGGTGCTCAAGGAGTAACTGGACCTACCGGGGCCACTGGGATCCAAGGAGAAACTGGGCCGACTGGGGCCACTGGTGTTCAAGGACCTACAGGAGATACCGGCGCTACTGGTGCTACTGGCGTTCAAGGTCCAACTGGGCAAACTGGGGCTACCGGTGCCACTGGTATTCAAGGAGTAACTGGACCTACCGGCGCCACTGGGATCCAAGGAGAAACTGGGCCGACTGGGGCCACTGGTGTTCAAGGACCAACCGGACAGACTGGCGCTACTGGCGTTCAAGGACCTACAGGAGATACAGGCGCTACTGGAATTCAAGGAGAAACTGGATCTACTGGAATCCAAGGAGTAACAGGTTCGACTGGCGCTACTGGTGCTACTGGCGTTCAAGGTCCAACTGGGCCAATTGGGGCTACTGGAATTCAAGGTATCACTGGTACTACTGGCGCTACTGGCGTTCAAGGAGTAACCGGACCTACTGGGGCTACCGGTGCCACTGGTATTCAAGGAAATACTGGACCTACTGGGGCTACTGGGATCCAAGGAGAAACTGGGCCAACTGGCGCGACCGGACCTACAGGCGCTACTGGAACCCAAGGAATTCAAGGCATCACCGGACCCACCGGTGCAACCGGAACTCAAGGGATCCAAGGCATCACCGGACCCACCGGTGCAACCGGAACTCAAGGAATCCAAGGCATCACCGGACCCACCGGTGCAACCGGAACTCAAGGGATCCAAGGCATCACCGGACCCACCGGTGCAACCGGAACTCAAGGAATCCAAGGCATCACCGGACCTACAGGCGCAACGGGTACTCAAGGAATCCAAGGTATCACTGGGCCTACCGGCGCAACTGGTACTCAAGGGATCCAAGGCATCACTGGACCAACTGGCGCTACTGGTACTCAAGGGATCCAAGGCATCACTGGACCTACAGGTGCAACCGGAACTCAAGGAATCCAAGGCATCACCGGACCTACAGGCGCAACCGGTACACAAGGGATTCAAGGCATCACCGGACCTACAGGCGCTACTGGAACTCAAGGAATCCAAGGCATCACTGGACCTACAGGCGCTACTGGCGCTACTGGAGATCAAGGAGCTACAGGAGCAACGGGTGCGACCGGACCCAATATCATGAGTACTGGAATATCAGTGAACCGTGCAGCTACAAATATTAGTGCTGGGGCACAAATTGGAAACTGGTTATCAGCAAATCCTTACTATACTTCTGCTGATTTTAATACAACGACCGGAGTTTATACTGTTCCTGTTTCTGGACGATATCAGATTAGTGTCGCGATTCCATATGCAACAACGGTCGCGATCGGTGTTCAATTAGGTGCAGGTAATACTCCAGCAATTGTATTAAGAAGAATTTCACCAACTACAACGGATCTTGCACGAAGTCCATTCCCTATTTTAGATGTAAACATTCTACTTTTATTAACGCTGCGAGTTTTACTTGCATCAGGTAGTGTTAATATTTATACAGAAGTCATACTATCCGCTGGAGATCAAATTGCAGTGTTCTACGATAATTCAGGGATTACTATTACTCTTAATTTGGGTGCAGGATCTCCAGTAGGGCAAATATTTACGATTCATCGAATCACTTAAACTAAACAAGGGTAGATCGGAAGTATTATCCTCTGATCTACCCTTGCATCATTTGGATTGCATCCATAGTAGTGACGCAACCATTGGTACAATAACGATAATAATAATTCCAATAACTATAGAAAGGAAAAACGTCAGCCTCTTCTTCTCGCTCATTTTCTTAGGCGACTTAATATGACAGGTCGGACATATTTCAATTGATTCAGAAATTACCGAACCACATGATTTACAAGTCATTGTTGCATTCATAAAATACCCACCTTATTTTCATATCTATTATCTCTTACACTATTATATTAAAATCCATAAATTATCACATACATAGTTCTACAGATTAATTCGTTCTTTCCATTCTCGTTTTCTAAATTGACTAGGTGATTCTCCCATAATACGCTTAAACAATATAGTAAAGTAATTAGTATTCTCATAACCAAGTAGTTGGGCAATTTCGGACACCTTCATGGTAGTCTGAACTAGCAGTTGCTTTGCCTCACCCATTCTTCGATTCAAAATGTAATTTATCGGTGAGTCGTTGTATTTACTGCGAAACACATGCGACAAATAATAGGCGTTCATATGAAATGCATTGGCAATATCATTTAATGAAATGTGACGTAAGTAGTTTAAGTCCAAATAGTCTTTAATTCTAATCGCCAAAGATTCAGAATCTCTCTCTAGTCTCTTAGTAGATAGCTCTAACTCAGACAATCTTCTCACCCATATCATTAACGTCATTAACAAATATTCTGAAGCTTCTTGAAAATCTTCTCTTTGCTGTTGCGATTCCTCATAAATCAGTGAAAACAGTGATTCGATCGTATCTCTATTCTGTTTTGTTTTTATAATTGGTCTGTTCTCAAGTGGTATTAACAAGGAGCGATCAGGATGTGAAATTCCACAGTAGTAAGTTTCAAGTGGTTTCGTTGTTGACGAATATTCCTCATGAATAATCCCTTGATTATATACAAGTAGATCTCCCTCTTGAACAGCATATCGTTCCCCACTAATTGTAACTACACCTTCCCCTTTCACTACGAAAATAATTTCGCTCCAATTCGGGTGATGATGACTTGGAAAACTCCAATTTGTTCTTTCAATTATTCTACCAATATACAATAATTTTTCATTCGTCATTATACGCATTCTTTCTATTTACCATATTTTCAACAAATAAACCCAACTATTAGTATACATAAAGTTATAGTAAATTTCATCTTCAAAAAGCAAGATATATCATTTAATTTGAAAGGAAGCCAAGATGTTGCATTGAAATAGATCATAGAAAATTTTATGATAAATTAGCTTTATATATAGAGAAAATAGATTGGATAGGAGTTTTACAACTATGAGCAACACTACTGCAGCGGTGGTTACTAGTGGAATTGGAATTAAAAAGAAAGAGAAAATGCCTATTTCATTAATGTGGTTAGCCATTGGAGCATTCGCCATTGGAATGACAGAGTTTCTAGTTATGGGTCTACTACCTAATGTTGCTAATGATTTGAATGTATCGATTCCGCAAGCTGGTCAAATCATTACAAGCTATGCACTCGGCGTTGCCTTCGGCGCACCATTATTGACTGTCCTTACCCATTCGATCGCTAAGAAAAAATTATTAGTATTTCTTATGCTTATTTTCATTCTTGGGAATGGTTTATCGATGATTTCACCAAACTATACATTGCTAATTATGGCTCGGGTAATGACCGCTTTAGCACATGGTACATTTTTAGGGGCCGGTACATTAATTGCGACTCATCTTGTTGCTCCTCACAAAAAAGGTAGTGCTGTAGCTTTAGTTCTGGCCGGACTCACCATCGCAAATATTGTAGGTGTTCCTTTCGGAACATTTATCGGGCAACAATTTGGTTGGAGAGCTTCTTTCGGAGTAATTACCATTTTAGGAATTATTGCATTATTAGGAATAGCAAAGTTTATCCCAACGATTAAAGAAAATCAGCATGCAAGTATTATGCAAGAAATTAATGCTGTTATGAAACCACAGGTATTAATAACATTAATGGCAGGATTATTTGGATGTGCTAGTTTGTTCGCATTGTTCACATACATCTCTCCAATTTTGCAACAGATTAGTGGTTTCCAAGAGAATAGTGTAACTTGGATCTTAGTAATATTCGGTGTATCGGTAACTATAGGTAATTTAATTGGCGGCAAACTTGCTGATTGGAAAATGCTCCCATACCTTATTATTAATTATGCAATACTTAGTATCGTACTTGCCTCTCTTTCCGTTACATTACAAAATCCTATATTAGCGATTATTACATTGTTTATATGGGGTGCAGCTGCATTTAGTATTATGCCCGGAATTCAACTTCGAACGATGACACTTGCGAGTGAAGCACCCATGTTAGTCGCTACCTCGAATCATTCGTTCTTGAATTTAGGTAATGCAATTGGAGCTTATCTTGGTGGTGTTGTTATAACTATCAATGGTCTTGGCGGTTTACCTTGGTTAGCTTCTGGACTTTCCTTTATTGGTTTTACACTAGTATTCATCATTTATAAGACAGATAAGAAAACTGCATAAATACAAATAAGCCGGTAAAATAGGAGCCCCCTACTCTACCGGCTTTTAATTATTCAAAATCTACATTGATAACTACAATTTCGGATTGGCTTCCTAGTCTAATAGGTGGACCCCAAAATCCATATCCTGATGAAACGATCGAATGAAGTTGACCTTTTTGCAAGTATCCATAATCATTTTCGAAAAGTCGATTCGTAATTAGATTACCTGGAGCAATTTGACCTTTATGTGTATGACCTGATACTAACAAATCAATTCCTGCAGCTTCAGCTTGAGCAAATTCGTACGGCTGGTGATCCAACATGAAAATAGGCTTACTTTGATCCAATGCTGCTACTAGTTCCTTTGTAGCCAAACGATCACTTTCTGTCTTATCTTTTCTTCCCACGATATAAATTTCATCATTTAATAGGAATACTTCATCATATAACATTTCAATATCAGCTGTCTCAATCGCTTCAATAAGGTTGTCCATTTGACCACGATATTTATCATGATTTCCTAATGAACCGAATACCCCGTATTTGCTTTCCAGACCAGACAATATATTAAAGATCCCTTTCTTCTCCACAATCTCTAGATCATCATCAATGATATCTCCAGGAAAAAGAATAAGATCTGCATCAAGCTTATTAACTTCTTCAACTAAACGCTTAGCATGCTTTATTCCAGATAAGTATCCAAAGTGAGTATCAGAAAGCATAACAATTTTCAAATTTTCACTACTAGATTTTTGTATTGCTATATTATATTCGGTTACTTTTGGTGTATAGGCAAGATAACTACCATACATTAACGTTCCTAATACAATAACAAGTACAAGTGTTGTAGCAACCACTCTTGTACGATTACGGTCAACCTTAGTGAATTTCAAAATTAGCATAACAATATGCACAACTGGCAATGTAAGTAACAATAATCCGAAAATAGCTAACCAATAATTGCCAATAACACTAAAGAACGTTGAGCCATTACCTAATCTTACAATAATAAATGAAGTCGATAATACGATAAGTACAATACTGTAGCAAGCTACAAACCAACGGCTACCTTTCAATCCAAAACCTCGGTAACCACTCCATCCAACGTAAAACACCAATAAACCATATAAAAGAAGTGTAATAATTAATCCGATAATCAATTCGTCTGTCTCCTTTTCTAACTAGCAACATTGTGATATACTTCACATACAATACATAGTAAGGTAATTCTTCGTAATAAGACTAAATGTGAAAGGAGTGCAGCTATGATGACAACAGAAATCCCCCACACGTTTAATCCAAACGGTCGCTCTACAAGCCCATCATTAATAGTGCTTTATGATGGCCAATGTTCATTCTGTAATGGTGCAACGCAATGGATTATTACTCGTGATCGGAAAGCTAAATTGTCCTTTGCTGCAATTGAAGGCGAACTAGGACAACGCCTCATTCAACAATTTAACATACCTTCTAGCCTCGACAGTCTTATCTGTATTGACAAGGATAAAGCATACTTATACTCTTCCGGCGCCATTCGTATAACGAAATATTTAGATGGTGCATGGAAACTAATTTATCTTCTAACAATCATTCCAACATTTATTCGTAATCCTGTATATCGTTGGTTCGCCAATAATCGCTATCGATGGTTTGGTAAACAACAAGCTTGCTTACTTCCTACACCGGAGATACGTCGACGATTTCTAGATTAGGTATGTTCGGAATTTGTATAGAGGAAATCGCTTGTTTCTTATCATCATCTTGAATATGTGTATAGATCATCGTAGTCTCGATCGATGTATGCCCCATCAACTCTTTTACGATTCGAATATCAACTTGGTTTCGTAACATTAATGTAGCAAACGAATGTCGAAGTTTATGACATGATAGTTTTAAATGTCGTAACTCATTATGATCTTCTTTCATTGCTTGAAACATCATCGACATTATTTTTTGAATTTGCCTAATCGATAATCGACGCCCTTTCTGTGACACGAAAAAGGCGTCTTCTTTTTGTTTATACGGAGTTAGTCTTTGTTCCATAATATGCTGCATATATGTATTCACTTCTGCTGATAGAGGGATCTCATTCCATTTCCGCCCTTTTCCAAGAACAGTAATCGAACCTTTCTCACCATGATAATGAGAGAGGTTCAGACGATGAACCTCCCCTACTCGCAAACCAGAATACGCCATTAATAAAAATATTGCGATATTCCGCTCTTTATATTTTCCATCAATATAACTCATCGTGTTTTGTAGTTGATCTTGTTCCAAGTATACAGGCAATACATTTTTTTCTGTCTTGGATTTTTTTACATCTATCGCAGGATTTCCTTGCATCATCTCAAAATCATTCATTGCTTTGAAAAAACTTCTTAATGCTGCAAGAGTGCGATTTCGAGTTGCTTCTGACACATGCTCCTTATGTTGAACGAGATAACTTACGACCGTCAGCTTTTTAATTTTCTCTAGAGGAAGCTGTTCAATATAATCTAGAAATGAAGATGCTTCACGCTCATATTCTCTCTTCGTCGCAAGAGTATATCCTGATTGCTTCATCCACAACTTGAATGCCATTATATATTCATCATGTTCCATTATTTTATCGTCTCCACTCATGTTGTAATCTAGTAGTCGATTATACCAATATTTGAAAGTTTTAATCATCAAAAATGACGCATACTTACTCGACTATCGCTATTAAAGTCGCTCTAAATCGAAAGTGCGCAAAATATGTGTTTTGCGCACTTATTGTAGCACATTATGACGCCTTTCTCTATCCAAACATTACCAGATTGAGTGTGTCACTCTAAGTTTGCTAGATTAGAGAAAAAGCCAGATATACTCATATTATTCATGAGTATATCTGGCTTAACGCTTTTATAATTCAATTGTTTAAACCTTTACATTATTTCTTTGGTTTTTCGAAGTACCAAGTAAATGCTAGTTTCTCCATTTCTGTCACAAATGCTTTTTTCGCTGGACTGTACCCACTCGTATTCTCAAACTGTCGAGCTAGTTCTTCTTTAAAGTGACTGTATCTGGCGACTTCCTCTGGGTGGACACGGAGATAGTCTCGAAATACTAAATGTCTTTCGATTTGAGGATTATCGAATTGATAAAAGTGAATATGATGGGTTCGATTATCTCCGCCTTTACGAAATAATCTTCTTCCTGGAATACCCCATTCTCCAGCAACATCGTACCCTAACGCATTCATTTTCTCATTCCATGTATCTACTTCCTGAATTTCATTAACCATACACATCATATCAATTACAGGTTTAGCTAACATGCCAGGAACAGACGTACTGCCGAAATGTTCAAACTGAGTAATTTTATTTCCAAAAATTACTTTAAGATTATTAACCTCATCTTGAAACAGTTGAACCCATGTATCGCTAAAGGGAGTAAGACGAACCTTAATGATAACCACTCCTTTGTAATCAAATATCAATATTTATAGTTCTTCATTGAGAAAAGAATTCCTGCCCCAATCTTGTTGGATTCTATTTTCTGCAGGGTTACGAAGTAAGGTTAAAATCGCTCCAACGTCAAATCAGCATTTACGGAGAACGCAGCTTTGCTACCATCTGCAGCAGAAATTAGTAATGATGAAGGTCCAGACTTTTCAGTTTCCCCCGCAATATAAATATTTGTGATTGTAGTTCTTCCTGCACCATCTGTTACAACCATCCCATTCTCTTGCATTTCACAACCAAGTTTCTCAGCAAATTGATTTGGTCGATAAAAAGTTGGAACAACAAACCCAGCTGTACATTCAAATGTTTCACCAGTTGCAAATTCAATTTTTTCAAGAATACCGTCATTACCTATTAATGATTTTATCTGATCCGATTTTATATTGATATTACGTGCATGTAACTGTTGAACTGCTTCTTCAGAAAGTAAGACTCCATTAGTAATTACAGTGAGTTCCTTTGACCAGTTATATACTAACTTAGCCATATGCAATACATGTTCTTCTTTCTCTGCTATCACAATTAAAGGCTTATCCCGTAGTTCCCAGCCATCACAGTATGGGCAACTAAAAAGACTCTTCCCATAAAAATCTCTTACACTTGGAGCCGGAAATTCCTCTTGAATACCAGTCGCTAATATAACCTTTTCGGTATGGAACTCCTTATCATCTGCTGTTTTCACAATATATCTCTCATGCTCATTATCTTTGATGATCTCTGTAATTGTTGCATTCAGTTTTGTTATCGATGGATATTTCTCCAGTTCAGTAAAACCTAACTCCTTAAACTCTTGTGGTTTAATCCCATCACGAGTTAGAAAACCATGAGACTCCTGTGTCACTCTATTTCTATTTGTTCCATCATCAAATATTGCAATTTCTCTTCGTGCTCTTCCTAATGTAAGACCTGCACTTAATCCAGCTGGTCCTGCTCCTACAATGATACAATCGAAAACTTTCATATCTCTTCCCCCTTTACACTATAATTAATCTGAATAATCATAGATATTATGTATCTACTATATATGTAATATAATTATTAGTCAACCCATCCTCCATCCAGTTGAAAGCATAATAGTAAGAAACAACAAAAAAGAGCCTATTACTAGGCTCTTTTCGCACTATAATCGTAACAATTCACGATTCAACTATTTACCCATTTGCATCATGCGATAAAGTAGAAGCATACCTTCTTCTCTTGTTAAAGCTTGTTGTGGTTTGAATGCTACATTACCAGATGATGTTGCATATCCTTGTATGATTCCTTGCTCAGCAAGATACTGAATAGCCTCTTGACTATAGGTAGAAATCTGATCATTGTCTTCAAATTTGATGGAATTATTTGATGTTGCAGGTGTAACGATACCTTGTTGCGTCATAAAGCGATACATGAATACTGCCATCTGTTCACGTGTAATTTGTTGCTGAGGACCAAACTGCGTAGCAGATAATCCAGTTACGATTTGTTGATTAACTGCCCAGTTCAAGCCATTTGCATAATAAGCATTACTATTCACGTCTGTAAATTTCGTAGACGAGCTTTGTTGCTCATCTGCTCCTGCTATTCTTGCTAAGATCGCAACAAGTTGTGCTCTGCTCAATTCTCCCTTAGAATCAAAGCTTTGCTCACTTATTCCATTAATCCAACCTCTAGCTAACATATATTGAATTGCAGTTATAGCGTCACTACCTTGAACATCTTGGAATGATAATGCAGTATAAACAATGATATACTTACCATTTTCTATGTCAGACAGCTTAATCTGTTGCTTCGTCGTATCATACTCGGAAGCTTCAATTTCAACCAAAGTACCGTCCGCTAACTGTTTATAAATGACTAATCCTGCAACATTCGAGCTCGCTGTAGGTAAAGAATATGGAAGTGAAAGTTCAAGTGGCAATGTTACTTCTTTACCTTCTACTTTAGAGGTAACAGTAATTAAGCCTGCATCACCCGAAGCGATAGTAATTTCTAACTTTTCTTTCCCTGTTAACTTCAATTGTTCCTGTAGATCAGCTAATACATGCTTATCTATTACAATCGTACCTTCATTTGTAATAATCTGAATTGAAGTCCCTGTAGTAGATCTAAGTGCATTAAACGATGCTGTTGCAACGGAACGATGGTTTGCACTATCATTGACTACTTTTGGTGTATTGTTTTCAGCAGATGTTTCACCACTACCCGGGTTTACATAATTATTATTAGGTTTCACTTCGATTGTGGTCTTTGCTTCTGAATATCCATCTAGTGATGTTGCACTAATCGTTACATTTCCAGCCTTAAGCAAAACTATTGCACCTTTACTATCAACAGTCGCAATGTTTGTATTTGAACTTGCCCATATTACATCAGTTGCCATATCAGAAACACCCTCTAATTGATCAACTAATGATACTGTAGAACCTTGTTGATAAGAATAGTTTTCTGCTTTAAATGAATAGGTTGTAACATCTAACTCATATACAGCTACTGTTCCCCCAACTTCATGTGCTACCAGTAAGATTGGTTTTCCTGTTGGACTATCTGCAGCGCTAATAAATTCTAGACCTTCCGGTGCACTGTCTGTATCTAGTCCCTTAGTATAATCACGCGTATTCGTGTAATTCACAAAGTGCGCATTACTCGGATCCGTTACATTATATACTGCTATACCACCAACGCGTTCAAAACCGATAAAAGCAAGAACTTGAGAACCTACTTTGCCAACTTTCACATCTTCAGGCTCTGGACCTTTTTTCGTACTGCGAGAATCTAAAGTAGTATTACTGTTACTGACATTGAAATATTGCGGTAGACGTTGTCCAACAACACGTTCAAATTCATTTCCAGAATCATATACTTGAGTCATAGTACTGCCATTCCAGATAGAGAATGAACGGGCACCATATAAGTAAATGCTATCATTAGGCATACCACTTGCAGCTTCTAATTTATCATAGGTCTTAGTGCTAGCTAGTAATTGTGCTGCTGCAGATTCTGGAACTAATGTAGCTTTCAAGTCACTAACTTTGCTCTCATTCGAACGATTATCCCAGCCTGTTGCATCGCCTTCATTGGCAGTGAAGATATAGTTAATGCCGTTAATTGTGTGAGATGCTATTCCATCCGGCATATATATTCCTTTGAATGGAACATTTTCAAGCAAAATTTTATCATCTTTAACGACATCTAATGCATTACTAGCGATCGATAGATCTTTATAACCTAATCCTTTAACGCTAATAATAGATTGAGTTTCCATTGATATTGTAGCAATCGCATTATTCTCTTGTAATGCTACATACGCATAACTACCATCTTCAGATATCGTAATATATTCAGGCTCCAAATCATGCAATGCATCAGCTTTTGATCCTAGAGTAGTGATCATACCATTAGCGTCTGTAGCACCGCGAATGATAACATTATCATCAATTAATGATGGATTATCGAAGTATAGGTTTTTGACATTCCCAGTAGTCGTATCAATAATCGAAATGCTACCTTTTGGATCAATTCCTGCGTCACGAGGTTCACCTTCGTTAGCAGTCATTATAAATTTGCCGTCAGTAGTTCGTGTAATCATGTCTGGTTGAATACCTACCTTGTATTCGCGAAGTAATTTACCATCATAATCAAGCACTAGTACTTTCCCTGCTTTATCACTTGCTTGCTCTGCAACAGATACAACGACTTCTTTCACGACAGTATTTACATTAACACTAGTTAAATCACCATATAGAAAACCATCATGTTCAGCTAGTTGTTGAACATCAATACTCTTCTCACGAGTAAGCGACTCATCTGCAGTAAGTGAAACAATTTCGAGGCTTGGAGGATTTGTTGAGCCATTTACAAGATAGAATTTACCGTTATCTTTATTGTATTTTACAATCTCAGCTACGCCACCATCTTCATTCGTAACCCCAACTTTATATTCTGATATTTTGTTAATTTTAATGGAATCAAGCAAAGGATCACCTAGATTAGAATCTGTAGGAATCTCTGGCTTTTCTTCTTCAACAGGTGGATACGCTGGTGTCCAGGCACCATCTTTTGTACCACGTGGCGCAACTTCAGCAAGTAAACTGGAAGAAATACTACTATAGTCTACCTGAACAAAATCATTTTTGTTATTATCATTATCCTTACCTAATTTACGGATAATGGCTTTCTTTTTTGAAGTTCCTTCAAGATCTCCAGATGGATAAGCTGTTTCATATCCATCAATGTCACTACCACTATCATTACTACCTGTTCCTACTAAATCAACATAACCTGCTTGTTTGGTATCAAATGGATTAGTTTCAGTAAGCACTGTTGTATTATGAACTAATGCCACCTTTAATCCTTTATTATTAATGAAACGATCGATAGAGTGATCAGCTTTATCAGTAAGGTCTTTTACGAGCGTTTTGGCTTCAGCACCCGTTGCTTTCCCAACGATCAAGTAAGAAGAATGAGCTGGAATTATTCCTTCAAGTGGATACATTTCCCATGCGTTTGTTGCTCCAGTCGTAGCGTTCGTTCCTCGGTCCGAATATTGTAGTGACCAATCATTCAAATCTACCGCGTCATTCGTTGGATTGTAAAGTTCGATGAATCCATGAGAGAATAAGCTATCAGTCGCTGTTTTTAGACCAGCACCATATATTTGCTGAATGACAATATGCGGAACTGTGACATCATATTGACCAGCTTGGTTGTATGGTGTCCCTAATGTTGCAAGTGCTTGAGCATATGTTGTCGTTACTGCTGGTACTAAAGTAGTTGATACGATTGAAGCAATAATTAACCCACTCGTAACTTTTTTGAATCCTTGAATGATTCCCATAATTTCACTCCTAATTTTTTTATATACTTCTTGAAGTACTTCGTAGCTAACAAAAATAGCATCGGAAGCATAATCTTTATGTATGATGTGTCCTATTATATCTATCGTTTGTTAACTAATAAGCTTAATAGTATTAAGAATATGTAAAAAAAGGTTGTCCCAAAAGTAGATAAAATCTACTTTTGGGACAACCTTTAGTTGTTGAAAATGACCACTTGCTTCAACCTCATATTCGATGCCGATTAAACTACGTTAGCATTCTCATCGTTATCAAAGTCCGCTTTTTGAACTTCCTCTTTCAATGAAGGTTCAAAAAGTGGGCTTTCAGAACCAAGAAGATGAGGTGCTACTTGAGGAAGGAGGAAACGCAAGTGTACGTTATTGGTACACGCGTACCGGACTTCCCAAGTTCACCTCATATTTGATGCCGACTAAACTACGTTAGCATTCTCATCGTTATCAAATTCCGCTTTTTGAACTTCCTCTTTCAATGAAGGTTCAAAAATTGGTCTTTCAGAACCAAGAAGATGAAGTGCTACTTGAGGAAGGAGGAAACGCAAGTGTACGTTGTTGGTACACGCGTACCGGACTTCCCAAGTTCACCTCATATTCGATGCCGACTAAACTACGTTAGCATTCTCATCGTTATCAAAGTCCGCTTTTTGAACTACCTCTTTCAATGAAGGTTCAAAAAGTGGGCTTTCAGAACCAAGAAGATGAGGTGCTACTTGAGGAAGGAGGAAACGCAAGTGTACGTTATTGGTACACGCGTACCGGACTTCCCAAGTTCACCTCATATTCGATGCCGATCAAACTACGTTAGCATTCTCATCGTTATCAAAGTCCGCTTTTTGAACTTCCTCTACTAGGAGTATTTACGTTTCAGCCATTCATCAGCTAGTTCAACCCAACTCGCCGCAGCACGATTAATTTGAGATTCATTGTTAGAAGTTGTTCGATCAGCTAATGATAGACCATGACCACCTTGTTCAAATACATGAAGTTCATACGGAATACGATGTTTCACTAATCCCATCGCAAATTGCAATGAATTCGCAGATAGAACGAGATCATCTTCCGAAGTATGCCATAAAAAGGTTGGCGGAGTATGTGAACCGACAAACCTTGATGGACTGAAGCTTTCAAGTAATTCAAAAGACTGTTCTGATGTACCAAGAACAGCTGAGTTCATAAGTCCAAGCATATCTTTATACTTCACAGCTTCCTCTTCATTCATTAATTCCATAGAAATGACACTATCAAGTAATGCATAACCAAGAATTAACGCGTTCGGTTTAATGTATTCAGCGGATACTCCAATATGTTCACTTACGTATGGTTTGTCCCAATGTACGCCAATACTTCCTGCCAGATGTCCACCTGCGGAGAACCCAGCAACAGCTATTTGATCAACATGAACATTCCATTTCTCTGCATTATCACGAACCACCGCAATAGCCTTAGCCACATCATATAGTGGTTGAGGGAATTTCACGAGTGCATTCGGATTTTGTTGATTCTGAGGTTGAATTGGAGCTTGTCCATAATAAGTATTGTAATGTAACACAAATGTTATATATCCTAATGAAGCAAATCTTAACGCTACAGGCTCAGCTTCACGATCAGAAGTGTATAGATAGGCACCACCTGGGCAAATGATAATGGCGGGTCTTGGTTGACTAGCTTGATCACTGGCTACTTGATATGGAACATAAGACGTAAGTGTAACATGCTCTTGATCATCCCATAATTGGATAGTTTCAATATACATACTTGCCCCTCCTATAACTTTTCGTGACATTCTGTAACACTTCTTAGTTAACAAAAAGTCGCTTCGGAAGCATTAGTTAAACTTTCTGTGTGTCCTTAATTGCTTTTAAGTAAACAAAAAGCCTCTTCGAAAGTATTAATAACAATCTATTCGTCACCAAAATTAACGTTATGATACACTTGTTGAACATCATCAAGATCTTCTAGCGCATCAATTAATTTCTCAAATTGAACTTGAGCATCTTCTGCTAGTTCAACTTCATTAGCAGCTAACATCATAATCTCAGCTACGTTAAATTCATTAATTCCTGCAGCTTTAAATGCATCTTGAACAGCTTGGAATTGATCTGGTTCTGCATATACTACTACATTATCCTCTTCAGCAATAATATCATTCACATCAACATCAGCTTCAATCAGTAACTCCATTACTTCGTCTTCTGATTTCCCTGATACACCAATAACTGCCGTAGAATTGAACATATAGGCTACTGAACCACTTACACCCATACTACCGCCATTTTTATTAAATGCAGAACGAACTTCAGGTGCAGTACGGTTTACATTATTAGTTAACGCATCAACGATGACCATAGTACCATTAGGACCAAAGCCTTCATAACGTAATTCAAAGAATACTTCATCTGAACTACCTTTTGCTTTATCTAATGCACGATCAATAATTGCTTTTGGTACATTATATGTTTTCGCACGTTCAAGCACGACTTTAAGTGCACGGTTAGCTTCAGGATCTGGCTCGCCTTTTTTCGCTGCTACATAGATCTCAATTCCGAACTTAGCATACACTTTACTAGTGTTTGCATCTTTTGAAGCTTTCTTATCTTTAATATTATTCCATTTGCGGCCCATGGTTCTCCCACTTTCTACTTAATATTCTTTACTATTATAACTGATATCAATAGTAAAATAACAGTCTATCTCTAATGTAAAGCATAAATTATTGAATTATTATTTGTACTTTGTGTCTATTAGATTAATTCGTCAAATTTTTTAGGCATTCATCAGTGTGTATTGTATTTTACTGTTGCGTTAATTTGAGGAGTAGTTTATCGCTATTTTACAATTTTCTTTTAATTTATTTAGTTTACATAATTATATTTACGTTTTATAATTATGGCTTGACACTTAATTTACAATTTATCTCCGTCATTTCATAAAAAAAATCCAATGACCTCGTTCGAAGTCATTGGATTTACGTTTGATCCAAAATATAAATAATATGACACTCTAAAAAAGTAAATAAGTATCCCAAATTGTACTCCTCTTACTTTCATAAATTATACCTACAGCGGTTTTAACTATTCCTATCTTGACTCCTTATAGCATTTAATAATATCGATTGTAATTATTTCAGATATGATCAATTTATCTAATATTGATCATGATTTGATGAACTTAGATTTCCACATTCGATATAGTCCAATACTAAAATGCTAAAAGCAATAACTTCTATAATTCTAGGAAGAAGAGCAAACCAAAGCAGTTTTTTAGTATCTTGCCCGCCCGATAGCTAACAAATCGATATGTAAAATCTGAAAATTCAAGAATTATCTATTTCAACATACGTTTAAGAATATATGTACTTTTGCTTTCTTTGACTACCAATTCCCATCCTTGATCTCCAAGAATATTTAAAACTCTTATGAGGGGGATATCATTGTATTTTGGAAAATGCTCCTTTTCATCCAAAATGTATCTAACACCGTATAGATCATCCTGCTTTCTCAGGACAGTATATTCAAACTTCATGACAATCACCTCTTATTCTTTTCCTTATATATACTACCATAAGTTGGATACATTGTAAGTTTAGATTACAATGGCCGTAAATAGAGAAAAGACAATCTTGATGAGATTAAACTCTCGTGTCCTGTTAGTTTAATAAGTTTGTTGTCTGTTTCTACACCTCAGACCGTTAAATCATTTTCTGATTTTATAGTAATAGCTTCTTGTAAAAGTCTTTGGAGAACAGCAGCAAAAACGGCGATCACCATAGAGGCTAAAATAATACTTAATCCCATTGGTATGAAACTTGGTGGGTCAACCCTCTTCCCCATGAGATAGTAGAATGGCATACCCAGCAGGTACAAGGTACTGATTGTGATGGCACAGTATTTTATCTTCTTTAAAGTTTTTACCGACAATTCCGAGAACGCTTGATTCTTATCGATATAGCTTAAAAGTTTAAAAGCTTGATACAGAGCAATGTAAAAAGGAATCGCCGCTGCGTACATATCGATTAAAACGAGAGCTTTCATATAAGTTTTATCTGGATACAAATCTCCAGCAAAATTCCCAATCTTAGGTACTAAAAATATGCATATCTTCATAACAAAGAATTGCTCCTACATTCAATTGGTAAATTTATTACTTATTCAACAAAACTGCCTTTTGGTTTAATGAAAAAGAGGAGCTCTATGGTGCAAGCCCCTCCACTACTGTTCCCCGTTATTTCTATAACCGCTATTTATTTCTTTTTAATTGGGATCCATATTTCGCTCTTAAATTGCGGTGTTGTTACATCTTTGTGCTCATTCCAGAGCATTTCAGGTCCTTCGCTTAGCTCATATTCCGAAGACGGAAACCATTCGGCATAAATGCGTCCCCAAATCTCTTGAAGTGCACTTGGAAAAGGGCCTACTGCCGTGAATACAGCCCATGTAGAGGCTGACACCTCCAACTGAGCGAAGCCATCTTGTGATTCATTCGTTGTGGCCGCCCCGATGTAATGATCCAGCTCTCCTTCCTCCTCCATTCGACTTTCACTGAAATTTGTGGATGCACTGATTAGTCCTGAAGGTTGAACATTCGAAAAGCTTTTGATCTTATCAATCATATCTGGTGTAAGTCCCGCAAACATCGATGCAATCTCTGGATTCACCCCCTGAAATACTAGTGATACTCTTTTTTTGATCCCCACTATGCGAAAAGCCTCTTTGTCTTCAATTCGGTAGTTCATTTCACTTCCTCCTTTGATAGTTAGTTGAAATGTCATCCGCGGGAAGGCTTTAAGGGAATGTCCATGGCTCCGGGCTTCCGAGGGAGTAATACCATGTATGCTTTGGAATGCCCTCGTAAAGGAATCCGGCGAGGTATATCCATATTTCATCGCAACATCGATGATCTTAATATCACTATGGCTTAACTCGAGTGCTGCCAAAGTTAGACGCCTCCTGCGGATGTATTCCGATAGAGGAATTCCTGCAAGGAATGAGAACATCCGTGTTAGATGATATTCCGAACAGCAGGCAATTTTCGCCGCCTCCTGATAGTCCACACGATTAGTAAGGTTCTCCTCAATATAACTTAAAGATTTGTTCAGTAATGCCAGCATATCCATAATTATCGCCTCCCCTCGTTACTCAAAGCATAACAAAGAAGGTAATTTCCTTCCCGACATTTAGTGCACAATTCTGCAGGATCTATTATATTGTCGAAGGTCATCCCTTCAATTTTGCGTCAATATACCCTGTGTCAGACAGTTATAACATGATTAATTCATGTTATAACTGTTATTTATTAAATCATTGAAGGTAGGTTTATCTCTAATTTACAATTTAATTTAGTACAGATTTTTAAGTATGTCCACAAGATAACTTGTCCTTGACTCCTCAATATTATAAATCGTTCCTGAATCGGGAAGTTTCATTAAAGTGCTATTACTTGATTGGTCACCTAACCAGAGATAGTATAGTTGCTTACCCAAAGTGAACTGATATTCAGGTGGAGGCATATCTACTTTCCCTGTTTGTTTTTCAGCAAATCTTGCTGCATAAGTAAATTGTTTAATAGCTTCCTTATCCTTAATAATACGTTCTGAATTGGGTAGAACTTCATAAAACATTACCATTTTGTTTACTACTACCTGTGATTCTGTTACTCGTAGTAAGAAATAACAAACTATAGCCATGATTACCAAAGCAGTAATTAGCCCTATTCGAATATATTTTACGTTTGCTTTCATGGTATCACACTTTCTAGAAGAAATTTATGCCACTCTTTACTTCAAACTTGAAATGTACAAATTTCGTAAAGTTAAGATTCTTATAATTCAGATACTTAACTTTAGTTAACATAATAATTATTTTGTTTTAATTCTTTCACTGCTTATTGCACATATTATCATTAACGCTATGCCGTTGGATATTGTTTCTAATTTATACCAAATAATTAATTCCACCTTTTATTTTGTGCTTACTTAGAATATATTTAATTTCAACTTATTTAATTAAAACTCTATTTGCTCTTCTTCGGAATCAATTTCTTACTCTATATTTGAATGATGGGTTTTTAACGATTAATAATATGAACGTTATTGAAATCTACATTACTCCCAGCATATTGTTCATTATTACACTCTAAAATCACTTCAACTTTATATGTACCATCCTGAACAAATTGAATCGACTGATCTTCCATCTTGATCGTTAGGATTTCATCTTTTTCCTCAATATTATCGAATAAGGCGTATATTATTGCCTTATCTTCCGTCGTTAATTGCCCATATATTTTCACTTCAGCAATCCTTTGAATTTCATTGTCTCGGCTGTTTGGAACCATATATTGCTGCATAAATTGCTTTGCTTTTTCATCATTCATTTGCTGAAGAAAAAATTGGAAGGGTACTCCTTGGAATGAGGGTAAATATGCGTTATGCCAAGGCATTGTTCTAGTCAGAAGATTGAAGAACCAGCGAAATTTCAGAGGCTCTGGAGGTGAGATATCTACTTTCTGAGCGATTAGTTTACTATAGGTAGCTTGAATGTCATCGACTTCTATTGCAAATCCAATTAAGCCTCGATGGCCATTATTATATTTTGTAGTCCAATCTTGAATCCATCCACCTCCATCTTTCCGCTTAATACGTACAAATTCAAAATACTCATCCCCAATCCATATATTTGATACTTTGAATCCCTTTGTCCCCTTCCCCCATTTTGGGTTATATGGTAATCCTATCGAGTGGAAAGAACTAATTATTTCTTTATCTTCTTGAATGGTTCGATCGACATTGACTACCAGATGATCGATTTTCAAAACATTAACCCCCTCATAAAATATACAAATATTACTATTATTTTACTCTAAATTGGGCGACACCACTATGAATTTAATTAACAAATTTATAGTAAGGAATTTTCGCATATTTCAATCTTTTAGAATCTAGTTAACATAATTATTATTCCGTATTATTATTAGTTCATTACAAACACAAAAAAACAGCATGCCATTCATTGGCATGCTGTTTTTTTGTGTTATTTTAGAATACTTTCGTAGTCCAATCTTCACAATTCCACGTTTCTGTAACGACATCTCGATAGAATTCAGGCTCATGCGAGATAAGCAAAATACTTCCCTTATAAGCTTTAAGTGCACGTTTTAATTCATCTTTCGCATCAACGTCCAAGTGATTCGTAGGCTCATCGAGTACAAGCAAGTTCGTTTCATTATTAATTATTTTACATAGACGAACTTTAGCTTTCTCTCCCCCACTTAGTACTACGATTTTACTTTCAATATGTTTAGTCGTTAGACCACATTTTGCAAGCGCAGCACGAACTTCAAACTGAGAATACGAAGGGAATTCACTCCATACTTCTTCAATACAAGTATTATTATTGGCGTCTTTCGCTTCTTGTTCGAAATAGCCAATTTGTTGAAACTCTCCGCGTTCTACTTCCCCTGATACTGCAGGAATTAGACCAAGAATACTTTTAAGCAATGTGGATTTACCAATACCATTAGCACCAACTAAAGCTATCTTCTGTCCACGCTCCATACGCAGATCAAGCGGACGAGATAGTGGCTCACCATAACCGATAACTAATTGTCTAGCTTCAAAGATTAACTTACCAGAAGTACGTCCTTCTTTGAAGTTAAACTGCGGTTTCGGTTTTTCTTTCGCAAGTTCGATAACATCCATCTTATCGAGCTTTTTCTGACGAGACATCGCCATATTACGTGTAGCTACACTTGCTTTATTACGAGCAACAAAGTCTTTCAACTCAGAAATCTCTTGTTGTTGACGTTTGTAAGCAGACTCAAGTTGTTGTTTACGCATCTCATACACTTCAAGGAAATGATCATGATCACCTACATAACGATCTAACTTTTGATTTTCCATATGGTAGATCAAGTTTATTACACTATTAAGGAACGGCAGATCATGCGAGATAAGAATAAATGCATTCTCATACTCTTGAAGATAACGTTTCAACCATTCAATATGTTGCTCATCCAAATAGTTCGTAGGCTCATCTAGTAGTAAAACATCTGGTTTTTCCAAAAGTAGTTTCGCTAGTAATACTTTCGTACGTTGTCCACCACTTAGATCATTAACATCTTTATCTAGACCAACATCTGTTAACCCTAGACCACGAGCGATTTCATCTACTTTTGCATCAATTAGATAGAAATCTTGATTCGTTAATGTATCCTGAATATTACCTACTTCTTCAAGTAGCTTTTCTAGCTCTTCAGGCGTTACATCACCCATCTTCATGTACATATCGTTCATTTCCTGCTCCATATCGAGCAAGTATTGGAACGCGCCTTTTAATACGTCACGCATCGTCATTCCTTTTGAAAGAACGGCATGTTGATCCAAATAACCAACGCGCATACGTCGCGACCATTCTACTTTACCATCATCAGGCTGAAGTTTTCCTGTAATGATGTTCATAAATGTAGATTTACCTTCACCATTCGCGCCAATTAGACCAATATGTTCTCCTTTAAGTAATCGGAATGAAACATCACTGAAAATAGCACGATCACCAAAACCATGACTTAGACGTTCAACATTTAATATACTCATTTAGCACCCTATCCTTTGTTCGTATCTCGATATATTATAAGCGTAATCAGTGGTCAGACTCAACTGTTAATTGAATTTTTCCCAAATCAATTCTGCTAATCTTTCACTAAATTTGTCGATAAGTATATGCAATACGCCATCCACAAACCGACAAACATTGTTCTTAACCTTTGTTAGTATAGAAACTAATCTGGTTAATTAACTTTTGAGGTGACTATACTATGGAATTAAATTTGATCATGAATGAACATTTTCAAAATGAAACAATTTGCTTCGACGGCTTTGCATTCAAGAACTGTATTTTTACCGATTGTGTAATTCTCATCACTTGTATGGATTTCGAATTCAGAAATTGTACGTTCTTCGGTTCGACATTACACATTGAACCATCATTGCCGATATTTGAAATCTCTCATCAACTCTCACAATCTCTCTATGACGATTCAACGCACTGCTATCGTGATGATTATCAATATCCTCAGACTGCATTGCCATTACCAACACGTTAATAAAGCTTAGATTCAGTATGGTGGACAGTTTGCAAAATAATAATTGTACTTAGTGTAAATGATTCATCACACCATCGACGAATATGAAAAGAGCAGTTACGTTGCAATCTACGATTGCGGAACGTAACTGCTCTTTCTATATATTATATAGATGAACTATTCAACTTGATGAATTTTGATAAGGTTAGTAGCACCTGCACGTCCAGTAGGAATACCCGCAGAGATAACTACGAAGTCACCAGCTTCAACAAGGCTTGTACGAAGACTGTTACGAATAGCAGAACTGAACATATCGTCTGTTGTCGTTACATATTCACCTTTTACTGGTACAACACCGCGAACAAGTGTAAGTTTTCTTAAAGTCTTTTCATTCGGTGTAATCGCAATGATCGGAGCTTTTGGACGATATTTAGATACCATACGAGCAGTAAAACCACTTTCAGTAGGTGTAAGAATTGCTTTTGCATTGATTTGCAATGAGCTATTTACTACTGCTTGAGAAATAACTTCAGTTACAGAAGTTGATTCAACGTTCATTTTCTTCGCGTAATCATCATTATAATCAACAGTAGACTCAGCACGTTCAGCGATCATCGTCATCATCTTCACTGATTCTAGTGGGTACTTACCTGCAGCAGACTCACCAGATAACATAATAGCATCTGCGCCTTGAAGTACTGCGTTAGCAACGTCACTAACTTCTGCACGAGTTGGACGAGGATTCACTTGCATTGAATCCAACATTTGAGTCGCAACAATAACTGGTTTACCAGCTTTATTACATTTATCAATCATCTGCTTTTGAATCATTGGAACATCTTCAGCAGGAATTTCTACACCAAGGTCACCACGAGCAACCATAATACCATCAGAAGCTTCGATAATCGCATCAAGATTATCTACACCCTCTTGATTTTCGATTTTCGAAATGATTTGAATATGTGAAGCATTATTATCTTCAAGAATTTGACGAACTTCTAATACATCTTCAGCTTTACGAACGAATGACATTGCAATCATATCGATTCCTTCTTTAATACCGAAGTCGATATGCATAATATCTCTTTCCGTTACTCCCGGTAAAGTCGTACTAATACCTGGAAGGTTCACACCTTTACGAGGTTTCAGCGTTCCACCGTTCATTACTTCACAATGCATATTTGAACCTTCAACGTCTTTCACATGTAGCTCAATCAGACCATCATCAATAAGAATAACATCACCAGGCTTGATAACACTTGTCATATCTGGATAGTTCACACTAACGCGAGTACCGTTACCAACAATTGGCTCAGTAGTTAATGTGAAGATTTCACCTGCAACTAACTCGTAGCTAGATTCTTCAAGTGTAGCAATACGAATCTCAGGACCTTTAATATCCATCATTGTTGCAATGATTTTACCAGCTGCGTTAGCTGCTTCACGTACTAATTGAATACGAGCGCTATGGTCAGCAAGTTCTCCATGTGCCATGTTTAGACGCGCAACATTCATACCTGCGATCATCATTTCCTTAAGGATTGAAATAGAATTACTTGATGGACCCATTGTACATACGATTTTTGTGTGGCTCATATAAGTCTCCTTCTGATATGTGTTATTTCTAGTGTCAAAATACTTAATTCAGTTAACCAATAAACTTATTGTATTCCTTTTTCAGCACCTAGTACATGAAATATAGTATAATGGGTGTACTATAGTATACCGAGGTGCGATTATGATCGAGAGAATGACAATAAAGCATGATCAAGGAATGAATTGGCAGGAAATGATAAGCCACAAATCCAAACAATACCATTTATATATTATAACTTACGGCAGTTGTACTTTTACATGCAACGATGTGACCATATTGGCGAGTAAAGGTGATTTCATCCTTACTCCACAGCAAACGACCATTATAGAGGAAACACCTCATCGAACGATTCATCAGAAATTTAGCTTTCAATTTACTGCTGTAGATGAACTTTATGAGATGCTCCCCATTCTACAAACTAAGACTATGACTCATTCATCATCTGGATTGTTCGATAGAACGATGGAAACATTTCGGCCCATTTGGAATGAGCATGGCGAAGACTATGCTTATACAAGCTTGCGAGTTAGCTCATTTCTACTTGATACATTAGCACTTTGGCAGCGAGAGTTGGATCGTGGCGAGCTTGCTCCCGCTTCAATTATGCATATTGATCGAATGAAAACTTATATTCAAAGTCATTATCGCGAACATATTACGAAAGAACATCTTGGAGACTATATTCGTCGCAGTCCTAATTATGTAGCGAATCTATTCAAGAAAGGTACAGGGCAAACGATTAGTGAGTATATTCATTCGATTAGGATGAAAACAGCTATTTATATGCTTTCCCAATCTGTATTATCTATTACAGAAATTTCGGATTATCTTGGATACTCAGACGTTAGTTACTTTCAAAGAATTTTCAAACGAACTTATGGCAAACCTGCAAGTAAATATTTAGATGACCGTAGAAGCAACGATGGTTAAATTCTAGTTTGCAACATAATAGGACAAACTCACGTTTAATTATTGAAAGTAATATTTTGGAAGTGAGGTTATTCATATGCGAAGCTGTTTATTATTATTTTTTCTATTTATTGTACTAAGTGGATGTACTAAAGCATCTTCAGTGACAACAGATAATACTACAGTGACTCTAACTGATACTACACTTGCCAAGCAATACGGTGATCTATTGGATAATATTGATTATATTTCGATTAGAAGCGGTAATGGAGATCTGTTTGAAATCAGACAAACTGATATTATTAATCAATGGGTTCAAGATGTCTCTACCCTTCCGCTTGCAATATATAAAGAAACAGATAGCACAGTTGGAACGCTTTATAGCGTAAACCTTTACTCCGCCAACGAATTAAGTGTGGATTTCTCCACAACCTCTGTGAATGGTTATCACCTTAAGTCAAACACAGATTTAGTTAATGCTATTAATGATTTACTGACTTCAACTAGAATAAAGTCCATTGTAATATCATGTACAGAGGTTTGTCATCAATTTATGAATGAACCATTCCCTGAACTGATATTTGAGGATGTCCATGAAATAAAAGTATTCGAAGATGCGATAAATTATGGACTAATTGATACACGCGAAGCCGAGTACACTCCTCTGTTTCATATGGATGTGACTTTTAATGCTGGATCGCCTATGGAGTATCACTTGAATGTTGCAGATGATGTGAACATAAAAAACGGCTTACTACTGACTCCTAAAGGTGAAGCTTACGTGATCACCGAAAAAATAACGAATGAATTAAAACTGCTTCTATACAAAGACTGATTATATTTACACCAAGTTGAAGCTTGTATATTACTTGGTCAATCTTTATAGTAGATTACACATTGACAAACTAATCTACTATATTTTTGTGGAGGTATACATGAGTAGCAAAATTGAATTACCCAAAATCCCCGCGGTTTTGCCCCAATTAACAGGGGAGTTATACTCCTTACAAGTAAAAGATGAATTCAGTAATGGCACGATTAATGATATTACGATAGACGATCAGCATGCTAATAAAGTATCTTTCGATAAAGTGGTCTTCAACAATGTGACGATTATGGAGTCCACGTTACAGGAAATGGAACTAACAGATGTCATCTTCGAAAAATGCGATTTATTTAACGTTGATTTATCTGGCTCTTTTCTTCATCGCGTCCAATTCAATAATTGTAAATTGATAGGAACGGATTTCACGAAAAGCAGATTTCAAAACGTATCATTACATAATTGTGTTGGTGATTACTCCGTCTACCGATTCTCAACATTTAAATCCGTAAATTTTGAAGGTTGTTCTCTTATTAGCTCTGACTTTTACCATTCAACGGTACAAAAACTATCATTATCACAGTGTAATATTGACCAAGTTTTATTTTCGGGTACGAAGTTGAACGGAGTCGATCTAAGTAATTGTGAATTTGATGGATTGCAAGTAGATATTGAAGATCTTGCAGGTTGTATCATCGCTCCACAACAAGCCACTTCATTCGTCGGTCTATTAGGCATAATTATGAAATAGCTAAAACAATAAAACGAGCTCCTCCCTCATTAAAGGGTGAGCTCGTTTTATACTATCACTTTCACAATAGTCATTATAATTCAATGTATACATTATTTTCTTCTTGTACCCATTTGACCTTTGCCCCTAATGCCTCACTTAAAAATCGAAGTGGGATAAGTGTAGCATCACGATAGATAACAGGTGCTTGACTCATCATATATGACTCACCATTGATCGTTGCTTTGGTTTGATTAACTTTCATAACGATTTGTTTCTCGCCATATTGAATGTTCACCCCGCCATCTTGCCATATCACCTTCCCTCCAAGTGCTTCTACAACCCCTCTAAGAGGCACCATAATCGTGTTATTGATGTTTTGTGGTGAAACATCATAGCTTTGCTTAACACCATTAATATAAACACCTACAGCTGGATCGGCGATATTTATTTTGGAGATCTCATTTTTACTATCGATTCGATATACAATACCTGAGCCAGTATATAAAAATTGATCACCTTTGTTCGTTTCTGTTAATTTCATGGAATGAAGAAGCGATAAATCAGATGCCTTATAGATTTCTAATTTTTTGTCATTCTGCAACATGACCGTTTGATCATCTGCGGTTTGGAAATTATGATCACCCATCGTTAGCTGTTGGGTTTTTCCTTTGGAATCAATTAGGAAAAACTTATTTCCTACTGTTCCCCCAAAATAGCTTTTAAATGTACCTTTCCCTGGATGATGATCATCATAGAGCGTGTCTCGACCAGCTTGTCCAGAAAGCTCCTTACTCCATACTTTCTTTCCTGTAGAATCTTTTGCAAAGTATGTTGTCTTATCTGTTGTACTATTGTATTTATAATAAATAACAAGACCATCGGTCGTAATTCCCGAATAGTAACCATCGCTAAAATTAAAATCTTGTGTGAATTTCAATTTCATGGAATCATCGTAATATGAAAGTCGAGATTTTTGCTTCCCTATAACAGTTATCGTTGTAAAGTAACCATTTTGATAACCGTCAATGTAACTCTTCCATTCTTTCTTCGTTTTCAAGTTACCTTTTGTATCATACGTATAAGTAACAAATCTTTCTGATCCTGTTTCTAAATACGTCATGATAGAGCCATTATCTAAAATAAGTACGCCTGAGATAGATCTGATCTTCTCTTTATAAGGTTTCTCCCACAACTTCTTACCAACATCATTGTAGGCAGTAAGTTTGTAAGCATAAACACCTTCACTATCTCTCGTTGCTGTAATAGCATATACATTGCCTTTATTATCAACTTGAGCTAATGAACCAAAAAACGAATATAATAAGTTCGAATTTTTCAAGTAGTCAATGCTAGCTTTGTGTTTACCTGTATTCGTGTTCACAATATGCATTTTGTCATTTGAAAAATAATATAAATTGCTGTTGCGAATCACTGAGGTGTACTGACTTATATACGCATACTGGTCTTCATTGTTAGGGGCAGTATAGCTCCAATCTGCCTCTGGTACGGTTGTCCATGAGCGTGCTAATACTGGTGTCGGTAATAACAATAAAACAACAATCATTGTACTAAGAAATAACTTTTTGACATTCATGTTCTCTAAATCCTCCCAAGATGTATAATTTATGTATTTGTATATAGTACACCAAAATTCAGAAAAATGGTCATATGAATTTTAGTTTTCTATTCATCTTTCAAGTGTATGTTAATGATTATTACAAGATTATAACAAGTAAATGTTAGTTATTAAAAAGGATATTTACCTTTCCAATTTTCGTAGAGATTTGTTATAAATTTTACTTGAAAATTATTATTAATATCGATATAGTACTTAACACATCATCTAATTTGGAGGTACCGTATGTTTGAATATATTGATCAACACTATACTGGGGTAAATTTTAATCATAAAGATTTAAATGATGGAGATTTAATTCGCTGCACGTTTGAACGTTGTACATTTGTAGATGCCTCTTTGGAAGAAATTAATACGAGTAATTGCCGCTTCATTGAATGTAGCTTCAATGGTGCATCATTAAATAGTTCGATACATACGGAATCAGCATTTGAGAACTGTATATTTGATGAAGCCAATCTATTCGTTTCTAAGTTCAATAATTGTAAAATGACCGGATCAAGTTTTATTAAAACTCGTATGGATGGAATTTCAATCATAACCGGTGACTGGTCCTACACGAATTTAAGACAAGCTCGTTTTGAGAAACAAGATTTGCGAGGGGTTCGTTTTTATGAGGCTGATCTTACAGATGCAAACTTGCAAAAAGCAGACTTAAGAAACAGCGATCTTACGAGAACAGCTTTGACGAATGCCAAATTAACTGGAGCGGATCTACGTGGTGCCAACATGGATGGCGTTAACTTCATGTCAATTAACGTTAAAGGTGTTCGATTAGACAGAGAACAAGCGGTCTATCTAGCTCTTTCTTATGGAGCAAAGATAGATTAAGGTAAATAAGTCGTTTACAGTTAGAGCATTCCTCTTCGTTTGTGAGGGATGCTCTTTTTTATTGTCTTTTTTCAGTTTCGCAAGCTTCAATCAACCATGCATGTACATGTAGCTTTTTAGCAAAATGGAGAAGCGGTTTACTTGTTGACAATGTAATCCCATATGAAGAAAGCAATGAGTTTACTTCGATTTCAGCCTCTGCATGCTGTAGTGGCCATCGGCAATGATTAATTTCACCACGGTAGACTCTCCCCTTTGTATCTACACTGTACAGACAATATCGCTCAGTCAGCCAATACTCTAAAGAACCAGGTTCGCTTAACCTTACCTCACTAATTGGACGATAGGTTGCTTTGAATTGTTCTCTACTCGCTCGCGAGTCTTCTCTAGTACTGAAATAACTCACATTATGATGCTCGTCTGACTTATAAACAATTGTTGTTCGGAAATACGGAAGTTTAAAGCTAAGTCGCGCTAACTCTACAACAATAGACTGATCTGCATCTAAGCTGAAGAAATACACACCTGGTTTTCCGTTCAAAGTAACATAGGTTCTTACATTAATTTGCGGAAATTGAGACAAATAAGGAACCTCAGGTAAAAATCGAGGTCTCACCCCACTCATCCCACATGCTACAACGCTTACCCATGCTTGTCCATCATACGTATCGAGTGGTAAGCAGTTCGGAACAATTGACTGGAGTTTTTCAACTGGAATGGGCCAATGTGCAAATAATACATCGTTCCATGTCTGATGCATTACCCAAGGTCTATTGGGCACAGGGTAAGGACGTAACATATCTGTTGGTGAGCCATTCTTGTCTTGCTTTTGTGTTGCCATTATTCTTAACCTGCTTTCTAGAGTAGTTTTGATCATTATTTGGAAGTATTACCTCATTTACATATACTATATCCTTCTAAGAGGATACTTATAGACCTTGAAAATAAATAATTTCTTATGCTAATTAATAATCATCGAATTGCTAAGTATGATTTTGGATGGTGTTACTATCAAGAGGTAAATATTATATTAAAGTGAACAACGAGGAAGTATTCTTGCACCAGCTCCAAGAACACTTCCTCGATTTCTCTTTTTTAGTTAGTTATTTTACTGAAATTTCAATTTCGTAGTTGTAAGACTTCATGTAATGCATACCTTCAATTAATATATAATGTGGTTCATTCGTAGTATCAAAAAGTAACGTTCGTTCCTTCATTAATGTACCATCAGCTTGTTTTATCATATCCTGCCTTACTGTTGTATTTAATGGAACTACTCCATCACTCGTTTCTATGGATACCCCATCAAGCATCACTTCCTCATCTGTCGCAATCGTTATTTCTACTCCTTCAGAAGTTGTAGAGATATTGTTAACCCTCATCTTCTTTTCACCTATCACTAATGACTCCGTTTTATTTATATCTAACGAATATTTAGCTTTGAGCTTCTCATACCCAACAAACTTATTCATAACTAATTGTAATGACTCAAGTTCTTTCGGCAGTACATCGTATTTAATCTCAAACGTGGTCCCGTTATACGATGTTGTTCTACCACTACCTATCATCGGAATCACTTTACCATTAGCAATTAATTCGATCCCATCTAACGCTGAACTTACTCTATCAAAGTTATCTACATTCATCGTCCCTTTAATCAATGTCATCGTTGGTGTAGCAGTGATTGACTTAAAAGTAATCTTGCCTTGGTCTACCTTAAAGCTCTTATTAATCTTTTGCTTAATTTCAGTTTGCATCGCTTTATCCGGATAATAGTCAAATGTAATGCTATCTTCACTCATTCCATTAGTGGTCGCATTCTGCCAGTAAGAAAGTGTTAATTTCTTTGAAAAGGGACTTACAGGATCGAAACTCATCATCCCTCTTATTTCGGTTTGATCGTCATTGATTATTGACGTACCTGAATTGAAATTTGAATCCGTTAAAAAACCTGTAATATGAGGTCTACTAAAGAGATCAATCGTATCATTTATTCCATTCGGATTAGATAATGTATAGTACATAATAAATTGATTTGCATCCGACATGATCCCATCTATCATTAGTTCTGTGCCGTCAAGTAGCGTTGTTCTTACATCTACACTTTGACCCATCCCCGCTTCATTAAGATCCAGTAATGTACCGTCAATAAGAGCATCAAATCCAAATATCTTTTTTCCATAATAAGCAAACGCATTAAAATTGTAACTAACGATGGAAGTCATGATTAATACAGCCGCAGCGACCTTCCATACCTTTCTATAACCTTTTGTTTTCTTTTGCGCAGACTTATCTAAAGCATTGCGTAATCTTGATTCTAGTTCTTCTGGTGCTGTTATGGAATCCATGCGATTATGCTCTTCGTTCAACAATTTTTCGATATCATTCATGAACATCACCCCCATACTTTTCTCGTAATTTCTTTAACCCTTCAAATATTCTCGATTTCACAGTTCCTATTGAGACTTTTGTAATCTCTGCTATAGTTTGATTGTCGAAATCATGAAAATACTTGAGTTGAATCGCTTCCCTTTGATACTCATTAAGATGCAATAATAATGACTGCAAGTCTATCTGTTGATCACTTTTCCGATATGGATCAACTCTATTAGCATTAGATAATTCATTATTTTCAATAACATTCAAATCATCTATTAGGAGCAACTTATTACGCTTAAGAAGCAAACTTTTGCAACAATTTACTAATATCGTTTTGCTCCAACTATAAAAGGATTCTTCTTTCTGAAGTTGTTGTACCTTTTCATAGAGGATTACAATCATATCTTCCATAGCATCTAATGCATCTTCCTTATTCCCAGTATAGGCGTAGGCAAGTCTATAATAAGTATCTTTTTGCGACATGATCAGTTGAAGTAATGCTTCTTTATCGCCTCTTTTGGCTTTCTTCACTAGCCTTACTACATTCATCTTTTCACCTCTCTCGCTTATAAGAGTATCTAGTATTGTAAAAAGTTCATTTATTAGTATTTTTTTATTATTCTTTTCTCTAGCCAATTCCCTCTTGCTGCCCTAAGCCATTTCTTGCCCATTTTAACCTACTATCCATCAAGCTTAAAAGAGCCCTCCTAACATAATGCCCCTTCTTTTTCATAACCCCAACTTTTATGTTTTCTTTTATACAGAACTATGCATATTCATAATTTACTAGAGTTATATAAATTTCTATAAGTTTATAGTCTTTGAAAAAAAGAGATTGCCTAAACTCATTAGTATGAGATATAGTATTTTGATTATTGCAAAATGTAAGGATGGTAACGATGGTAAAGAAACTAACTCAAGATTTATTTTATTTAGTACTAGGATCATTTCTGTTTGCCCTAGCAGTCAACGTATTTGTCATTCCCAATGAACTTGGAGAAGGTGGAGTTACAGGGGTTTCCATTATTTTTTATTATTTATTCCAATGGTCTCCCAGTCTAGTCAGCTTAATAGTGAATTCTTTATTACTAATTTTCGGATATCGATTTCTTGATAAAAAGATGATTATTTATACAATTATTGCTGTATTGCTGAATTCCATTTTTTTACACCTTACTCACGATTGGAATATTCAATCCAGTGAATTAATAGTGAATGCGATATTTGGAGGTATACTTGTCGGAACAGGTATTGGGATGATCATCCGGGTTGGTGGCAGTACAGCAGGTACAACCATTCTCGCAAAAATTGCTAACAAATATCTCAATTGGAATATTAGTTACGCCCTCCTATTTTTTGATCTAATCGTTGTATTTTCCTCTTTCTTCATTATCGGGATAGAGAAACTTATGTTAACCATCATCATGCTTTATGTCGGCACAAAAGTGATGGACTTTATTATTGAAGGACTTAACCCTAAAAAAGCAGTCACAATTATCTCCGTGCAGCAAGACAAAATCGCCGAACAGGTCAACTTGATCATGAACAGAGGCGTTACTGTTCTGCAAGGAAAAGGATACTATAGCCAGGAGCCAAAAGAAGTGCTCTATATTGTAATTAGCAAACAGGAAGTATCCACACTCAAGAAAATTGTTAAAAAAGTGGATAAAGAAGCATTCCTCACCATTCATGATGTAAGAGATGTATTTGGAGAAGGTTTTGTAGAGTTATCAAAATAAAGAATCCCGTTTCAGCATCCCACTACTCGAAGGTAGTCCTAGAAAGATATTCCAGAAAAAGAAATAACCCAAACGACTCCAATTACTACGAATTGAAGCTGTTTGGGTTTTGTTCATTATAACAGTTTATACCAGCTGTTTAAGAAAGAGGCATTCACAGCTATTTCCTCAAAAAGATTCAGTGATCCACTCTCTAACTTGATGCATGCTACCATTAGGAAAAATGTAACACTAATAAGCAACTTTTAACCTCTCTCTTACACAAAATATCAGCTATGATCCAAATTTCTCACTGCACAACAAAATATCCAATAAATGAACATGAATTAATTAATTTCATGTTCATTTCACTATTCAACAACCCTCCAAGCTCACTAGCAACTGCTGCATCTGCTTGATTCCTTTCGTTTGGGTAATTATGATAGCATGAAGAATCGGCTTTAACGGCGGACAGATATTAAATTGTAGTACGTTGTTACACATACGTACTGCTCCCTCATGATGTGGAATCATTTCTCTCACAAAATTTCCATTTACACCATTAGTAATTGGCGCTGTACCCATTTCGTGGAACATCGTTTCAGATACTTCTTTGAATACATTCATATACTGAGATATTTCATAGTTAGTATTTGTAAATAAACTGCACCTCTGATGCATCGCTTGCATGTTCGCAATGCTTTTTGTTTGTTCTGCAATAATGTTCAATACTATATTTTGCAACTCCAGGTTGGTAGTGTATCGCAATATGTTTTTAGACATTTCAATTGCTGCAGCATGATGTGGGATCATCTGCCTAATAAAGATATCTGAAATACTATTAGTGGGATGTACACTTGTCATTTCCCTAATCATGGTATTAAGTATTTTAAAGTACGTATCTAGATATGCTTTCGTCACAAGACTTAGTTCGTTAACACTAATCATTAGAAAAACCCCCTTTTTCTATAAAGTATTCTCGGCATTAGGCTATTGTGCTTTGAATCTCATTTGAGGATATGCACTGTTTCCTTCATAGTGTTATGAAGGACTCGTTATAACATTTTTCTCTCCTATGTCCCATGCTAAGCTCGTTTTGATTAATACAATACTAATAAAATACAAATAAGCCGAAGCACATGATCCAATCACGCTCCGGCTTATTCTCTTTCATGTTCATTTAGAAAACTTTACATAACAAATCTTTAGTGATGTCTCTTCAGTGATGCTATTTTAAGCAACCTATTTCTGTAATTGCATCAAAATTTGCGGATCTTTAATCTTCGTATCTTCTGCCAATAGAACAATTTTAGACATAATTTCCGCTGTTTTTGGGTCTTCATCAAGGAATGGTAAGAATATACGTCCTCGATGTTGAGAATGTACAGGAATAATATGCAATGCTCCTAGAGCTTGCTTGTAAACCATCCCACTTCCCAAATGAACAGCATACTCACCTAAGCTTCCAGTAATGTGTGCGTAACTACCATCTAATCTAACATTGGACAATCTCATCAGTCGTACTGACTCTTGTACGATCGCTTGACGCATCTCAATCGTAGTTAAGCTAGCTTCAGGATCTACACCACCTACATGTGCTATACTCACCACAAGATCAACATCTCTCATCACTTCTGAGAATAGGATTGGTGGTACTTTGTCTAATGACACATGCTCATAGGTGGATCGATTCATAAATTGTATGATTTCAAGTGTAGGTGCTTCTGTATCTGCAGGCGAGAACCAATCTGCCATAGCATATAGACTTACAATTAAATTCTCAGCGTAGAATACCTTCTGCAATCCTTCCTCGTAGCTAACTGTCCATTGTCTGCTCTTCAGAAGTGCAACCGTTTTTTTCGGCTGTACTTGATATCCAGCATAACGACGAGAATGAGTAACATGATGAAGCTCATCTGAATTAGGCATATACAGTTCACGGAATACTTGCTTGAAAGGCTGTCTAAGCTGGCGCTCGAATAGATCACGTTGGAAACTACTCCATTGTCCACTTTCATATAAATGTACTGGGTGAGCAATTAGTAGATAATCATCTACCTTTAATGTCGTATGCTTACCAGATGCATCGCGTAGCGATAATTCTTCTCCATCGAAATACCCTAGCTGATCACCGACTTTGAATACTAACGAGCTGATTAATGGGCGGATCACCGGATTATTAACCAAACCTACTAATTCATTACAAGTAAAACTATTGCTTAATTCCATCGATCGCTCTAGCTCTTTGCGAGCTCTGCGATACTGCTCAATCAACTCTGACTTCATTTCTTTTAGTGTTGTAATAAATTCATCTTTTTTATACTTTGCAGGAATGGATTTAAGTTCTTTACCTTTTCGATAAATTTGAATATCCGCTTGCCCTTCATCATCTACAACTAATTGTACAGTCGTTTCTTCATCAAGTTTGTGCGGTTCGAAGTAGACCTTCATCTCATCTATCTTACGTGCTTCCATATCCCACTTCAAGCGAGTAACGTCTTTATAGCCCGCATTACGAGCCAAATTATCTAATGCAATCTGAGATATGATCGCTTCACTTGCTCGACGCTGAGCACCAAACTTCTTACTTTGTAATAGAAATTGCTGGATAAAGTCATAGCGTTTGCGCAAATCCTGCTCTTTATCACTTAAAAGTGGAATTAAGCTGTAACTTAGCAAATGATCCTTATTTCTTTTATCAGTAACAGATAAATGCATTGCTTCAAGCTTGAGTTTTCCAAGTGTAGCATCTGCAAATAATTGAGAACGTCGATGATTAGCACCTGCAGATATGTATTTCGCACACTCATACAACATGTTAAACCGTTCTTCTCCCAATGTTGCATATGCTTCCTTGAACCAATCTATATCAAATGCCCCATCATTAAAGTTCTGAGGTGAAATTGGAGAAAAATGAGCAACGACAGTTTCCTTTTCTGCCGAGAAACTTTCATTGATATGAGCGTGGAAATACCATGCTGCACTTCGCAACCCATTCCAATCCAAATACTGTGCAACAATATCAATCCATTGTGGTGCATACATTGCAGCTTCCAACAACTTTCTATTAGTCACACTAGAATAATCTTGAAGCAATGTATGAAGAAGCGCAGAATCCTCACCTGCTTTAGGATAACAATTTTTCAATAAATGACTGAAAGCTTCTTTCTTAGTTAAACTACCATGGTAGCTATATACATAACCTCGAACGAAAGCATCCTGATCCAGTGCTGCTAGCAGTTGAACGAAATAATTCATACCTTCAATTTTTCGAAGACTAGTTACATATGGTGTTACATCTGTCGCCATATCTCCTCGTAAAAGCTCAATACTGACAATACGATTTACTACGGTATTACGAATAGATAATAGTTTAGGACGATCCTCTAATGATCCTAACTTTGATGCCGTAATGTCACTCAAATAACTAGTACTATCACCACTATCAAGTAATGCCTTATACAACTGCTTTTCTCCAATGATGTCTTCCTCAAAAGCACGAATTTGCTCTTCAAATACAAATGAGGTACTTCGATCTGGTTCATCTAACAGCTGATCATACGAAAATACAGTATGATAAAACTCTTTAAATGAATCATGATCATATACACGAGAACGAAGGATTTGCAACCATGGGCGGGTAAGTAATTCAAATATGAATAACTTATCTTTGTGTTCTTGTTGATCTATTTGTTGAATCCAATTAATAATAGCCAGTTCCGCCAAAGCAAAAGTATCTGCTTTGGTACTATCGTAGAAGTAGGCTTGTAATAGACGACTGACTTGATTATTGTATGTTAATTTGTTTAATGCAGACTGAACCTTCAATATTAGCTCCAGTGGATACACTTCTGCTAGAAATAACTTACGCCAATCTTCCAGCAACTTGTGGTTTCTTAACTCGTGATATTCCAGTTCTGAATCTGAATAATAGCTGTAGAATCTGTCCAACGTATTATCCAGTTCATCCAATATTGATATATAGTATAACTGCATGAGCTCTTTAGGATTCAAGTTACTCTGCTGTAAATACTCGCTCCACTGTTCGTGCAATGGATAGTGCTTCAACTTAGAAAAAGGTTCATCACTATGAGGATTATGATTATATGAATGTGTCTCTCGCAAATGAGTTCCGATTAAGAGTGTATCTTTGTAACCAGAATAATACTCCGACACATACTCAACATCACGATGCTGATGTACAAGTTGATCCAAACCCACTATAAAGCTTTCAATCTTGTCAAAGTTTAATGTAAATATATCCTTTTGAAATAAAAACTCTCCAATGTATTTCTTTTCCAGAAGCCACGACTCTGTACCTTTCGGATCAAATAATCCAAAGCCATCTGCCCTACTCGTTCCTTTTGTACTTATAAGCTTGTTAAGTAATGCCTTTTCCTTTGCAGTTGGATCTGCAATAAGATCTGCTAAAGGTATTAATCGTTCTAACTGTTCTGCTTTAGCTTCATCTATAACAAACTCGCTAATAACCTCCAAGGCAGCTAATCTCTGTTGTTCATTTTTTGCTTTTAGCAAGTTCGTTAAGGAAGTAATGAGTCTTTCTTCTGGCTGAAGCATAAGTACACTAATAGTGTTTTGTCTTAACGAACCCGATTTTAGCTTTAACAACGCTTCTATTGGCAACAGTTCATTTTCAGATAGCTTCATTTTTTTAATTTGTTCAAGCGCCAACTCACGATTGGTCATACTTTTGTCGGATAAGCTATCTAGAATAAATGCTCGAATGTTTGGATTGTCCTTATCAACCATGAAATGTGATAATAATTCTCCACGCATATTAGGGGAAAGTTTATCTTTTCTAGCAATAAGCTCTGCAATCCACGTACTGTCCATATCATATGCGGCTAGATAAAGCATTTTGGTTACAGGTAACTCAGAAGTGAATTGTACATGTATGAACTCTAATGCTTTGGAAGTAGCACTATACTGCTGTACCATCCCATCAAACATTGCTAACAAAAGGTCAAAATCACGTTGCCTTTCAACTTTATTTTCCAGTATCTCAACACGCTCAAATGTAATTGTAATATCTTCTGCTGTTGTACCTGGCCTGCGCCATATTGGTAGATAATGATAGCAGTAGTTTGTCAATACCCAGTATTGCAATTCAGCATTTTTCGCAGCTAAATTTTCTCTAGCTAACTGCAAAGACAGTTTACTATTTCGGCTATTCGATAATATGTACATCGCAATAATTTTTTGATAATGTTGTCCATGCTGCATTAACTGCTGTATGTTGGCGTACAAATCTGTTTCCTCATATACAGCTGTCGCCCAAAGTGCAATATAGACCTCATTCGAGTTAATGCTGTTCAACCATTGCTCACGTATATCCTTTTCGGTAAGTGCATTATAGGCTTGCACGATTAACCGACCAACAACCCGCTGATTTGCAGCCTCTAGTTCCATTCCAAGCCAAACGCTAAGACCTCGCACCACGGAACTATAACGGATATATCCTTCGTCTATAATAATCTTCAGCATATATAAGTAAGCTCCAACTGTTCCTTCGTCCATTGTCTCAACAATGCTTTGACGTAAACCTTCTTGAAGCCTTGCAGCTATTAACAGTTCACCTATCATGTGATACATATCTTCTTTATGACTCATGAAAATACCTTTGATCATTTCGTTTCGTAGGAGAGCAGTTTGGTTATCTCCATAAATAATTGTTTTCAAAGAATCTATGATTTGTGCATTACCTTGATCTAACTCATAGCTAATGATATCTCCAATGATCTTATTAATATAATAATGAAATTTATAATCCGATTTTGTTAAATAGTTAAACAAATCAAAAGAGGATCTATCTATGATCATGAGAGCAATGATCTTTTCAGTAATGATTTCCAAATGATTACTCAGTGAACATGATCGAAATGGACGTCGTGCATATCCTCTATCATAAGGGTACTCAATTGCATGTTGAATGATATGATCTAATACATTACCTAAACTATTTCGAAGCAAATGTTTAGCGATAGTTAGAAACGATCCATTCATTAGTTGATCTATAGTAGCACTTTGATTTTCCAGAAAGTCATTAAACTGTTTAATATGATCTTTAGATATCATTTTGTTATTGCTTCTATCCATTAAAATCTGTCCAATAATACGTTGTTCTCCTTGAAGTCCCTCTAAACGCTGCTGAACAAAACATTCATACTGCTGATCATGTTCTTCGTTTGTCATTGTCCAAACTCCCTTCACCAGTAGCTTCCAGCTAACATTGTAAGTCTAATTAAGGTTATGTCATCATGGCCTTTTAATGAGAGAGGCTCATCTAACATCTTTATTTCTTCATCATTAATAAATACCCGATACAAGTCATCCCTATAGGCAAGTAGAGCCGTATCAATTGCAGTTGCTAGATTGGGTTTGCCGTCATGATAGATGGCACCGAAACTAACTTTACCATTTTCGACTCTATCTTGAACCTCTTTCTCGTCCAAATATGGAAAGAGGTATTGTTCTTGCTGGCGCTCCAGCAATCCCTGAACATTCCACTCTACCAATGCCTCTATTAACTCTCTTAATGTTCGAGGTGTATGTAATAGCTCAATAGGCAGACGTGTCAGAGCAGCTTTGCGTTTTCCAATACTTTTAACTGTTATGGATAGTTGTATCATTTCTGTACTCCTTTCTTATTTTATAACTAGTATATGTTTCTTAGAATCATTATTACGTTACAATGCCATTCTTATTACTTAAATCTTCTGCTATTGAATATGAACGAAATGATAACTTGACCATTCACCTTAAAGTGATTGGTCCTCAACTAATAAGCCCTTCTTTTACAATAATAGGCCGTGTCTCTATCAAGACATTACCGGCAACTGCTCTGGAGATCATACAGGACTCCTCTGCCATATGTGCCAGCCTTTCAGCCTTCGTCAATTCAGCATCTGTTGCATCCGCTTGGAGCACAATTAGTGGTTTATGTACGATCCGTTCGTACGTAAACACGTTATTCGTCACATCCACAATCGCTTCAGATTCCAATGTCAGATGCTGTGGTGTAATATATGCACGTTCAAGCATTGCTGCCAGAGTGATCAGATAACAAGTCGACGCTGCCCCCAAGAGCATTTCGTCAGGATTGGTACCTGTTCCTGGACCTCCCATTTCCTGCGGAATTGAAATTGTTGTTTTTAACCCACCTGCTTCTATATGTCCCTCACTGTTACGTCCATCATTCCATACCGCTTTCAGATGAAAAGGATGTTTCATCTCACTCATTCCTTTCAATGATCTCCGGTTCAAACCCCGAAATACTGTTAATTGTTTAAGTACAATCTATATATAATATCCATTTAATACAAAATAAATAATTATCCAACATATTTTAGTTCATTCTATCATTCCATAACACTTCATTAAGGAGAATTTCGACATTTCGCATTTAAGACTCCTACAGTTATAAATCTTCCATACGTTTCTCTTCGCTTTTGGTTACTTACTTTACGAAATATTCATTAATGCTATTAACTAATACTCACCTTCTCTAAAATGAAAAAAGACCACAATGGCAAGCACCGTGATCTATTAGGATATTATATTATCCAAACCGCTTGCGATATCCACATTTACGACAAAGCTCTTCCACAGCTTGTCGCTTCGAGAACCCATCATAGATTGCCGTTGCTCTTGTACCCTCAATAATCTCGTCAAACCGTTGTTCATGAACATTACCAAGCTTCAATATACCCTCACCATCAAGACAGCATGGAATAACAGTACCATCAATGAGTACACCTGCTTGATTACGCAGCGCATGACAGAAGCCTACTCCTTCATCTTCTTCCTCATCTAGTGCTGGCCAGCGGAATTGAGGGTCTTGATTCAAGTATACACGATCAGCAATTTTCAGTCCTGAACCTGTTCCTGGTAAATAGTATTCTTCAATTTTATAATCTAATTGAAATGCAGATTCAATCATTTCGAGCAATTCACGATTTCGTTCTTTTTCAATATTCACTTCATTATCTTCTGCCAAGTTCCATAGACGGAATGAAGTGATCATCTTTGAAGTTGTTCTTGCCTCTTCTACAAAATCTAATATATCTGCTAAATACTTTTTCAGATCACGATTGCCTGGATCCCCATCAAAGCTATGTAATGAGAAGTTCATTTGCCGTAGTGCAGGCTTACCAAGTAACTTCTCTCGATTTTTATTAATAAGTGTTCCGTTAGTCGTTATATTAACTTTGAATCCTTCTTCATGAGCGATATCTAGTAAAATATCAATTTTCGGATGCAGTAGTGGTTCACCTTTTACATGAAAATAAATATAATCAGTAAATGGCTTTATTTGCGATAATGTATGACGATAATCTTCCACCGACAAGAAGCCCTTCGCACGTTCTGTAGGAGGACAGAAATAACATGATAGATTACAAATACTCGTGGTTTCTATATAAAATTTCTTGAATCGTTTCATATGTACAATCCTTTTCATTTATATTAGATACATCTATCATATCATAAATGAGCTACAATATTAATTCGCCTATCCATTACTTATTTCATACAATTATTGCGTCACCATTTATTGATTGCTATAATTGCAACTGTTGAAATTACATCTATGACGGCAAGTACATTGTAAATAACCGTCTAGAATTAGTCAGAAAGAAAGGTAGGATTCCACTTGAAAAAACCAGAAAATAAATATTGGGCTATCGTCGTGTTTGCAGGGTTATTCGAAGTGTTCTGGGTCTCTGGTCTGAAATACTCGTCTACCCCACTTCAATGGTTTGGCACCACAATAGCTATTATTATTAGTTTCTATTTACTTATCCTTACCTCTAGCAAATTACCAGCAAGTACAGCTTATGCAGTATTCGTTGGGCTTGGTGCTGCTGGAACTGTAGTTGCTGAAATGGTTGTATTCGGAGAGCCAGTACATTGGGGTAAAATTGCACTTCTAACTACGTTATTACTTGGCGTTATCGGTTTAAAATTAGTATCTCATGATTCTCCGTCCAAAGAGCAAGATACGATGCATGCTAAGGAGGGCAATGAATGAGTTGGTTTTTCGTTATTATCGCAGGATTATTTGAAATAGTAGGTGTAGCAGGTATTAATAAACTTAACGAGAAAGTTAATGCCATTAACATTCTAATTATGGCTTTAGGTTTTGGCTTAAGCTTTTTGTTCCTTACTTTAGCACTTGAGCAGCTACCTATGGGTACAGCCTATGCAGTGTGGACCGGAATCGGTGCAGCAGGTAGTGCTGTCGTTGGTATCATCTTCTATAAAGAATCAAAAAGTATAGCTCGACTACTATGTATTGCTGTCATTATAGCATCAGTAATCGGATTGAAATTAGTTAGTTAATTCTATTAATCATTTATGTAGTTAAGTATTTTTAACATTAAGAAAAGGCTGGTCACACTCTTAGTTGAGCATGACCAGCCTTTTTATCCTATATTAAATATCAAATTCATTTTTCGGTTTACGTGGTTGACGCGGCATTTTTTTCTGTACAGCAGGTAAATGACGCATACTTCTCATCATAGGTCCTTTGCAAATCGGACAAGTTTGGTCCTCTTGAGCAAATTCTTCTCTAACCCATGCTTTACATTCCGCATTTTTGCATTTTAAAATTTTTGTTGGTTTAAGCTCTGATGTTGTATTCGTAGTTGACACGCTTGAATGAGTCCCTTCACTTACAGTTGATTTTCAACTTGTTGATTTTATGTTTTTGGTATTTGTTACACAATGACTGGAACGACACAAACTGGTTTTGTGGAGTGTACTTCTACACCGATGTTCTCAAGTAAGCCACTGTTTGTATTACGTTTGAACGTTACAATGTTGTTACCATCGCGATTTGCCACTAATAAGTATTCACCAGTAGGAGTTAATGCGAAGTGTCGTGGATGACCACCGCATGTAGAAATATATTGAATAGCCGTCAATGTTCCGTCATTCGCATTTACTTCGTATACAACGATACTGTCATGTCCACGGTTAGAGCCATATACAAATCTACCATCAGTGGATATTGTAATTTCAGCACAATAGCTTTCTCCATTAAAGTCAGCAGGTAACGTTGAAATCGTCTGAATTTCAGTTAACTCTCCTGTTGATTCCTCGTACTTGAATGCAGTAGTAGTAGAATTTAATTCATTAATTACATATACATAAGGCGCAGCAGGATGGAATGTCAGATGTCTAGGGCCAGAACCAGCCGCAAGCTTCGTTATATTGACTTGAATAAGCTTCCCATTCACTTGATCTACTTTATAGCCAATAATTGCATCTAAGCCTAGATCTACTACGTATAGATATTTACCATCTGGACTATAAAAACTAGAGTGTGGATGTGGTACAGCATTGTCTTGGCGGTCTGGGTCAGCTGTAGTAGCGATATGTTGCGCCTCATCCACTACTTTGTCTAGCGATCCATCTTGATTCAATGAAACTAAGCCAATCATCCCAAGATGATAACTCGTTACAGTTAAGTATTTGTCAGCTTGATCACGCTGCACATGACATGTCGTACCAGTAACTGTCGGCATTTTCTCTACTAATGATAGTGTACCAGCTTCCGTGTCTAATGAAAAATGTGAAATTTCCCCAGACTTCTTACCATTCGCATTTTCAATTTCTGAAACCGCGTATAATTGTTTCTTTTCAATATCTACATTAAGAAAAGTCGGATTTAACAAACCAACATATTCGTCTGTTTTCGTTAATTGTCCTGTCTGTTCATTCAATGTAAATACTTCTACTCCACTTTCATGACTTTCAGCATATGAACCCACGTATACATTCACTTTAGACACGAATAATCCCCCTAAAACATTTTATTACTTCACGGGATACTTCTTGTAGATAAAAGTAACCTCCAAAGCATGATCTAGAACTATTTATTAGAGCTATATCTACTCGAGATACTTCTAGCATATAAAAAGTATCTCGAAAGTATATACTTCAAGTTTTACTTGATGTCACAGTTATCTGGACCGCATATTCCTACTTCATCATCACCTTGAATATTGACTAATGTTGGATTAGTTTCAGCCCAAGTTTGTTCTAACGCATTTAAAAATACATGTTGTGGTTGCGCACCACTAATTGCATATTTATTGTTAAGTACAAAGAACGGCACACCACTAATACCAAGACTGCTAGCTTGCTGTTCATCCGCTCTAACATCACTCGCATATTGATCAGATGAAAGTACGCTTTGAACTTCTTCTTCTGATAGTCCAGCTTGTACTGCTAGCTTTATTAGTTCAGCATGATCTTCGATATCAACATTATTCGTGAAATATGCTTCAAATACTATATTTACATAAGATGATGCTATGCCTTTTTCTTGAGCAAGAAGCAATAAACGATGTACATCAAATGTATTAGCGGTAAGCATATTATCAAATTCAAAGCGTAAGCCTACTTCAGCAGCTTGACTTGCAACACCTTGAGTCATTTCCTTCGCTTTTTCCGCAGTCATACCATATTTCTTAGCTAATGAGCCAATTGTTAAACTTTTAGCATGTTTACCTTGATCAAGTTCAAAACATTTGTAAATGACTTCGACCTTATCTTTATGAGCAAATTGTGCTAAAGCGCTCTCGAATTTGGTTTTACCAATGTAACAAAATGGACATACAAAATCTGACCAAATTTCAACTTTCATTACGAACACCTCCTGCGGTATATTTTTTTTGAGCTATTCGAACTAATCCTGTTTCCGAACCGTTACGAACTAAGCTTAAATCATTGTACCTCACTAATTCTGTTGGTACAATATTGACATAACAAATAATAGGGGGTATGAGAAACTTGAATATACTTAAACAAAAAGATCGTACGGATCTTGATCGACGAATTCCTCTTATGCCTTGGTATGTTGAGCAATTTATTCAATATAAATTACCTGATTTATCACCATCTTCCTTATTAGAATATACAAGAGATTACGAAACCTTCTTTAATTGGCTAATAGCGGAAGGTTTGTCGGAAGCGTCCAAGATGAATGAGATCACATTACTTGAATTAGAAACATTAAAAATGGAATCAGTCGATGGCTACAAAATGTATCTCTCTACATACAAAGAAGATCGAAACAGTCGTACCACAATTCAGCGTAAGCTTTCGTCCCTTCGTTCGCTATTTCACTACTTAAGTCAAATTGCCGAAGACGATGACTTCTACCCGCTTCTGAAACGTAATGTAATGGCTAAAGTTGCAATCAAACGAACTCATAAACCTAAAGATACAGCTGCCAAACTCGAGGGGAAACTTCTACAAGAAAATGAGATTGACGAGTTTCTATCATTTGTTCGTGTAGATTATGGTAATGAGGTCATTCGCAACAAGCAAGCTACTTATTCTTATCAGTTAAATATGGTTCGAGATTCATGCATTATTAGTCTTATCCTCCACTCTGGCTTACGTGTATCTGAGCTTGTGAATCTAAACGTGGATGATATAGATCTTAAGAAAAAACTTTGTTATGCATTTCGTAAAGGTGATAATGATGAATCGTTCAAATCACCTGTCTACTTCCGTCAAGCCGCAATTGAAGATATGAAAGCTTATCTCGAACTTCGTGAATCCCGCTACAAAGCACCAAAAAAAGAAAAAGCATTATTTCTTGCAATTGCTAATGGGAAAAATGAAGGCTCGAGAATGACAAAGCGAGCAATCCAAGCTATGGTTATTAAGTATGCGACGCATTTTGGAAAACCATACTTATCGGTTCATAAATTAAGACATTCATTTGCTACAGATTATTATTTGCGAAACGATATATATAAAACTCAAGAGCAATTGGGGCATGCTTCACCTGAAACGACTCAAATATATGCCCACTTAACCGATAAAACGATGGCAGAAGCAATTGATCGCTCTTCTCTGGAATAACCTCTCTAGAAAGGGTACAATAGATGAAGGAAAGTAACAGGAAGCTACATCTAGACGCTACAAAAAGTTTAAGTTTATGCTTTCGAGGTACTTTTTGTTTACAGGAAGCTCATCTAGACGCTACAAAAAGTTTTAGGAGGATTCATATGATTATTGAACATACGATTATTATTGGAGCAGGTCCGTGTGGACTTGCAGCAGGAATAGAGCTACAACGTGTTGGCATAACGCCACTTATTATCGAGAAACGTAATGTCGTTCATTCGATCTCGCAATACCCTACATATATGAATTTCTTCAGTACTGCTGATCGATTAGAAATTGGTGATATTCCATTCACATCACCTAACGATAAACCTTCTCGTCTCGAAGCGTTAAATTATTATCGTATGGCTGCACAACGTCACAAGTTACGTATTAAGCCTTATACGTCCATTACAAAAATTACTAAGGTAGACAACCACTTTATTCTTGACGCTATTGATCATTATAATGAACCTTCACAATATCGTGCAGATAACGTCATCATTGCTACTGGTTATTTCGATCATCCGAATTTGCTTGGTATTGAAGGCGAAGATTTACCTAAAGTAAGTCATTTCTTCCGTGAAGCACATCCTTATGCTGGTCTAAACGTTGCCATTATCGGTGGTAGTAACTCTTCCATCGATGCAGCGTTAGAACTAGAACGAGTTGGCGCAAATGTAACGGTGATCTATCGCCGAGCTGAGTTATCTAGAAGTGTCAAAGCTTGGGTACGACCTATATTTGAAACAAAAGTAGAAAAAGGATCTATACAATTATTATTAGAGGCTCAAGTTCAATCGATTTCGAATCATCATATTGAGGTAAATACTCCCGAAGGTATCGTTACGCTCCAGAACGACTTTGTACTTGCGCTAACAGGCTTCCATCCAGATCAACCATTCCTAACCACTGCTGGAGTAACCATTGAAGCAGAAGGGCATCCAACCTTTAATGAGGAGACGATGGAAAGTAATGTACCTGGAATTTATCTTGCAGGAGTGGTCGTTTCTCGTAAGCAAGATGCGAATGAGATCTTCATAGAATCCGGACGTTTCCATGGAAATAAAATTGCTGCTCATTTAATACAGAAATACACTGTGGAATAACGAATCGGTTATCCAGTTAACAATAAGACATAACGATAAAAAGACTAAAATCAAGAAGTTTTCCTGATTTTAGTCTTTTCTGTATGATCTATTATTTTTTCGCTACAAATTTATCGAATAACTTTTGCAAGATAGACTCATTTGGTATTTTGTCACCATAACGTGCATCATTGTATACATCTAGTAATTGATCATAGTCTTCTTGATTATGTTCATTTCGCTGTATGCGCTGCGTAGTTTTACGATCCACTTGAGGTTGAGCTTGTACAGCTACAGCTTCGATTGTTTGCTTCGCAGTATTGCTCGCATCATATTGGAACCCTGACTCAATTTGTTCTTTCACCACATGTGTATACAACCCTCTAGCTTTATCGTATGAAGATAGTTCTGACCAGTTTTTGACGCTCAGCACAATATTTCCCCGCTTTATTCGCTTTGCTTGTTTGGCTCGCTTAGCAACAGGTTCGAGCTGCTCTACTTCATCAATATAGCCATCATTACTGTCAGAAGCTAGTTTGTATGGATTGAAAAGTCGTGCTATTAATTTCTTAATTCCCTTAACAATCATCCTTATACCATACACAATGATCAATAGTGCTGCTAATACAAGAAGAGTAATAGCTAAGTATTTGAAAATTTTCTCGAGGATAATCCACCACATAGAAGGTTCATCCGGCGGAATAACTTCCCCCATCTCTTCCATAGGTGGAGGCGTCGTCATTTCCTCTGGTACTTCAGAAGATTCAAAACTAGTAAGCCATGCGAAGAATCGTTTAATTAAGTTCATGATCCATTCTTCAATCTGTTGCTGAAGTCCTCTTAATAGCGCAATTGCAAGTAATATAACAGAGATGATCGTTATAATGACACGATTGATGCGAAGTGACATACGAAACGTTCGTGATGTTGCATCAACAATTTGATGTTCACCTAACATTCGTTCGTTCGTAATATACAGTAACAAGATTAAAGCGCACATGCCTAAACCATAAAATACTCCATTGAACGATGTAAGCTCTGTTAGTAATGTTACCTTCAATATTTGTAGCACAATATATGCAATAATACCTATACTCATATGCGTAGGCGTGAAACTCCCACGCCAACTATACATAAAGCTTCTAATACCACTATGAATGAAAAACACAGTGGCAATGATCATAGCAATGATGCTAACAATTGATACAGTAGTCAAGAAAGTTGAATATACTAATACAATGAGCACAACGCTAGTAACAATAATATAGGCTACTCTAGTATAATTTTTATACTGCTTGCCTTCCTTAAACAGTAATTGTGGTAGTGTATAGGCAATTACCAACCCGCATAGCCAACCAATAAGCGCGACTGGGGGAAATAGATAGACGCCAATGGTTACAAAGAGTGGCGCAAAGAAGATCAGTTCTACTAATGCTTGTCCAATCGTTCGAATAACTTTTTTGACACTAGGTTTACTACTTGAGGCTATGCTCTCACTCATCCTGCAGTCACCTCCTGCAGTACAGTTTCTCTGCCATCTGCATTTTGTACATCCGATAATTGCAAACATAGAGCTGCGTTATTATTACTTCTTAGTTGATTCAATTGAGCTTCCAATTCTTCATTCCAAAAGGATGAGAGAAATAGAAAATCAGTGTAGGATACTTTGGAAGCAATAATAGCATCAAGTAACTCAGAGAATGATTCCGTACGTTCAAGCTCTAACGTCGCCATCACATCAAGCATAGATAACCAATGATTCTCTCCACTATTAGGTTCAATATAGAGACTGTTAGTCTGATCAGCAGTACGCATATTCGTTGCAAAACCTGCTTGCATTCCTTGCTTTATGACTTCTTCAGTAATACCAGCTACATAGCGGATCCCATCTTCAATCATCGATGGATTAGATACTACACGCCACATCCCTTCACGATCATCAACATTAAGCACAACCATTAATTTGCGATTGGCAGTAAAATCATATTGATGAACTTGTAAACTCCCCGCCCTAGCAGTTGCTTTCCAATTAATCTGTTTGAATGTATCTCCGGCTTCATATTGACGTGTACCTGCCACTACAAATGGATCAGGGAGAATGTACCGTTTCACTGATACATCGCCTTGCCAACTATGATATGGTATGTTATCTAACGGAATTGCCATAGGCTTTGGATAAACAGTCAATTTCCCATTTAGCTGGATCGAGCGATTAACCTTGGCTAGACTCATAAGATCTCCACTCGTCACGCTTACCGTATTCAGCTTGTACTTCCCTCGCATCATCGGAGTCATCTTGTGCTTTCTAGTTATTTTCGTGAATCCTCTTAACGTGAAAAAGCTATGATGATTCTGATAGAGACTACCCGAACTTACAGCAAAATTATCTGACTTGCCGAATTTCAAGGAAGCTTCAAGTTGTGACTCAATATAGAGCCATGGAATAAGTAATCGTTTATTATTGCTAATTTGTTCAATCATTTCGATCTCTTCGCCTTCAAAACATACGGTTTTATTGAAATGACGCGTATAGTCGACATGACGAAGAACAAAACGACGATACCAATAATATTGCGCGATAACAATAATTAATGCCGTTAAGAAAAACCAAACTAACACCATAATAGCCCTCTATTCTGCAACAAGCTGCGCTTCAGAGGGAACGGGCAATCGCTCCAGCAGTTGATCAATCACTTTTTCAGTACCATTCATCCCACGTTGTAAACCTCGAAGCACAATGCGATGCGCAAGTACAGGTTTTGCCATCGCTTTAATATCATCAGGGGTAACGTAATCCCGACCGCGTAATATGGCATGAACTTGCACTGCTCTTAGAAGCGCTTGACTACCACGAGGAGATACACCGATCACCACATCCTCATGTGAACGAGTTGATTCAACAATATTAAGTAAATAGGCCAATACGTCATCAGACACACGAACTTCTTGATAACTATTGCTCGCTGCTATTAATTGTTCTCTCGTAGCGATAGGCGTAAGTTCTGTCAATGGATCGCTTCTCATAAATCTCTTCAGAAGGACAAGTCCATCTTCAGTGGAAGGATAACCCATTTTAATTTTGAATAAGAAGCGATCGAGCTGTGCTTCTGGTAAGGGAAACGTTCCTTGTTGCTCCACTGGATTTTGTGTGGCAATAACCATAAAAGGTCGCTCAAGCTTCATGGTTTCACCATCTATACTTACCTGTCGCTCTTCCATACACTCTAATAGACTTGATTGTGTTCTTGGTGTTGCACGATTAATCTCATCAGCAAGAAGTAAGTTAGTAAACAGTGGTCCTGGACGAAATTCGAAATCTGATTCTTTCTGGTTGTAGAAATGAATCCCACTAAGATCTGATGGTAATAGGTCAGGAGTGAATTGAATCCGCTTAAAAGTTAATGACAGAGAGCTTGCTAATGACTTTGCTAACATCGTCTTACCGGTTCCTGGCACATCCTCTAGTAATACATGACCAGATGTAACCAAAGCGATAACAAGCAACTCAATAACTTCCTCTTTCCCTACAATGACTTTACCTACGTTTTGCTTCACAGCTTCATTGAGTTGATAGATAACATCTGCGTTCATTACGACGGCCTCCCATATATTGATTAGCTACGATAATTTCTACTTAAATATTACTCAGCATATTTTCTAACCTTAAAACGGGTGTTACATCTATCATCAAAACGGATATTGTCTATTACTGTTATTACGTTGTAACTGTTGTAGTTCGTGCCAATGAATAAGTTTTATCCCTTGATCTTGCAAATGTTGATGCCACTGAGGTCTTTGCATCACTTCCCACTCTATTACTCTTTTCTGTGGTTCTCTATGAAACCTTTCTAGTTCAATTGAAGGTTTACTTGGATGAATGATTAATTCCGTAACACCTGGTTGTAGATGATTGACAAACTCCTTTAACGTGTCAGTAAAACTATCCACCGTCTCACCCTTGCCTAATTCAAACGGCAATCCAACTAAATAATCTAAAATAACTACACCCTTTTGATCAGCAAGATCAGCAAGCAGTTTAATCGATTCGATATACTCTTGACTGACAACATGTTGTTGTAGTGGATTAACATAACGAGGTAATCGGAATGGTAATCCGTAGTAAGCGCATACATCTAAAGTTTCAAGTAGGAAATGTCTACCCGTCTCCAGGCCGTAAAGGCTTCCCATGTGACTATCTGCATGCGTAGGCTTTACACCCAAATTCAACGCCATTTCTAGTTGGCTACTCAACTCTATACTTACCTGACTTGGTGTGGCGCTTTGTTCAAAATTACGGCAATTATCATAAAAATATCCTTCATTGGTAACAAGCGAGGATACATCACTATGACGTGTTACTGGACCCCACTTGTAGTTTTCCCACTCACTTGTAAATGTGAAATGAACACCAACATCATATTGTTGGTTTGAAGCACTCCAGAGCGCAGCCTCTCTAGCCCAAGCACAAGGTAACATTAATGTAGCAGAACTAATAGAACCGTTAACTAGTAATTGCTGTACTGCCGCATTTACTGAATAATTCAATCCAAAATCATCACCATTAATAATTAATAAACGGTCTTCCTTAGCATAACCTAACTTTTCAGCTAAACTCATCATTTACGCCCCACCTTCATCCCCATTTTATACGTGAAACGACTTAAGATATGTAATTGCGTAATCTGCATTGTTGATAATATTTGTAAGTACTTGTTCATCATCTAATCTATCTTCATAACGTCCAATGAAATGCATAGCTACGTCTACTACTCTAAGTTTCACTAGATGCTCAAGAAGACTCAACTCTTCTTCTTGTAAAGGCAGTTCTTTAATAAATGCATTTTTCATTACTTGTATTTTATAATTCAAATTATCGGTATTAGGCTTGATAAGCTCCGCTAGTAGTACAGCTAATTCCATCGCTCTAACGTCTCTTGTAACAAATTCAAAATCTAATATAGCTACCACTTGGTCATTAAGGCATAATGCATTACTACAATTAATATCACCATGTATCCACTGTTGAGGTAGTGCTGTAAATTGCGGAGCCATAGATTCTAACCATGATCTCTCTTGCATAATACGAAGCAATTGTGGCTTTAATTGAGATAAAGTGTCCGTAGTTGAACATACCTTATCTATTCTATCTTCATCTAGTGGTTCGTAATTAGTTGCAATCTCATAATAAGGAGAGTAAGCAGGTATCGTATCGATTGATAAAGATGCCAGTGCTTTACTCAATTTTGCAGTGGCAGTAGCAAGCCATGCAATATGCTCTACACGATCAATTGAAGGTCTATCACCTTCAATATAATGAAACATCGCAACTAATTTACCATTAGATAATTCAGTTATTGTACTATCAAATCGATTCATTACCGGAATTGGAGACATAATGTGTAAAGGCGATTGTAACTGTAATAGCTGCAAAACCTCATGCTCGAATTGCAATTTGCTTTTATCTTGATGATTATTGTAAATGCGTAAGTTATATTGCTTATTACCATCCCGAACAATACGAGTAGTATTATTCATACCGCTATGTCCGACTAATATGGTCGGCTGCTCAAGACAGCTATAGAACGTCAATGCCTCGTTTATCAATTGTGTCTCGAGGCTAGGTGAAGATTGTTCCTGTTGCTCCATAAAGCCCTCCTACCACTTTTCATAACTTCTTAACATTTTACTTTTCCAAGCGAAAGTAACTTTAGAAGGTTAGACTAATAAATCTGGAACTGTAGGAAATAATAGTTCAATTTCCTAATATAGCATAATTATGTTTCTATTCATCATTATAACGCCTAAGTGACTTTATTGGCAAAATTGACCGAAAAAACGGATACTTTCGACATCAACATCATATAATTCACTATGATTTTACCGTCGAAAAGTTGAATTAAAATGTAACTTTATGCGCTTCCCCAGGAAATAATCAAGGAAATAAATCAATATTTCCTTGATTATTCTCCATATTCGACGCCGAATATGCTCCTGTTTCACTTCGTTGTCAAAGTCTGCTTTTTGAACTTCCTCTCACAATAAAGGTTCAAAAAGCGGGCTTTCAGAACCAAGAAGTTGGCCAACAGCGAAAACGAGTAGCACAGCGTACGTATTGTGTACGTGAGCATCTACAATGTTTCTGCAAGAAACATGCCTCGAAAGCTTATGCTAGGCTTTCGATGGGGGACATCTTCGAAGCCGAATATACTACGAAGTTATACATCGTTATCAAAGTCCGCTTTTTGAGCTACCTTTCAGTGGAGAGGTATTTTTCCTTCTAGCTCGATCGTACCCTTCGCCAACTGACTATTATTCATCGTCAACTTCACCATACCAATGTTGATGTAAGTATAGATTAGTCCCAGTACGACTAAAAGTCCAATTCCTATTAATACAACTGGATTCACATAATAACTTGCTGCTGCTACAATGACTAACAAAGCGAATATTAGTATCCATCGTACATAGTTCGTCCATTCCCCTAGCTGCCAAAGTGAATCTATCTTCTTATCTCGTAAGAAGTAAAGTGTAAGTACATATAGACTGCCATAGCATACGACAACAACCATCGCGATCGTTACTAGTATCGTGCTAACATTTAGTGTGCTTAACACGATTATTGATAATATAGCGATAAGCCCCGCTACAGCAACTGCAATATGTGGTACTTGACGATTGAATGAGACTATACCTAGTTTATTTGAAAATGGAAGCATACGATCTCTAGCCATAGCTAATATCGTTCTCGAAGTATGGGTTAAACTACTTTGACCATTGTGCCAACAAGCTAGCACAGCAATGACGATAAGGATGTCACCCCATCCTTTCGACTGCGTAACAAGATAACTTAGCCATTGTTCAATATTACTAATACTTCCATCCGTGCTGTAGTTCATAACGAGATTCGATAAGACTAGTAATACAATGAATCCTATGATATACGTATAGCTACTAGAAAGGAATATAGACCACGGTGTTCTAATACGTGGTTCTAATGTTTCTTCTGCCCCGCTTGAAGCTTCTTCAGTCCCTACAAACCATTTACTCATTAATGCTATTAGAAGACCTACTTGTGCAAATGTAGCTGAACCCTCATTGAGATATAGAGATGAAGCATTATGTTGCGATACAAAGATGTAGATAGCTGAATAACTATTCGAAAACATCGTCATGACGACACAACTAATCAATGCTAGTACCCCTAAAAGTTGTAATAATAGTCCCATGATTTGCAATGATCTTATGTAGGAGCTTTTTATACTATTAGCGAGAACTTGTAGGAATACAATCATTGCAGCAGTGCTATAGAAGCCTACTTCATGCTGTAACCAAGTATTATGTGATGCTAGTAATATAGCTAGAAAATATGTGCATCCTAAGCTATACCATATGATGAGCCCGACTTGTGCAATCAATTTAAGTATACCTATAACACTTGCTAACATAGATCCGGATTGCCGAAACACAACATGATACAATCCACCCGCTGTAGGTTGCGACGATACTAACTGGGCAAGCAAAGCAGATAAAAGGATAAACACTATCCCTATGATAGGAAACAGTATCAGTACAAGCTCTAGTCCCCCATTCTTCACTAACGGCGCAAATAACAACAATGACGTTGCCAGTACCCCGAGTGTATTAAACGATAAACTAAATGAACCAACCTCACCATAATGCCGTTTTAGAAATTGCCCAATGCCAAAACGATGTAAATCATGCTTGTCATGAAAAAGTTGAATGTCGTCACCATACAACGATGAACTAACATAATTTTGTGCTCTAATTCGTTTCTGAACATATATACAAATCCCAATAATCATCATCATACCAATCGCTAACATTGCGATCATACTTACAAGTTCAATCATTACTACACCTCCACTATAACTATGTATATGTGTTTTCTTCATCGCCATGTCAATAAATGAGCTTTTTCAAATGACCATACAATGAAAAAACTAGAATAGTAATGTTCGTTCAGCGGCAAAAAAGCATCCCTCAATAAAAACCACACCAGCAATTTGATGTAATTTCTATAGATGAATGCTTAATTAATAATATGGATGTATGTGCCCAAATAACAACGCAATATCTAGCAATATGTACGCCTGCGTGCACAAAAAGCATCTCGAATAATATTTCTAACTTAACAGCTTCGATTACAATAAATGATCAGATGCCAAATCTGCTTTTTTCAAAGCACTGATCAGAGCTTTCTCCTTTTCCACCAGCACTGTAATTTGGCTTATGATCCACTCTATGTCTACTTCTTCCTTCTTTTCGTAATAGTTTAAAAGCATACTATGTATGGACTCGGAAATTCCAGAACACTCTGCCGCTTCATTAACTAGTGCCTGATCGAAAGACATCACTTCCAAAAATCTAGAAAATAACAGACGCGAGCCAAATAGAATAGCAAAAAAGTACATAAACTTTTCCACATCTTTAATCAGATGATTAGGAATAAGTTTCTGAACGATCATATACGTCGAAAAATCGTCAGTAAAGCTATTTAACCATTCCTTATATTTATTCATTAAGTTTTTAGTATCTACTTCAACGGAAGCATAGTCCAAATACGTAATGCCTCTAATCATTCCTGGAGTAGCAGTAAATGCTTTTTTTATTATCGCTTCGCTTATTTCTCCACGAAATTTTGGTGGATCCTGTACAACATAATGAGGTTCTTCGCCCTCGATAAGATCATCAAAAATAAATGAATGGAATGATCTATACTGCTGGTAATGCTCCCTATGTGGAATATAATAGTTGCAAAGCCATATAAAAATGGATAAGTCCTCTTTAACCAACTGAGCGATATGCTCCTTCGCAGATTGAAACCTCGTATACTTTTTTTCCACAACATTTACGCCTAACAAATTGAAATCTTGATTTTTGCTTATACAGTTTGTATCGAATAACCAACGATTTTTGTTTTGAGTAAATAAGTGATCATATATTGTTTTGGTGTTCTCAAAACAATTATAAAAATAATAATCTACCGGGACACCTTTCGTTCTTAAATGGGAAACAAGTTGAGCATTTCTGCAATTAAAATAATTTTCCTCATATCTAAATAATAGTTTGTACACAACCTCATCTCCTAAACTTGTTGTAGCTCCGTAGAAAAACTTCTCATGTAACAAAAAGTCACTTCGATAGCATTAGCTAAATAGTTATCACATCATTTAAAATTGCGCTAATCCTTGCTGTTAGCTCGTCAATTTGATCAACTAGAAATAGATGCCCTCCAGTAAATGCAACACATTCCATCTGCCGGGCCCACTTTAACCAAGCAGTCGTGTCTTCATTCGTGAAAATGTGATCCTCCGTCCCATAAAATACATACAGCGGTGATATTAACCGGTAATCGCTTGGGCACACATAGGTCCTTAATGCCTCGTAATCCGCTCGAATAACTGGTAAATAGTAATCCATAAAAGGACTATACTGAAGTAATTCATCTGGTATACCACCAAACGAAGTCACATGAGCTAACAATGATTCATCGTCCCGGTATATAGTATGTTTATTATAACGGTCTGGAGCAACACTACCCGATACGATGACAGCTGCCGGAGGCATTCCCTCCAATTCAAGCACCTGTGCCATCCGGTGTGCAATTATACCACCCATACTATGTCCAAATAGAACATATGGATATTGAAAATAAGAACGAAGTCGTTCTATATATAGCTGCACAAGCATCTCAAGATTATTAATAAGTGGATCTGCATTAGATCCATGTCCCGGTGGATCTAGTGAAATGACCTGCCAATCACCGCCAAGCTTCAATTGAATGGGTTTGAAAGCAATTGAGTTTCCACCTGCGTAGGGGATACAGATCAAATACTTTCTGCTGCTAGTAGGATTTAATACCTTAATTAAATTTTTCATTTAATTCCCAGCCTCTTTTTGCAAGCTCTTCGTTTCCGGTTCCCATCTTGTTAGACTCAAGCTATAGTAAACAAATAAAATGAATGCAATTCCTGCTAGCCCAAAATAGATACTTTCTAAGTTAATCATTTTCGGATAGAGCAGCAATACTAGCCCTAATGCGATTGATTGTGCCAGCATCATAATTGGCTCAATCCATGCTCCGACCCTTCCCATTTTATCCGCCGCGACAATTTGTGGCAGCCAGCCCCCGAGTGCAATATTAACAGGAGCAATACAAGCACCTACAACGGTAACGAATAATAAATAAACCCATATATTCGTTATAAATCCAAAAACAATAGCTAACACACTAATCAGAAATAAACCTGTATTGATGACGATATGTGGTTTGAATTTTTGTAAAGCCTTAGAGCCAATGATACTTCCTATAAAAAAACCAGCACCTAAAAAAGCAGCGAACAGGGCCATATACTGCTCGTAATTATCCGGTACCAATTTATATTTCAAAGTAAAGACGGGAAGGACAGTTAACGTTCCATTAATTAATCCAAACACAAAATAGCCTAAAACGATCGATAACAATAAGCGATATCGAAGGATATACTTTATTCCAATCATGAAATCAAGCGTTACCGTTCTAAAATCTAAGCTCCGCCAGTTTGTCTTCCCATTCGGTAGCCTTACCTCCAATGAAATATTACAGGAACGAATGAGCAATGCGGAAATAACCATACTAATTCCGTCGATCACGATTGCCCAAGCAATCCCTAAATATAAATAGGCGGCTGCTCCTAGCCCCATCCCAAATACAACAAAAACTCCGGAAACCATTTGATTTAATCCGGCTGCCTGCATCAATTGCTTATCTTGAAGAATCCCTTGCACTAACGCAATTTGAGCCGGAATAAAAAACTTAGAAACGGCACTTCTCAAAAATATTAATACAAATACGAGCGCCAGCATATCCAGCACAATAGCAATTAAAATAAATATGGTAAGTACCATTCGAATCCAATCCGAATATTCTGCTATTTTTACTCGATCAAATCGATCAGCAATGACTCCGACAATGAAGAATACAAACAGACTTGGTAAAGCATACATAAGCTCGGCTGCATTAGCATACGCAGGCTGCTCGCTAAAACGATCCAACAAATAAAATACAAATGCCATATTTCCCAAAATCGTTCCCAATTGCGATGTCAATGAAGCAAAAAATAACTTAACATAATTTTTATTTTTTAAAACTTCCATCTATTGTGCCTCATTTCTCCATCAAGGTTTCCCTATGAATTCAAATCCCATAACGAAACAACACCTTACTAATTGCTTGTGCTCCTGATTGTAACGCTGTAATAGGAATTCTTTCATTGGCTGCATGAATATATTCGGTAAAGCTAAATGAGTGGGGCAAATCCATTGGTAAAAAGCCATACGTTTGAATACCTATTTTCGCAAAAAAACGACTATCCGTTGACCCTGTTAAAACGAATGGAATTGGAATACCTTGTTGATCCTGTTCATGTAAAATTTGCGATAGTGTTGGAAACAAACTCATATCTACCGTCTCCGAAAAAGGATCATGCATTAACGTTTCGTACTCAAGCTCATACCCGATAACTTTATTCAATTCATTCATTAAATCCTTGGGTTCGAATCCTGGTAATAATCGACCATCGATTTTCAATTCGATTTGCTCTGGAATCGTATTAACCGCCGCTCCCCCCTGGATAACGGTAATATTCGCAGTATTATAAAACAAAGGTGACAATGTGGAGCCTTTTTCCCCTAATATCTTTAAGATCGTAGTCGTCCAAATCGGATTGAGCAATTTCCTGAATATCCACTTTTTAGGTGGAGGCATAGCATCAGCCATTGCTTCGATCATCACACGGACAGCAGGTGTAATATGTACTGGAAAATGGAAAGGACGTAGTCTTTCTATTATATTGCCTAGCAGTGCAACCGCACTTTTGTTTTGCGTTTGAGAGCTGTGTCCTCCCGTGCCTTTAACTATTGTTTTCATCCAGCATAATCTTTTTTCAGTTACCATAATCGGATAATATTTTTGATTTCCAACATAAAATGAAAAACCACCGAATTCTCCTATTGCATGTCGAATACCTGCAAATTGCTCGGCATGGTTTTCAACAAGAAATTTCGAACCGAATGTGCCTCCCATTTCCTCGTCACATACGACAGTAAGAACGATATCTCCCGGCAGTTCATTTTCTCTAGATTTCGCCTCAAGAAAAGCGGAAAGCATCATTGCGATGCCTCCCTTCATATCTAAAGCGCCACGTCCCCATACATATCCATCAATTATTTCTCCACTGAATGGAGGCACGGTCCAGCTTTGGTTTTCTGCTGGTACAACATCCACATGTCCATATAACAACAGGGGCGAAGCTTGTCCTTTCCCTCGAAGTCTGGCGATTAAATTGGGACGATTCACATCAAGAGCCAGCAAAGTAGAATCGATTCCATTTCTACTAAGCAAGTCTTTTATATATAAGATGCATTCCCGTTCATTTCCAGTCGGATTTGTTGTATTAAACTGAATAAGATTTTGTAGAATGATAACCGGATCATACTCAATTTTCATATTGATCCTCCACTTTTCTTACTTTTGTAAAATGAGATAGCCTACTCCGAAATCAATGCTAGCAAATAATAAAAGAATCCTCTTTCCCGCCCGAATCTCTTTCTCTTTTTCCAGCTCTTGCAAACTAATATAAGGATCATTACCTAATAAGTTCATATCTGCCCATTGCGTTCTCGTGAAAAATTCGGCCGAGGTTTGTCGAGAACTAACTTCAATCGCCTGACAAAAGGAATCCGATAAATGCTGACAAATAATATAATCTATTTCGTGAGTTGAGAGCGCAAGTAGAATTAGCTTCTCCGCCTGCTCAATCATAAGCTGCTCCGCAAGCTGATAATCTTCTTCCTTCCATAAAGGATAAGAAAGAGGAATACCATCGTTCACCTTCTGCACCTCGATGATTTGATAATCACCCGCAGATGAAGACAGCATTATTGCAGAGGCGCTGTCCCCCCGTAAGTACCCTGTGAATTGATATCGCAGCACATTAAACTCAACACTATCTACTGTCAACATCAATGCAAGCCCTTCTTGCTTATCAAACAATGAGGCTTGAGCCAAGCAAATTGCGTTTAAACTAGATAAGCTGCCGCTTTGTGAGACCATTAATGGAATGCAATCATGCCATTCAAATTTACGTTTTATTTTCAATGCTGGCAGTACATAAATTTCTTCTAGTGTCTCATGGCAATAAAACACATAATCTAAGTTATTCAAATCCATATTAAGCTCTTTAATAATCTCTATAGATACCAAACTACCTATGGCCTTAAAAACTGGCACTTCTCTAGCTTCTAGTTCTGTCTCTTGCTCCAATAACCCCGCACGAAATTCCTTGTAATGCGCCGGTGTTGAAAAGAATATCCCACTAAATTCATCCTGCAGCGCTTGATCGGCATTCATCATATCGTCGGAAGATATTTTTTGAAGTTTAGGCACATCCGTCTGCCCGATTGTCAAGTATAGGTTACTCACAAGTTCTCTACCTCACTTTACCGAAAATTCAATATTGATGGAGTCCACAGCCCATAAAACCTCCGTAGCCAACATTAATCGTAATATAGAAATCTCCCTGCACAATCGATCCATCTGCAATCGCCTGCTGAAGATTATACTGGATATCTGAGCTCGGCAAATGTCCTACTTCACTCGTCTTTACGTAAAACTTTTCCAACGGAGCACGTAGTAATAAGGCCACTGTTTCCCATGCTACCAAGCTCACATTAGAACCTATAATTAGTTTAACATCGCCTAACGAGAGATTTGCTTGCTTGAGAATAGACTGAATCGCACCACGAATGCCTAGAAAAAAGGTTGTATTAAAAAGTGCCAAGCCTTCTAAGTTCGATTCATCATAAACATACCCATCTTGATTAAACACTTCATACGTTTTGTGACCTTCTCCGGATCGTGTTAATAAACATGCAGTGGCACTATCGCCACATAAATAAAATTCAGTTAGCTTATGCGAACTTCCACTTAATTTGTCAGCGGAAACAATGAGGATCGCTCCTTGATCGGGATTTGAAGAAAACAGATTTGTCGCCATACGCAATGCCATATGAAACGATGCGCATGTTTGCTTTCCAATAGAGTAAATATTCGTATGCTGAAGACCATACGTTTGAATTATTTTTTTGAATAAATTATGCTGCGAATTCCAATTTCCACCATTTACAAACAGAATAGTTTGGATTGGAATCGAATTTCTGTTCAGTATTGGAGTAATTGCTGCAATAATCATTTCTTCCATCGTTAGTTTTGTTTCGAATGGAGCATGCCTAAATCCATATTTTTTTTGAAATGCTTCCACTTGCTCTTCCGTAATTGCCATTCCCTGCTTCCGCAAAAGCTCCACACCGTCTTGAACTGAAAATTGTTGCTCAGGAATATAATTTGAAAAATCAGAAATGGAAAAATATACTTTTTTGTTCATCAATACATTTAATGGCTTTGCTTGAGCAAGTTCTCCCATAATATGACCTCCTTCGATAACAAGGATTTCATGAGCCTATAGCATTGAGCCTGATCCAATTTTCTCAAAATAGAAGCTTTTATAAAAAGCTGTTTAGTATGTTCCCAACCGTTTCTAATATCTTGAATTTGTGAAAGAAGCATTTCGTACGTACTGGTCGAAATCAATAATAATTCATGTAATGACCTAATCAGTGAATCATTTGCTTTATGTCGATTAGCAATAATATTCAATCCGACCATACTATAGGTGAGATAATCATTTAATCTACTTTCATCCAGCTCTATATTCCATAAGCCCTCTATCTGGAAGGCTTGGATCTCAGTTATTAAACGAGCGGCATGATAGCGTACTTCTTCCAAACTAAGCTCATACGGTGGGATTTCCTCACGAATACTGTACTTTAAAATTGGTGGAAGCTTATAGTTCGGATTTGTACAATATTCAGAGTTTTCATAAGCAGCAACCAACCTCTCCTCTGGAACGCCATGCTCCATATAGCCGTCCAAATTGTCATCTATAACATAGTAGGTTGACGTTTTTTCATCGTATCCGTTAAATAAAGAATAATGATACCAATGAAACTTCTCGTAAGCTATACTATTGGGAATCCAATAGTATAGATCTACATTTAAAGAAAATATTTGTTTAGTCCTGCATAATTCTTTGATCTCTTGCAGGTAATTATCGTTATCCTTGAAATAGTAAAGGTCTAGCGGGCCAACTACATTGGAAAGGGAGAATTCCTGTTTCTTTCCTTCATTTGCATATAAATAGTCCAAATAATACATTGAATCTATCGTAGGATATCTAAATAAAGGATCAGTTGCCGCTTCCCAACGAAAATATTGATACGAATTTAAATAAGCTGCATAGCGATAGCTAGGTTCAATCGTACAAGCTACAGAAAACATTTGATTCAAAATACAATTCATCCAAAATTCATCAAATGGCTTGATTTTATTTGAATACATTTTTTTCTCCCCCTGACTGAACCCTTTTCTTCTTCAGTCTGTTTCCAAAAGTAAGCTCTTGAACAAACAAGCATTTTTGCGGAATCCCCCATGACGGCAGCCTGTCCTTGCAAAACGTTCTCATTCGTTTTCTAAATTCCGCAGCAGGCATGTCATAGTTTAATTGAATGGTAGCTGTAATCATCGTCCCCGTAATGATATGCTTCTCACCACATACAGAAACATCAACCACTTCTTCCATCTCTAGCAATACATTTTCAATTTCAATTGGATAAATTTTCTCTCCGCCAATGTTAATCATTTCCGATTGGCGTCCTAATATACGAATATACTCACCGTTACACTCTACGGCATCCCCTGTTCGATACCAGCCATCGTTTGTAAAGCGGCTCTCGGCATTCAAATATCCCAACATAGTGAATTCCGATTTTACTTCTAACAGCCCGTCGACAATCCGTGTCTCATAATCCTCTCCTTTGAATTTCATCCATAAAGAGTTGGAGGATTGTGATGAAGAACGAATAATGCCGATCTCAGACATACCGTAGCTTTGTAACAATTTAATTTGCGGCAAAATACGATTCATATGTGCTAAAGTATGCTCCGTCATCGCCTCCGTACCATAATTTATCAGCTCTAGGCTGCTCAAATCATGTCGCTTATACGCTTCACTAAGCAATAATAAATTTAAAAATGTCGGAGACGCTGGCAGTACTTGTACATTATGCTTGGCTATCGAGGCGCATACTTCATCTGGTGAACGATCCTGCAATGTAACGATGCATCCACCACTGGCCAATGTACTAAGAAGAGTATTAATTCCCCCAATATGATCAAAAAACAGAAAGCCCATCATTCGTTTACCGGCTCTTTTTCGATTTGTAGAAAACTTTTTCAACATGACGGAAAAATTATGAACGGTCGCTTTACTTTTTCCAGTTGAACCAGAGGAGAATAAAATTAGACCTGGATGCTTTTGCTCTTGGATAGCCAAGAGCAATTCATGTGTAGGAGTTGTCGGGAATGATTGAACAGTAGCCTGGTCCTCCGCATCGATAGCAATAACGAATTGAGCTTGAGCTATTTCATATACATCCAACTCTCGGCTTTTCATACCACTTGTCAATGGAACGATCAGACATGCTCGATCTATTAGAGCGAGCATGAGTGCTAATGTTTTCGGTGTGAAATCACCTTCAAGAACTACGATGCTTCCCGCTTGAATCTGATGGCTATCCAGAAAAACCTTACTATGCTCGAAACCATCTAGTAATTGCTCGTAGCTGTAAGCTTTATTTTTCCATATGATTGCATCGTTTGAGCCGTATTCCTTGAATCTCTCAAGCAGAAAGCAAGTATGCATCCCTTATACCCCTCCCAAATAAATACATTGACCTGTAATAAAATCACTCTCTTTCCGAATAAAAAAATCAACCGCATTAGAAACATCCTCAAATGTACCCATTCGTTGGATCGATTGCCTTGCAATCAACTCATCCATCTTTGCACGCGGAACAGTCCGAATCAGATCCGTCATGACTGGTGTAGGTCCAACGCAGTTCACGGTAATACCATAGTTGGCATATTCTCTAGCGACAATCTCGGAAAATGATACAACCGCCGCTTTAGAAGCGGCATAGATGGATTCACCCTCCAATTGCAGCGGATAAGCAACCGTTGAGAAGTTGACAATTCTACCATAACGTTGCTGCATCATTAATTTGGCGGCTTCTCTAGTAAATAAAAATGTCCCCGTAACATTCGTATCAAAAATACTTTTAACAGTCGATAAAGGAGTTAGCAAGCTATGATTCATAGAGGCTATGCCTGCGTTATTAATCATAATATCCAGTTTTCCGTATTTTTTCTTGACATGCTTCATAACTTGCTTTACCTCAGCTTCCTCCGAAACGTTAGCGACAACATGATCATAACGATCATGCTCCCAATCCGCTTCATTACGACTGCATCCTACAACATAATGACCCAAATCAGCGTAATACTGAGCGAGATATTTGCCAATTCCTTTGCGAGTTCCTGTAATGACTGTAATTGGCGCACTCATGCGGATTCCTCTTCTAACAGCTCTTCAATATACTCTGCAAGTGTCCCTACTGTTTTAAAGGGGCTCGATGATCTAGACATTGCTTTTTCACTAGTTAACGTAATATCGTTGGATTCCATATTTTCATTGATTCGTTCTTCCACAACCACGATAAAGCTTACAAGCTCCAACGAATTCAATACAGCATTTTCACCGAAAAGTACTGTCTCCCTATTAAACTCAATTCGAACCTCATTGGCACTTAGAATTTCTTCCAGCGACGGGTACACGATGTTCTCCAGGATCATGTCGATTGTTTCAGGGTTGTTTGAATTTATTACCATTATATATCTCCCTTTCCTTCTTCCATTTTTTTGAACTCACTTATTTTTAGAGCCAATGCTTTGATCGTATTATGTTCAACAATATTCAATCCCTCTACAGGCAAGCCTCTGTCTTCCATTTCGATTTGGACGCGAACAGCTTGAATAGATTGGCCGCCTAGCTCGAAAAAGCTGTCATGAATTCCAATCTCGTCCATGTTCAAAACTTCCCGCCATATCGATGCGATTTCTTTCTCTAGCTCATTGCTTGGCGCTTCATAAGACTCTAATCGGGAATGCTTCCCCTCCAGCTTCTTTAATGCTTTACGATCAATCTTTCCATTTGCTGTTAACGGTATTTCATTAATCTGAACAAAATAAGAAGGGATCATAAAGCTCGGTAAATTCTGTAGTACCGCTTCCCGTAAAGTGTTCAAAGACAGCTCGACATCAGCTACAAAGTAGGCACATAAATAGCTGTACCCCTCATTATCTTCTTCAGCGATCACCACAACCTCTTGAATCGAAGAATATTTTAATAGATGGATTTCAACTTCACTTAACTCGATACGATAGCCGCGAATTTTCACTTGACGATCTATTCGCCCTAAATAAACCATGTTCCCATCAGGCAGCCATTTCGCCAAATCCCCTGTGCGATACATTCTCTCGTCGGCAATCCACGGATGAGGGACAAAGCTGCGGTCAGTCAAATCGGGTCTATGAATATAACCTCGAGCCAATCCTTTACCGGAAATGCATAGCTCACCAGCTACCCCAACCGGTACCGGTATATCCCCATCTCCCAAAATAAACGCTTGATTGTTATAAAGCGGTTTGCCAATTGGCACATTTTTTCCTTCAGGTGTTCGAGAATGATATATATACATATTGGAGCATATCGTCACTTCAGTCGGACCGTACCCATTAATTAAGTACATATCAGGATTCAAGCTCATAAATTGTTCCAATAAGACATCCTGTATAGATTCAACACCGACTAACATTTTATTAAGTTTCACTAGATCCCGATGCTCTAACAAACCTTTTGCTACTGCAGATAAAATTGTAGGAGGAATATAGGCAAATGTAATTTGCTTATTCACAATCGTTTCGACCAATGGCTTGACATTGACAAAATTTCTCATATCATACAGAACCAATGTTCCCCCAAACACTAATGGTAAAAACAGCTCACTTACACTCACATCAAAAGAAATATTAGTTAAGCTCAGTCCACGATCTTTTGTTCCAAACGTTTGGCCGCAATGTTGATTCATAGTGTAGACAAAATTGTGGAAGGAGCGATGTTCAATCATAACGCCCTTCGGCTCTCCCGTTGAACCAGATGTATAAATTACATACATAAGATTACGTGAATTTTGAATTGGCTGGAGATTACGCGAATCCCCTGTGTACAGGCTATCATCTAGTAGATGAATAATCTCTTTATCCTCTCCTAGATTCAATTCCCCAGATACATTCGTTAATACGACCTTCACTTTACAATCATTAAGGATAAACGTCTTTCTAGCATCGGGATATTCTGGATCAATCGGTAAATAAGCCCCTCCTGCCTTTAACACAGCCATAATACCGATCATCATTTCTACCGAATGGTACGTCAACAGGCCAACTACTTCATCCGATTGAACACCTTCGCTTCTCAACCGTTTGGCTAGCTGATTAGCCTTCTCATTAAGTTCACCGTAAGTAATAAACTGATCCTCAAATTCAACTGCAAATTGATTCGGATTCAATCTTGCTTGTTTCTCAAACATTTGGTGAATCATTAGCCCTTCATTAAACTCACCTGATAAATCATTAAATTGTACAGTTATCTGATGCCAGTCCTTATCCGTTAGCATATTCAGCTCGCCAATTTTCTTTTGTGGATGTTGAGTGCATTGCTTCAATAGCTCAATATAATGTCCCATCATTTGTTCAATCGTACGCTGGTGAAATAAATCGCTACAATATTCCACAATTAATTCGATTCGATCTTGTCGTTCTACTGCTTGAACCATAAGATCAAATTTTGCAGTATCCATAGTAATCGCATGTGAACTAAGTTCGAAATGCTCTCCGACCATACTAGGTATTTTCAAATTTTGCATAATGAACATCGTATCAAAGAGTGGATTACGACTTAAATCCGTAAAGCCTAATTCCCGCACTAAGTCATCGAAAGGAAAATCTTGATGCTGATACGCTTGAAGTGAGTATTCTTTCACTTCATTCAAATATTGCTCATAGGTTTTATTCTTTGAAGGCTTGTTTAGGAATACCAGTGTATTAATAAACATGCCTACCAAAGCGTCTAATTGTGGATCCAATCTACCAGCAATCGGCGTTCCAACAGCAATTTCTTCACTTTTCGAGTATTTAGACAACATAATTTGATACGCGCTCATCATCACCATAAATAAGGATGCATGTGCTTCCCGAGTAAACTGCTTCAATTCCTGCGTTTGTGTTTCATCGATTTCAAAGTACAACGTATGGCCTTTTTCACTTTTAATCGATGGACGAACAAAATCCAAAGGAAGATCAAGTATAGGAAGCTCTCCTGACAAAGCTTCTAGCCAAAACTGCTTTTGCTTTGCCATTTCCTCTGATTGTAAAGCCTCCTGCTCCCAAACCGAATAATCCTTATACTGTAATGACAAAGGCGGTAATTCATGCCCATCATATAAAGCAACAAATTCTCGAATTAATATCCCCATTGATGTACCGTCTGAGATAATATGATGCATATCAAAGAGAAGGATATACTCATCATTAGCCATATTAAACACGAAGACGCGAAATAAAGGAGCCGAGCTTAAATCATATGGCTGAATACATTGTTGAAGCTGAGTGTTTATATCGTTCTCAGTCGCCTCCATCCACATGACCTCAATGGACATATTATCGTGTATACGTTGAACCGGATCACCATTTTGAAAATAAAAGCTTGTTCTTAAAGATTCATGTCGATTAACGAGCAATTGCAAAGTTTTTTCCAAATGGCTACGATCCATCGTCCCCTTCAATCGCAAAGCCTCGATTAAGTTATAGCTCGTACTAGTTGACTGCAATCGATCCAATAAAAACAGTCTCTTCTGAGCCGAGGAAACAGGATAATTCTCTTGTTCAATCGCCGGAACTAATGGAAGGGAGCTTGTTACTTTCGCAGGCTGACCCTTATATGTTTGAATAAATGAAGCTAAATTTATAATCGTACCTTGCTGTATAACATCTGAAATTTCAATAGAAACGTTTAATAGACGATTAATCTCATGAACAACCTGTAAAGCAATGATCGAGTCTCCCCCAAGTTGGTAGAAATGCTCGTTAACGTCAATTTCCTGGAATCCTAATATTTGACCTACAATTTGCCCGACATCTTCCTCTAGCGAATCGTATTTTTCAGAGTCTTTTCCTGTTAAATAAACCTTTTTATTTTCAGATAACGCTATCATTTCCTTATCAAATGCAGCTGCTGCCGCTACAGGACTCACATCCAAATAAGTACTCGCAGCGTTTGGCTCTATCCAGCATCGGTTCTCTTGAAACGAATAGACTGGCAGATGTAGACGAGTTCTTCTTTCCCCTGCAAAAATTTCACGCCAATCAATCGATTCACCTTGAACATACTTCGCACAAAGCTCAGCATCTTGTGTTTTATAGATAATATCCTGCACTTCTTTGATATCATCCTTCGCTCCCATAGCAGCCATGAGCTTCTCTCCAATAAATATTTCCTTCACTTCTGCTTGTGCCGCATCTATTTGATTCAACTGCATCCATTTCATTTTCTCCAATTTATGCAATAAGTCTTGAATATCTTCCACAATGCAAGCAAATCGATACTTATAATGCCCTCGACCTACTGCAGAAGTGAAGCACACATCGCGAATCGATAGATGCATAGCATCCTCTTGATAGAAGAATGAAATATAATCATTGGTCATTTGCAATAAGGAGCGATAGCTTTCGGCTGATAAAGTAAAGATAGAAGGACTTTGCTTCAGTTCCTTTATCTCCTTTGTTTCCGTATGCTGGAGACTCTCTTCCAAAATAATGTGGCAATTTGTACCGCTCATACCGAAAGCACTAACACCAGCTCTTCGAATTCCAGACTTCGCTTCCCACTCTCTCATACGTTCGTTGACATACACAGGAGAACGAATAAAGTCAATTGCTGAATTTGGTTGCGTAAAATGGATCGTTGGTGGAAGCTTACGCTTTTTCAAAGCGAACACTGTCTTCACCAAACTCGCTAACCCCGCAGCGTGATCTAAATGCCCAATATTGCTTTTGACCGATCCGACTGCACAAAATTGATTTGCCTCAGTATAATTGCGAAATGCTCTCGTAATCCCATCAATCTCAATAGGGTCTCCGAGCACAGTCCCTGTCCCATGAGCCTCAATATAGGATATCGTTTCAGGCTCGACATTGGCATCCTGCCATGCACGCACAATCACATCCTCTTGCGCTGCTGCATTCGGAGCAGTAATCCCAATTGAGCTGCCGTCTTGATTTGTTGCGCTGCCTTTCACGACAGCATAAATACTGTCACCATCCTTTAGTGCTTTATGCAATGGCTTTAGCAGTACACCTACAATCCCTTCTCCGCCTCCCGTTCCATCTGCATCATTATCAAATGGCTTAGCTCGTCCATCGGCTGATTCAATCCCGACACTAATGCCGACATCGACCGGAAAAGTATAGATTTTTGAACTGCCTACTAACGCTAGTTCACATTCTCCATTACGAATTGCTTGACAAGCCAAATGAAATGCAACCAAGGAAGATGAACAAGCTGTATCTACCATTAGCGCAGGACCTTTAAAATCCAACAAATACGAAATTCGACTCGCAATCATCGAACTCAAGTTCCCAGGAATAGCCATCCCAAGCGATTGTAGATCCAAAGCTTCAATCATTCGTTTATAATCATGAAAGCTGTCTGCATTATAACCGAGAAAAACTCCAGTTCTGCTTCCCCTCAAAGCATCTCCGCCATACCCCGCATCTTCGATCGTATGCCAGGCTGTTTGTAGAAACATTCTTTGATTTGGATTCATTAAGCTAGCTTCTTTAGGCGACAATCGAAAAAATGAATAGTCAAACATACTAATATCATCTAAAAAAGCGCAATCTAGTAATTTAGCAGACTTCTGGTCAATTCCAATCCTCCGCATGTATTCTTCGATATCTTGTAAGCGATTTTCCGGAAGTGGTCCAATACAATCCAAACCTTGCTCTAAGTTTTCCCAAAATTGCTCTAGGTTTTTGGCATGCGGTAGCTTCGCCGACATTCCAATAATCGCAATATCTTTATTTGAAATTTCAGAAATTTCAATCGCTGCTTCGTTCTCTTCTTCTAATTGAATCGATTGAAATTGTAGCATGCCTATCCCTCCAATCTAATATGTCGTCGTTAATTGTGACCTTCTTTTTTTCCGCATTAATAAAATCGTTAAGCCGATCATTATAACTAAACCCGCTATGGTAACTGTAAATGCTAGTGGATCATTGCTGATCCCACTTCCAATCTCCAACTTGTACCCGATAAAAAACAGACTCATCGCAGTAGTTTGCACAATGATTGGCGCCCATAAAGAACGTACAATAATATAAATAAGACAATAAACGGTTCCTGTAACGACCGAAATAAGCATAAAAGCAACACTCGGCTGAACGAGGCAATATGCAACCATTTGGATAATAACCGCTACCGAAATTGGCATCACCTTTTTCAAAGTATTGAACATCAAGCCTCTAAAAATGACTTCTTCTAATGCAGGAAAAAGAATACCTAATGCAACGATAATCAGCACAAAATTCCCACTATTCATCATCATATGCACGTTTTCCTCTAAATCTGGAAACATTTTATTTAACGAAGCGATCTGAAGAAGTCCAATACTAGCTAATGCACCTGCAAGTCCAATTAGAAAACTGAAACCCGCAGTTTTAGGAGTAACTTTCACCAATTTCAATACCTTTGCCAACGTTTTCCGCTCTGTATTCAGAAATATCAAATTCCATTTGTGCACAAGCCAATATAATAGCATCGACAAACAAAAAATCGAAATTAAGTTGATCGATGGATTAGCTACAATGATTGTCGAATAAAGCTTGACCTTCATCATGAGCTCGAAGACATACATAGAAAAATAGAATATGATAAAATAAATTGCGATATTAGCTGCTGTACCCAGATATTTTTTCATTGTCCGCACCTCCCCTTCAAATACTGTCCACTTCTGAGAACCTATCCAGCTGCTCCTCCAGCGGAATACCCTTCGACTGCAATATCGTTTCCAGCCATTGCCGCCCTTGTTGAACTTCTTTCTCACTAGGCTGCTTATTCACTTGCTCTAATTGACTGTGAAGCTGCAATAATTGCTGATAGGGTTCAATCACATCCGCTTTCACTTTTTGAGTGTTCACATTGTAATTTGGTGTTGAAGCAGCAATCGCTAAAAACTTCGAAAGCGGATGGTGGTAGCGCATTGGTCTACTTGTTTTGTTTGTGAGTTTAATTGCAAGTTGCTTGCGATCTTCCGTAACGTTATAAGCGATTGCTTCAATTGCAGCATGACTCTTCCACAACTGCTTCAGCACAGTTTTCGGTCCCATTTCAATTGCCATTTCGACTCCCAAATATTGCAATATGTTCATCGACTTATTCCACCGTACAGGCTCTGTCATTTGCAGCGTTAATTCCTCAACTAAACTTTGCTTCTTTAAATCAATCGCATGACCTGTGACATTCGATAAAACTTTATATTGCAATGCCCCAACTTGAATCTGCTCAAGCTCGTGCTTCAATTGATCGGCAGCAGACTGCATAAATGGATGATGAAAAGCAGCTCCCACCTGCAAATTGGTCACCTTAGCTCCTATCTTTCGGAAATAAGATGCCACTTGCTCTAGCGCTGAATAGGATACCGAGATGACGACTTGAAACGGTCCATTATAACAAGCTATACAAGCTTCTTCCTTACTTTGAACAAGTTTTGTCAATTGTTCCTCGACCGTTAAATAATCGATTCCACCAACAGCAATCATTGTACCCAGACCCAGTTCTGCCGCCGCCTTCATCGTTTTCCCTCTAAAATCAACCAGCTTCAAGGCATCTTCAAAGGATATCGACCCAGCGCTGCAAAGCGCGGTATACTCACCCAAACTATGTCCAGCTGCCGCAAAAGGACGCAGTCCAAACTCCTCCATATACACTCGATACATCGCAATAGAAGTAGTCATTAGTGCCGGTTGGGCAATATCAGTACTCGTTAACTCTTCTAGTGAGCCATAAAAACAGGTGTCGGCTATATTCCAGCCAAGAATATCATTCGCTTCTTCAAAAGTTTGTTTAGCAATGGGATGATGATCATAGAACCACTTCCCCATTCCAACCATTTGAGAGCCTTGTCCTGGGAATAACAAGACTACTTTTTTCATTTACTCACCTCATTTATTAAGGATATCGATGAGCGTTCTCTCACTGTCAATAAAAGATGAATAACTAATAAAACAAGGAGTCCAACTAAACTCACCGTAAACAAAAGCGTTGGAGAAATATCATTAATTTGCGAACCCGCTTGGAGCCAAAACATAACCGTTCCGCTACTAAATATATGAGTAATTAACGAAGCCCAAAGAGATTGGGAGGCCCAGCTAATGACCCCATACACAAGTGCTCCTAGTGCTGCAAAACTTCCTAATATCGGATCCATTAGAATGAGCCCAAATAAAATTGCTTGAACAGCTAACGCGATGTAAGCTGGAGACACGATACGTAGTTCATTAAATATTAATCCCCTGAATAGTACTTCTTCAAATAAAGAGCCGACTAATACAGTGCCTAGTAAGGTTAACCAAATCGTGCTCCCTCCACCTACAAATTCAACTAAACTATAAATTTGCGGCCATTGCTCCCGAATGCTGGGAAGACTAGCAGTACTATAGATGACCGTTCCTAATGCTACTCCAATCATAGGTGCATTAATAAATGTGTTTTTTTGCGATGTACGCTTAAAGCGACAAAATGAAAACAATGAGCGCTTACGAGCCTTTAACAAGAGCCAATAAATGATAAGCGTAACTCCATTGTTCAAGATAAATAATACTTCAGAGGATACTTGATATAATATCCTCTGGCTAACAAGCTGAATGACAACATAGACCGCTAAATATAACACGATAAAAGCGATGGCTCGGACGATTTTCACAAGCTATTCTCCTTTTGGATCGCATGTATACGCGATCCCCTATGTTTATTGAAAATAACGACTAATAAAACAACAATAAGAATACCGGTAACCGTTAAAAATGTGTATTGCATAGTTGGATCTGTCACATGAGTGTCCGTTCTTCTAAATAAAAACTGGCTGCCTTGACATGCATATTGTGCTAATATAGGTGCCCAAATCGTACGATAACGAACATACAACAAAGCGAATACTACCGCCCCTATAAATCCATACGTAGTCAATGGAATGTCAAAGTTGAAAAATAATCCGCCATATAGTAAGCCTTGAACGATAATAGCAATTGTAAGTGGTACAAGCTTACGCAACTCCTTAAAAATCATGCCGCGAAATAGCATTTCTTTGAAAATATTTCCATACAATAAAAATGCAAGAAAGACTAGTACGCTTGGTCCATCATTAAGATAAGCTAAAATCTCCTCAAACTGTGGAAACTGGGCTTGTATCCAAGTCAAACTAAAAAACAAGTCTGTAAACCATCCCATTAACAGTCCAATCGATACAATCGTTACTATTTGCAGCAGGCTTGGTCTTGTAAAATTAGCCTCTTTAAAAATATGAACCTTTCGAACTTTTAACATAATCAAAAATAAAATAGGCATTTGAATAATATCATTAAATACAATAAATGTAAGCGGGTTTTCTGCAAACCAACTAGAGGTTGGAAAAATTATTCTCGAATAAACCTGTAATAAACCGTAAAATAAAACAAAATAAATGGCAATGATCCATACCATATTAAATATGCTTCTATACTTTGTTTTCATTTCTCACTCTCGCCTTCTTTCAATTCTGTGGATCTTCTTTTGTAACTGCAACGTTTAACTCGACTGTAAAGGCTTCAATCACTTGATCCATAACCTGAACGAAAGAATTGAGAAACCTTTTCATTCTTTCCTGATTCAAACGTTTTCCATTAAATTGAAGTGCCAGCTGTATCTCCTGCTTATCAGACATGCTCGCTCCAAGACAAATATCATAGTCGCTTTCCTCTACGAAAGAATGAAGCTCATCCATCGAGAATACAGGTAATAGAACTCCCTTTGCTCTTGTTTTCACGATTTTTCCACGCCATTCGGACAGTGGAACAATCTCAGCTGACTCCTGCTTGAGACATTCGTGGATATTCAATATCAGTTGTTTAAAGTCACTTACTTGAGTAAAGTTTTGATGCAGTTCAATAACCTGAACATGTTTTTGCACAACTTGAATGATAATATCCTGCTCCTTAGAACGTTGGTGGAGTAAATAACAATATATAGCAAGCCATATTTCATTGATGTCCACTTCTAAATCGGCAGCAATATACGACAGATATTGTATCGTTTCACTCTTAGGTGAATAAAAATATTCCATTCTCATTTGCTGTGATCCAAGAAACTCAAAATCAGTTAATGGCCACGACAACAGCGGAACTTTCTTAACTACACTTTGCTGTTTCTGAGCTTGAATATATTCGGACAGTTTAAATATCGTAGGATGCGCGAATAAATCGGTCACTTTAACTACATCAGGATACAAGGAAGTAATTTCTGCTTGCACCCTTATGAGCAGTAATGAATTCCCTCCGATATCAAAAAAGTTGTCGTGAACACTAAAGGTTTCGATCCCTGATAATTCTTTCCAAATCATCGCCAATTGCTGCTCGATTTCGTTATTAGGTAATACTAAAGTGTCGTTTCCTTCTACCAGTCTTTGCGGCTGTGGAAGTGCTTTTCGATCTATCTTCCCATTAAAGCCAAGAGGCATTTGTTCTACTTGAATGATATAACCAGGTACCATATATTCTGGTACTTTTTGCTGCAGCCACTGCTTAACTTCTGTACTGGAAAGGGATTTGCTTGCCACAATATAACCGCAAAGATATACCTCTTGCTGCTTGTTATGCATTACGACTACAACACATTCCCGGATATGCTCATGCTCCAGCACAATATGCTCAATCTCCCCTAATTCAATCCGGAAACCACGAATTTTGACTTGGTTATCCTTTCTTCCCAAGTATTGAATATTTCCGTCTGGCATCCATTTAGCTAAATCTCCTGTACGATACATCTTTTGCCCAGCTTGGAATGGGTGATCTACGAACACTTTTTCAGTCAATTCCGGTCGGTTCACATAGCCTCGCGCCAAGCCATCTCCTGCAATACATAATTCTCCTGGAACACCAATCGGTTGCACGTTGAATTGATCGTTTAAAATCAATAACGAAGTATTATAGATTGGTTTGCCGATCGGCACAGCGTTTGTTGGCGCATTCCAACTGCATTCGTAACTAGACACATCAACAGTTGCTTCCGTTGGCCCATATAAATTAATTAATCGTGTATTGAAATGATCATTTAACCATTTAAATTGATCCACCTGCGGAACTTGCAATGTTTCACCGCTTGCAAAAACATAGGCAAGACTTTTTAGCCCCGGGATCGTATTCAAACGATGGCAATGCTCCAAAAACAGCTTGAGCATAGGTGGAACGAAATGCATATGACTCACTTGATATTGTTCGATTGCTTTCACAATAAGCGTCGGATCTTTTTCCCCGCCATTTTCCAAAAGAGCCACCTTACTACCAGAAATCATCCACCAAAACAGTTCCCATACAGACACATCAAATGTAAATGGTGTTTTCTGTAAAATCACACTATCTTGTAAAAGTGGATATTGATCCTGCATCCATAGGAGTCGATTCGTGACTGATCGATGCTCGATCATTGTCCCTTTTGGCTGCCCCGTTGAACCTGATGTATAAATGACATATGCCAAATTCCGACTCGTATGCACAAGTGGAGGATTGCTGCTGTCAGAATGATAGGATGACTCCTTGTCCACATCAATTTCTATTATTGCTTGAGCTTCGCCTGTTTTCTCTCCTAATAGATTCAAATATTTTGTACGGCTTATTAAAATATTGGATCCGCTATCCTGCAATAAAAATTGAATTCGCTCTGTCGGGAAATCAGGAGACACCGGCAAATATGCTCCTCCTGCTTTCCAAATCGCCAAAATGGAAATCAGCATTTCTGGAGAACGCTCAATCAATAATGGAACAATTCCATCCGGCTTAGTACCGTTTTCACGCAAGGTTCGCGCCAGTTGATTCGCTCGCTCATTAAGCTTACCGTAAGTGAGCGATTCATCTGCCCATTGAATCGCAATATGATCTGCTTTTTCCACTGCCTGGATCTCGAAAAAATCAAGCAGTGTCCGATCATCTGGATAAGCCTTTGATGTTGCATTAAAATCATTGATTCCAACTTGCTTTTCTTGCTCACTCATCCAGTTCAGCTCAGCGATTGTACTAGTTGGATTTTTACATACACTTTGAATAATTTGAATATAATGCTGCAGCATTCTCTCAGCGGTTTCTTTCGTAAATAAAGAAGTCGCATATTCCAGGTTTAATGTAAATGCTGAAGTATGCTCGATAACTTCCAAAGTCAAATCAAATTTTGCAGTTTCATGCTTAAGTGCATATGGCGTAAACGTAATCTCATCTGACCTCAGTTCAGGCATCCCCATGTTTTGTACAATAAACATAGCATCGAACAATGGATTGCGTGAAAGATCCCGTTCAAGCTTCAATTGTTCAATCAAATGCTCAAATGGATAGTCTTGATGTTCAAACGCCTCGATGGTTAACTCTTTCGTTGCAGCTAACAGCTCGCTATAGCTTTTGTCTGCTTCAACTTTTGTTTTTAAAGCTAGCGTATTAACGAACATTCCGATCAGAGGTTGGACGTCTTCATGTGTTCTTCCTGAAACTGGCGTACCGACAACGATCTCATCTTGACCAGCATATTTGTGCAGCAGCACATAAAATGCGGTAAGCAGAACCATATATGGGGTCGCTCCATACTCCACTGCCAAATTACGAATGACCTGCGAATCCTGCTTACTTAATTGTGCAACGATTCGCTCTCCCTCAGTTGTTTTCCTTGATGGTCGCACAAAATCTGTCGGAAGCTGTAAAATTGAGAAGCCATCGGCAAATTGCTCGACCCAGAATTGCTCTTGAACCAAAGCTGACTCACTATCCAACCACTGATTTTGCCACTCCGTAAAATCTTTATACTGTATTCGTAACGGCTGTAAAGTCTTTCCTTTATAAAACGTAATAAATTCATTTGCCAAATGTACAGTAGATAGGCCATCAGCAATCATATGATGCATATCGAACAACAATATATGCTGATTCGGCGATTTCTCAATTAAGACAACGCGCAACAACGGAGCTGCTTCCAAATCAAACGGGCGAAGGAAAGAACGTAGCGTTGCATCCTCTTCTCGTCCATCTACGATGTCGATTGTGAAATTCACCTCTGGATGTACACGCTGTACAGGTACACCCTCGGACCAACTAAAGCTGGTTCGTAAAGATTCATGACGTTCGATAAGTAACCCAAAGGCAGCCTCTAACCTTTGTATATCGAGCAAACCGTTGATCTCAATCGCTTGTGACAAATGATAAGCTGTACTCGCTTCCTCCATTTGATGCAAAATGAATAAACGCTTCTGCGCTGAGGAAAGTGGATAGTTTTCCTTCAACTCCACTTGAGCAATTGGAACAAATAGTTCCCTTTCTGCTGAAGCAATCTGATCAGCCAATTGTTTAATCGTAGGTGACTGAAATACTTCTTTCAATGAAATAGAAATGTGAAAAGCTTCATGTATTTTCATAACGAGTTGAGCAGCACGTAATGAATGTCCGCCTAAGCTGAAAAAATTATCTTGGACGCCAACCTGCTGTACACCCAATATCTCCTGCCAAATCGCAGTCAGCCTAAACTCAATATCATTACTTGGCTTTACATATTCCACTTCATCTCGAGTATGCACGTCCGGTAAAGGCAAAGACTTCCGATTAATTTTCCCGTTTGCACTTAAAGGAAATTGATCCATTCGTATATAGAAACTAGGAATCATATACTCAGGCATACTCCTACTTAAATGCGTGTCCCACTCTTTCCGACTTATTTCTTCATCAGAAATATAGTAACCACATAAGTAGTATTCCGACTGAGCATCTTGATGAGCAATAACGATCGCATCTCGCATCCTGGAATCTGAGCTCATATGGAAAGCAATTTCATCGCACTCAATTCGATAACCACGAATTTTAACTTGATAATCCATTCTTCCTAAATATTCAATTTGACCATCTTCACGCCATCTAGCAAGATCTCCCGTACGATAAAGCTTATTATTTTTGTTGAACGGATGATCAATAAATTTCTCTTCACTCAATTTTAATTGATTGAGATAACCTCGTGCTAAACCATCCCCCGCAATGCATAGCTCCCCAGGTACACCGACTGGCTGCAACTGAAAATGATCATTCAAAACGAGAAGCTGTATATTATCAATCGGTTTGCCTATCGGCACAAGCTGATCCACTTGTTCAGAAAAACAATCAAAATAGGACACATCAACCGTAGCCTCTGTCGGACCATACAAATTCACTAATCTAGTTCCCAATCGCTCATACAATAGTGACTGGAATAACCGCATCTGATGAATATGAAGCGCTTCACCACTTGCAAATATTTGTTTCATACTACTCAGCTTCCCAATATCCTCCGGATGCTGCTGGAGATGTAGTAAAAAGATTTGCAGCATAGATGGAACAAAGTGCAGGGTTGTCACCTGATGCCGGTGGATCGCTTCAATAATTTCGCGTGGATCCTTTTCTCCTTCAGGAGCAAGCAAATGTAAGACCGCTCCTTTTGTAGCACCCCAAAATAACTCCCATACAGATACATCAAAAGTAAATGGTGTTTTCTGCAAAATTACATCCGTTGCATCAATCGGATAGCTTCTATGCATCCAGTTCAAACGATTGATAGCAGATCGATGCTCAATGAGTACGCCTTTAGGCTGACCTGTCGATCCTGATGTATAGATGACATATGCCAAATCCCGTGATTCATTGACGGTTTCAAGCGGACGATCGTCTGCATCATAATTTGACGCCTCATTTAGATCAATTATTTGTATCTCATCATTCGTTAAAGAGATCAATGAAATCAATTTGTTTTGAATTAAAATTCTTTGCGCTTGACTATCTTCAATAATATATTTCTTGCGTTCAAGAGGATAATGAGGATCCAGTGGCAAATAAGCTCCACCAGCCTTCAAAATTGCCCAAATGCCTACAATCATTTCCAATGATCGTTCAGTCATAATCGGAATAATTTCTTCTCGCTGTACACCCGAATTTCTTAGTTTTCTAGCTAGTTGATTTGCCTTTTGGTTAACCTCAAGGAAAGTCCATTGCTGTTCTTGATATGTAAGTGCTACTTGATGTGGGGTGAGAAGAACCTGTTGTTCAAATTGATCTACTAATGTTTGTGTTATAGGATACGGCTCGTACGTTTGATTAAATCCGAATAAATGCTGCTCCATTTCCTGTAGGCTGAGCATATCCAACTTCATTAAGGATAGTTCAGGCTTGCTAATCAGTTGCTCTGCTATTTGTTGAAAATGCTGTGCAAAACGATCCATTGCTGTTCTCAAATAGAGATCGGTATTCATTTCTAAATAACAGCGGAGCTCTCCTTGCTCCTCTAAATAAATATCTAATTTAAAATCAAGCTTAGCTTGTCCTAAATCAAGATCATAGCGTGAGCATTCCCATTCACCGACTTGCCACACTTTCGGGGATTCCAATTGACTATGAACGACAAGCATCGTATCAAACAAAGGATTCCTTGAAGGATCGATGGAAGTATGAGTATCAGCGATCATTTGATCGTAAGGATAATCCGCATGGTCATAAGCATCCATTAATACGCGATGAAGATCTTGAATCCAACTTCTGCATGATTGCTGCTCAGCTAAGCGACAACGAATCGGTAAGAAATTATTGAACATTCCCACCATATCTTGAACCTCAGGATGATTGCGTCCTGCCACAAGGGAACCGATCATGAAGTCATCCTGACCGCAATATTTATAAAGCGCTATACTGTATGCGGCAAACAAAACAGTATGAATCGTTACGTTCTCCTGCAGAGCGAATAAGCGAATTTGCTCCCCGAGCTTTGCATTCACGGTAAATGGAATCGTTTCACCGCGATATGTTTTATGTTCCTGACGTGGGAAGCTAAGTGGCATGTTCAAGACAGGCAACTCACCAGCTAGCTGTTCCTTCCAATATTGCTGCTGCCGAGCAAAATCATCAGATTTGCTTTCCTCCTCTAGCCACTGAACATAATCCCTATAGTGCAGGTGTGGTGCTGAAGACGGTTGTCCCACCATAATCTGAAACATTTGATCTAAGAGCATCTGAACGGAAACCCCATCCACAATAATATGATGCAAATCGATCAGTAAATAATGCTCTTTCTCGGCAGTTTTCAGCAGACAAACACGTACTAACGGAGCTTCGAATAAATCAAATGGATGAATTAAACGCTTTAAATGTTCATCCAATAGATCATGACCTACCGATTCGGTATGAACATGAATACGAGCATGTGGATGCACGGTTTGCATCATATTTCCTTGACTCCAAGAAAAAGATGTTCGCAGTGGTTCATGAATGGCAATCAACTGTTCCAAAGCTGCTTCTACTTGCTTTGGATCAATAGAACCTTTCACCTTCAAAACGATCGGTATATTATAATTTGTACCCATAGATTCAAATTGCTCCTGAATCATCAATCGTTTTTGAGCAGGTGAAACGGAATATTCTCCTTTTTCATTTTCTTGCGAGCGTATAGAAGTAAAGGTTATTCCTTCATTTTGCTGAATCAATGCAGACAATGTGCGAATCGTAGGCACTCGCATAAAGTGTTGAAATAGAACTTTAACATTAAACTGCTCATAAATTCGAGCAATTAAGATCGTAGCTTTAAGAGAATGGCCTCCTAGATTGAAGAAATGGTCTTCTATGCCAATCGGTTTACGTTGTAGTAGCTCTTCCCATATAACCGTAAGCTTACGCTCTATTTCATCCGTTGGCGGCGAGTACGTGTCTTGTTGATTACAATATTCGTTTGGAGATGGCAGCAGCTTTCGATTTATTTTCCCATTCGAAGTTAGTGGCATCTCTTCTAACGAAACATAATCTGTAGGAATCATGAATAAAGGCAATTTTTCAGATAAGTATAATTTAATTTCCTCTGTATTTAGTTCTACATTCGCTACATAATAAGCACATATAGAAGCATTTTCTTTCTCTCCGAGTGATACCACGATCGTTTCTTGAATATGTGGATGAGCAAGTAAACATCTCTCAATCTCACCTAATTCGATACGGAATCCACGAATTTTAACCTGCTGGTCCATTCGATCCAAAAATTCAATATGCCCGCTTGGAAGCCAACGAACTAAATCTCCCGTTCGGTACACTCGCTCTTTCACATCATAAGGATGTTGAATAAACTTTTCCGCTGTTATATCTGGTAAATTTAAATATCCTTGTGCTAATCCATCGCCCGCTATCCAAAGCTCCCCTGGTACACCTATTGGCTGCGGCCGGCCATAACTATCCACTACATAGATACTAGTTCGATTAATCGGCCTTCCTATTGGGACACAGCTCTTTTGATCATCCCATTGATTAATCTCATAATATGTCGCAAACACCGTCGTTTCAGTCGGTCCATATACATGGATGAGCTTGCCTGGTCCAAGTACATGAAACGCCTTTTGCACATGAAGAACGGAAACTCTTTCTCCACCGAATAATATTTTACGAACATGAGCGATCGAGTCGATATATTCATCAACAATCACATTAAACAAAGCTGTGGTCACAAAAAATACCGTTACTTTTTCAGTGACGATAAGTTCACTTAACCGATGCATATCCTTTGTTGTTTCTGAATCAGCGATAACAAGCCTTGCACCATTTAATAGTGCGCCAAAAATATCAAATGTAGAGCCATCAAAAGCATAATTAGATAGCTGCATCAGCGTATCCTGCTCTGTAATCGTAATGTAGTTCGTGCTTTTCACAACTCTAGTAATGTTGTAGTGCATCGTGCATGTCCCTTTTGGATTTCCAGTTGATCCAGAAGTGTACATCACATAAGCTACATCCGCAGCATCATTCATCCGTGGAGGATTCGCACAATTCAAGCTATCATACGATCCATCATCCAATAACAATAAATGTTTAAATTTGGAATAAACCCCCTCACGACTTCGCATCGTTAAGAGACATGCTGCTTGACTATCATTCATCATGTATTCTATTCGTTCCATTGGAAACGTTGGATCAATTGGCAAATATGCCCCGCCAGCTTTAAGTATCCCTAAAATCGCCACAATCATCTCTAGTGAGCGGTCAACAATTAATCCGGCAACAAAATGATTGCCCAGCTCTTTTGAAATAAGCGCATATGCCAATTGGTTTGCTTTTTCATTGATTTCCTGATACGAATAATGTTTTCCTTGGAATACAACAGCAACTCCATCTGGATTATCCCCAGCCTGTCGCTCGAACAACTGAGTAATTGTCTGATCCTTCGGATAAGAATCAAATGCTAGGTTCCAGCCGTTCGTTAATAGCTGCTCCTCCTCAATTGATAAAATATTAATATCTTTAAGTTTTCTGTCTGGAAACTTTACAATGTCATGAATGATACGTATATAATGCTCTGCCAATCCATTTATCGTTTGTTCATTGAATAATTGTGAAGCATAGCGAAAAGTAAAGCCAAGACCTTCTTCGTGAACAGCAGCTTCTAGCGCTAAATCAAATGGAACCGAACTCGGTTCAATAATACTAGCTTGAATTGTTAATTCATTAGCAGTTTCCGGCACAAGCAACTGCTCTTGAAGGACAAAAACATATTCAAACAATGGATTTCGACCTGGGTCGCGATGAACGCCCAATTGCTCTACGACAAACTCAAATGGATAATCTTGAAGCTCGTACACTTCTAGAGACATTTTTTTAATTTCATTTAAGTAGTCCGAATACTTTTTGTCGCCCTCCGGATAGCTTCTTAATGCAGACATATTAACAAACATACCGATCATTCGTTCTAATCCAGCATGATTTCTCCCTGCAATAGGAGACCCGATAATGAGATCCTCCTGCCTGCAATATTTGGACAATAAAATTTTATAGGCAGATAGCAGCACCATATATAATGTCGTGTGCGTTTGCTGTACAAGTTGTTGTAAAGCTATAAAAGTCTCTTTATCTAAATTGAATGTAGAATACGCACCATCATAGCTTTTTGTTGAAGGTCTAAGCTGATCCGTTAACAGCTCTGTCACCTGAAGATCACCTTGTAGCGTATCCAGCCAATATTGTCGCTCGGCATTCATTGGATTCGCAGCCATCATTTCCTGCTGCCAACTAGCATAGTCCCTATACTGAAGTGCGGGAACAGGTAACTGCTGCCCTTGATATAGCTTAATCATTTCATCCATTAATAAATTCATCGAAAAACCATCTGAAATAATATGATGAATATGAATTGATATAACAGATTGATGTTCAGCCCATGACCATACTTGCATCCTCGTTAACGAAGCCTCAGCCAAATTAAAGGGCTGAATAGACGAGCGAAGCTCAGCTTCCAGTGGTTCGTTCTCAACATCCAACCACTCGATAGCAGCAGCAACGTGATCGTGAACTCGCTGCACAATTCCATCCTCCCGAGTGTGGAAAGAAGTACGCAGTACCTCATGTCTAGCTATCAATTCAGAAAAAGCATGTTTCAACGCATCTTTGTTGAGCTTTCCAGTAATCTTCATCACACCTGCGATGACATAAGCCGTTTCTACACCCTCATATTGCTCCACCATATACATTCTTTGTTGTGCAAATGTCGTTGGGTATACTTCTCTTAGTTCCCGAAGCGGCTCTACACGAAGGATTTGAATCTTCTCCGCTTGATCAATAAATCTAGCCATCTCCGCAATAGTCGAAAGCTCAAATATACGCTGGATTGGAACCTCTACTTCGAATTCATGCTCAACTTTGGCTAGAACGAGCGAAGCGCTCAAAGATTGTCCGCCAATCTCAAAAAAATGATCGTCCGTACTAATCTGTTCTCTGTTAAGCACTTCATGCCAAATATTCAGCAGCTTTCTTTCTGTATCATTTTGAGGCAGTTTGCAAACCTTTTGACTGAGCTTTACTTTCATTAAGTTTTCTAGCGTCTGTAAAACACTAGTAAATTCCCCGTTAATAAATTGCTCTGCCAGCTTATATCTTTGTATCTTTCCGCTCGTTGTTTTCGGAATTGTTCTAACTGGAAGCACGTATTTTACATCAATCGCCATGCGGCTGTTCAACGTTCGTTGAATTCTTTCCGCTTGATTCACGAAAGTTTCAGGCTCGCCACGATGTGCCACGAAAAATACAATTTCTTCACTTCCCAATGCATCATTATAAATTCCGCAGGCCGTAGTTCTACCAGGTTGAATCCCTTCTAAAGATTCTATCGTTCCTTCTATATCATGAGGATACACATTTTGACCATTAATAAAAATGATATCCTTATGTCGGCCTGTAACACAAAGTCTCCCGCCTTGCATATAGCCGATATCTCCCGTAATAAACCACCCATCTTCTGTAAATGAATTCGCATTGATTAATGGTGATTTGTAATATCCGGAAGTTACGTTTTTTCCACGAATATGTATATGCCCAACCGTTCCTTCCGGTAGTCGGACATGATCATCCCCACAAATTTGCACTTCACATTCAGCAACCGGAAAACCAACATCAACAAATGTGACCCGATTTCCTTCATGATCTTCACACAAAACTAGTGGGGAGCCGATTTGCAAGGCTTCTCTAGCCGCATGAATAGCTACAACCTCCTCCTCAACGGGAGGAAATGTCACAGCAAGGCTTGCCTCAGCTAGACCATATACCGGAAACATTGCATTTCTTTTCATGCCGTAAGGAGCTAAACGAGTTAGAAAATCATCACATATTTGAGCTGATATTGGCTCTGCCCCGTTATAAATAAGTCTAACGCAGGAAAGATCCCATTCACTTGCAACCGTTTCCATAAAGAACTTAAGGAAATGATGATAGCCAAAATTCGGTGATGAAAGCATTGATATTCGTTGCTTATGAACAGTGTCTAGCCACAACATCGGCTGCATCATAAACAAAGTAGAAGGCATTATCCACTGATTCATGGATGCATATAATGGTGATAAATGGAACCCGATTAAACCCATATCGTGAGTTAAAGGTAGCCAACTGATCGCGGAGTCCTTCTCTGTTGCTTGAGAACCGCCTACGATCGCTCGTATATTTGTAAGCAAATTATTATGGGTTAACATTACACCTTTCGGCTTGCCGGTAGATCCTGAAGAAAATTGAATAAAGGCACAATCATTAGGAGATATATCTGGAGGAGTTCCCTGATCATTGAGGTTTAATTGATCATAAATCAATACGCGTTGATAATTCGTAAATTGATATTTCTCGTGCTGGGCTGACACTTGTTGGAGGTGTTCATACTGTTTAAAATCTGTTGCAACATAGGGATTGTCAAGAATATTCCATACTTCAAAAAATTTATTTATTTGCTCTTCAGTTGTTGCATATTGAATAGGGACTGGGATTATGCCACCTAAAATACAGGCCCAAAATGTAAAAAGAAAGTGATCGTTGTCTTGAAGCAATACAATGACTTGATCCCCTTTCTTCAGTCCTTTCTCTTGCATATAACCGAGATAAGCAGCCGATTTCTGATACAAATCATCGTAGGATACATAATTCTCTTGTTTCCTGCTAACAAACGTAATTCCTTTTTCCTTCGTCCGATTCAAAGTGAGTAACTCAACTAATGTACTCCCCTTATGCATTCCTATGCTACCTCCCCATAATCTACTCTTGCTTAAAGGTCACTATGTCCCTAGCTTAGTTTATTTCGTAGATGAGTGTTGCACATAGTTATACGATTATATTACATATACTCATCTCGAGCTTACAAGGGATACTATTCGACTTTAGGGGGTACTATTCATTGTAAAAAAATAACTGTTTAACCGTTAATATTCTATATTTTGAACATGATATTGTATATAATCTCCAGAAAAATTTTCGATAGCAGTTGAAAGCATATAGCCCTCTAATGGCTGAAAGGTGTAGTATTCCCATTCTCCCTGTAATACTCGTCCAAACTGAAGGGGCACAGCAAAGGACAAAGGCGATAAAGAAAACCCCATCCCCTTTGCTTTAATATGTGCTTCCTTTCTCGTCCAAAGCATAAAAAACGCTTTGAATCTCTCCTCCTCGATAAGTTGCGTATTGACATAACCCATTTCTATTTCATCAAATACTCGAGGCATGACAACCATATGATCTTTAACAATATGCTCTACGTCTACACCAATGTCGCCAATTGTCGTAATCGCGCAAACGATTACTTTGTTCGAATGCGAAAGGTTAAAAAATATTTTATTATTATTTTTGTAATAATGGTCAGGGAGAAATAGCTTGCCATATTTATTTTTAATAAAATGAATATCATGCGGATCACAGCCTAATCGCAGAGCAAGCTGTGTTTTTAACACAATACGTCCAAGCAAAAACTCCGTTTTTTTGAATTCTACTTGATAGCGATGATAGACCATTAACTCATCTTCATCTAACAGACTAAGATCCCGTTCGAGCTTACTCCTATCAAATCTCTCTCCTACTGGCACTACATACAAATTGATTTCGTTCAATTGATCTTCCTCCTACTTTTGAATTTCATTCTATTATTATTCATAGCTTAAGTAAGATAATAGCAGCTACGTCATATGACATTGTATACGATATTCCATCTTACTAGAATATACATACTCGATCAACGGATATTGGAAATTGCGAAGACATAGGAGCAAGTATTTGCATTCCCGAGCTATAAGAAATGATAGAGCCTAGTATACTAGATCTTGAAACGTTTTATCGATATTTCTAGGAATAAGGTTGGAGCGTGGGGCTATATACCTAATCAAAAAGATCCATGCAATCAAAAACATCCAGTAGATTAGTATGGAAAATTAAAAACGCAACCTCAGAGGAACCCCCTAAAGTTGCGTCCATTGCGTGTATGAATAAGTTCTTAAACAATCCCGAATATGCTACTTAAGCAAAACGGAAGCGCAAGGCTTTGTAACAATACCCAGCAACGTGTCCGCCTGCGGACACGAGCGACCACTGCCCTTGCACGAGGCTTAAAAAAAAGGTTCAAAATGTGGGCTTTCAGAACCGAGCAGGTGAAGCGTTACTTGAGCAAGGCGGAAGCGCAAATGTACGTGGTTGGTACATGCGAACCGTACTTGCCAAGTTCGCTTCAGATGCGATGTCGAGTAATCCTCGAAGCATACCCATCGTTATCAAAGCACGCATTTTGAACTACCACTTATAATGAAGGTTCAAAACATTCGCTTGTCAGCACCAAGAAGATGACCCACAGCGGAAACGAGTAGCACAGTGTACGTTATTGGTACACGAGCACACACAGGCTTTCGATGGGGGGCATATTCGCAGCCGACTAAGCCACGTTAGCAACTCATCGTGATCACGAGTGGATGTTTTGAACTACCTATATCAGGTTCTTTTCTCTTTCTGTAAGTCTTCTCCCATACACATCAACCACCAATTCTCCGCCATTTAGACCAATGACACGATCGGCATATCTTTCTGCCCAATCCCCTTGATGAAGAACTGCAATAACGATAATCCCTTGTTCTTTACATAGTGCCTTCAATTCAGCTAATACTAATTCTGCTGCGTGTGGATCAAGTCCTGCAACAGGTTCATCCGCTACGATTACTTTAGCACCATGAACTAAAGCTCTTGCAATTGCAATACGCTGTTGCTCACCACCACTAAGATTTTTCGCTTTCATCTTAGCCTTATCTAGCAATCCGCGTTTCTCAATCATATCCATTGCGCCCATATAATCGTCATTACGAACCATGCCTGTCCAACGTCTCCACGCAGGGGTCTGACCAACCGCACCGATAATAACGTTCTTCAAAGCTGTCTTATCAGGAAACAGAAATGGCTTTTCTTCTAAGTACGCTACTTCTCGCTTAACTTTAAACTTTGCACCGAATCCACCTTCAAATACATTTTTCCCATTAAATATATATTTGCCAGATGTCCAGTTTTGTTGAAGTGCGAGACATTTCAACAATGTAGATTTTCCGCTTCCGCTTGCACCTTTGATCGCTATGAAATCACCTTCATAAGCATCGAAAGTAATATTTTTTAACAATTTTGGACCACCAGGAATTGATTTAGATAGTTTTTGTATTCTTAACATTTTTCGCATCCTTCCCATTTATGCAAACGCTTATACTACTAGTTTACGTTAAAAAAACAACACTTTCCATACGAACAAATGTTTGGTATAATATTATCAGAACACATGTTCTAATAATTCATTATTAGGAGGCTTGATTAACATGCATTCCAATCGTCAACATTTTCGTTTCGTAGAGAAATTCCCGCCTCAACGAGATCTTACTTTCACTTTTTTTGATGATGGTAGACTAACAATTGAAAATAATGATACTGGTGAGCAAGTTAAGCCTTCAGAATTACATCGAGAAAGTAAAGATTTCTATGTACAGCGTCGTATTTCCTATATCAAGAACAAACTATTAGAGTGCCAACAACGTCATGCATAATAGTGTCATTTATGGTAATATAGTTCCTTATTCATTGACTGAATCGCTCCAATGGGGTAGATTGAACTTACAAGCATCCATGTAGATAAGGAGTTTTCATATTATGTCGCAACAAATTTTGTTTGATCTTGATGATACATTAATCTATTGTAACCGTTACTTCTTTCGAGCTATAGATAAATTTGCTGAACAAGTGGTAAGTTGGTTCAATCATCCTATGGTAACCATTGATGAAGTGAAAACTAAGCAAACTCAGTTAGATACATTACTTATTGCTGAGAGTGGCTTCAAGAGCGAACATTTTCCTCAATCATTTATTGAAACTTATTATCATTATTGCCAATTAATTGGTCGCGCTTCCTCACCTATAGAGATCGATACTCTTCAAAAACTTGGACGTGCTGTATATGGACATGAAACGGAAGCTTATCCTCATATGGAAGACACGTTGAAACAATTAACCGAGCAAGGACATCAACTTCACCTCTATACTGGTGGTGAGCAAAAGATTCAATTACGTAAAATACAAGATATGTCTCTAGATCGATACTTTGATGATCGCATATATATTCGTCAGTTAAAAAATATTGCAGCTTTAGATGAACTACTTACCGCAAATTCATTTGAACGTGAGCGTACTTGGATGATCGGAAACTCCATTCGCAACGATATTGTGCCTGCATTATCCGCTGGAATCCACGCTATACATGTCGTTGTTCCCGATGAATGGTGCTACAATATTATAGATGTTAATGTTGAGCCTAAGGGTCAATTTTTATCCGTTCAATCGTTGCAACAAATTCCACCATTCATTTCACGCTATTAATCTTTCTAAGATCATTCTTGTAGTTTACGCACGTAAAAAGATCAGTGACTTAATGTCACTGATCTTTTCTTTTCCCTATACAATTATAGAGGTTGAATTATTAATCGGGTATTAGATTTTTTTCCATACAGCAGCATTACTAGGATTTTCATTTTGTGTCCACCATTTAGCTTCATAGGAAACACCGTTATATTGGACTTTATCTCCGCCAACATACACTTTTGTAGAAACCCATTCAGGTAGTTGACTGCCTTCGCCTCCACCTGACTCACCACCACTAGATTCACTAACTAATTGCCATACTGCCGACTGGCCAGGTGTCTCATTTTGTGTCCACCATTTAGCTTGATAAGTAGCACCGTTATATTGTACCTTAGCTCCAACTAAATAAACCGCAGTAGAACTCCACTCTGGATTAGTGCCACCATTGTTTCCACCATTTTCCGCTGCTGTAGTAATAGTTACGACTGGAGAAGCTTGTGATTTCGCACCTGATCCATCAACAGCTCTCACAGTGTACGCATATGCTGTATTGGCAGTTAACCCTTGATCTACATAAGAATTTGTTGTAGTTGTTCCTACTAGATTGCCATTACGATAAATTTCATAATTAGCAATACCTGTTGTTGCTGTAGAAGCAGTCCATTTCAGCGAAATACTTGTATCAGTTTTGCTAGCTGCACTAACATTTGCAGGCACGCTAGGTCCTTGTGTTGCACCACTGCTCACAATGTTAGCATCGATAACTTGATAGAAAGCCATCGGCGTATCCCAGATATCCCATACTCCAAGAATTAGGTGATAACCTGTACGATCAGTAGGGATATTACATTCATGTGATGTTGTAAAGTCTGGTCTAGCTCCTTCATCATAAAATTCACAGAACAGTTCAATATCATCGCGACCTAACGGTTGATTAGGATCCCAGTCTGCTTTTGTAATGTAATATTTCCAATTTTCTGTTGCATGAGCAGCAGTAAGCTTCCATGTAAACGTATTCAATCCAGTTTGAAGAGTTACTTTTTTCCAACGATCTGATGTTTGTTCATCAAGTTCCTTGAAGATTCCTCCACCCGCGATTTGACCGTCTGCAGGACCGTTTGTCGGGAAGTTTCCAGTTGTTTCGATACTCTGTGGTTCATATTGCACACTACCACAATTCGTGTTTTCACCTAGCTTACACATATATGACCGGCTATTAGGTCCTTCGATATAACCGTGAGCGGAAGCCATTTCTGCAAATACGATAGAGATTAAGAAACAAATTACCAATGCAGAAAAACCTACCATTAGTGCTTTTACTTTGGAAAATACACGAGGATTTAAACTTTGAATCGTCATTATAACTCTCCTTTTTCAATAGTATTTTTGAAACATAATATTTAATGGTCAATTTTGGAAGTTTATCTGGAAAATAATGCTTATGACCACGTTTACATACTACCATTATTTCGAATTTTTCATATAGGTATGAAGTGCTTTTCACGAACTTTATGTAAGTATTCTGAGATTTACACTTATCTAAGATTTAAGATACTGTGCAATGATTTTTTGAAAACATAATGTCTTATGAACTAATTTGAAATTGCATTCGTCAAAATTTGATTAGTTATATTCGCCTAGTAATTTCACAATTTGAAGGTCTAAAGTGACTCAATTTCAAAAAATGAAATTAAAATAATAAATAATTTGAACTAAGATATATTCCAACATTTTTTCCCCACGCAACAAACAAGCCATTATACCTGTACTATAATTTCTCAGTAAATACAAAAGAAAGATCAGCAACACATCTCGTTGCTGATCTTTCTCTAATCAATCATTTGAATCGATACCATTGGCTTTCATATCTATTGATAATTCTCCTGTATTACGATTGACTAACACAATGCAACCGTCCACATGCTCACCACCAGGAGTATACAGCTTCAAGGTTGGAGTAGAGCCGCTCTTAATCAATGTCTTAAGATCGTGTGGTGTAATAGAATGTCCGAACACGTCTCGTCTAATGATAACGGAGCACCCTGAACGATAATGAGAACAGCCATAATCTTTGCGTCCCATGAATAACTGTCCACCACAGCCTACTCTAGGGCAAGAAGTAATCAATTGTAAGCCACTCGTTGCGCTCGCAGCTTTATCTCTAGTAGTTATTGTAGCTTGCCCAATTGCATTAACCTGACTTGCTGATGTTTCAGCCTTTGAGCGACTAGCTGCTGATGCAGCTTGTGAGCGAGTCGTTTTTGTAGCTTCGGGATCCTTTACTGCTGTTTTTCTAGTACGAGGTTTAACCTCTTTTGTCTCCGTTTTATCAGCATCCGCTTTTTTGGTGCTCCGTGTTCGTTTCGTAGCAGCTTCCTGTTTCTCGAATGAAGATTTGGCTACCATCGGTTGCACCCGTACTTTATCAACGATCATCGTAGCAAACTTCTTCACATTATTCATAAATTGCTCATTCGATGCGTTTCCGCGAGCAATATCATTCAATCGTTTCTCCCACATTCCGGTCATTTCAGGTGAAGTTAGAAGCTCTACACCCGCTCCGCGAATGAGTTCTATAGCGATTTTCCCTTTGTTCGCAATCGTTATCTTCTTACCAACCATCGTAATATAGCCTACTGTCTTCAATCTCTCGATCGTCGAAGCACGAGTTGCCGGTGTGCCGAGTCCAGAATCTTTCATAGCCTCACGCATTTCATCATCTTCGATCTGCTTCCCTGCACTCTCCATAGCTCTTAGAAGCGTTCCTTCTGTATATGACTTTGGTGGCTTTGTTGCTTTCTCTCTTGCTATTGCTGTTTTGCATAACACATCAGCATCCGCATTCAACTCGAATGGTTGATCAAGTTCAGTTACTTCTTCTTGTTCATCACTATCTGCATTAGCTTTCTTTCGCTTCGTTGCCGCTTCTTGATTCTGATCGTTGTAAATCACTTTCCATCCAAGTTCTAACAACTGCTTCATATTACTTTTGAATAAGTGCTTTTCCACTTTTGTAAGAACAGTATGTCCCGTATACCTTGCAGGCGGAAAGAATTGGGACAGAAATCTACGCACGACAAGATCATATAGCTTTTGTTCATCTGCTGAGAGTGAAGTCGCTTTACGTACCGTTGGCATGATCGCATGATGGTCTTCTACTTTTGCAGGATTACAAATCGATTTATTACCAATATGTACGAGCGACCGATCACTTTGTTGTACCCATTGACCGTAACTTGTATTTTGTAATGCACTAAGTGCTTTATGCATCTCTGGTATATTTTGTTCTGTTACATAGTTAGAATTCGTACGCGGGTAAGTTATTACTTTATGCTTTTCATATAAACTTTGAGCAATATCTAGTGTTTTCTTAGCAGAGAAATTAAGCTTACTATTCGCCTCACGTTGCAATAATGTCAGATCATACAATCGATGAGGGTATTCCTTAATTTCTTTCGCTTCATAGGACTCTATTACCCCTCGCTTCCCTTTCACATCGGAAACGATTGCGTCAGCTTTTTCTTTTTCTGTAATCCGGTCACCTTGCCAAAGCCCTTTATAGTTTGTTTCTTCTTGTTGGAACTGAGCTTCAACATCAAAAAATGTTAATGAATCAAATTTTGCTATTTCAGCTTCACGATCATAGATTAATGCTAGTACTGGTGTTTGAACTCTACCAACAGACATTAATTCATTATGTTTCGTTGTAAATGCTCTAGTTCCATTCATACCGATAAGCCAATCCGCTTCGCTTCGAGCAGATGCTGCTAGCGTAAGATTATAATATTCAGATTCCGAACGTAACTCTTGAAATCCTTTACGGATCGTTTCAGCAGTTAAATCTGAAATCCATAACCGCTGGACAGGATGATTCAACTTTAAGTACCGTTGAATAAGCGAGAAGATATATTGTCCTTCTCGCCCCGCATCACAAGCATTGACAATATGATCACAACGTTGTGCTAGTTCTTTTATCACTTTCAATTGATCAGCTGTTCGCTTATTTGCTATTAATTTGAATTGCTCAGGTATAATTGGTAAATGAGAAATATTCCATTTTTTATATCGATCATCATAAGCGTCTGGTTCTGCTAATCCAACTAAATGACCAATCGCCCAAGAGATAATATATGTGTCACCTTCTAAATAACTACGCATATTTTTCGCTTTCGGCTCAATAGCAGCAGCAATATTTCGACCCATATCAGGTTTTTCGGCTATAATTAATGTCTTCATAATAACTCCTTCATGATTCATTCACTAATAATTAATGTTGTTAATCATTAATATAATTAATCATGGTAGTGAATAAGCTATTTACTCCAGTTGACCAATTCGGGTCTTCTGCATATTTACGATTAATCCAAACGATCGGATCGATATCTTTAGGACGATCCTTACTTAAATTTACAAGAGTTCGAGCAGCAATGGCAGTCGAATCTTCGATTGTCGTATTATAATCTTCCCAACTATGAAATACATTAAAAGGATTATTAGCAATTTCTTCCGCTCGTTCATTATCACGACTTACAAACCCTTGTTCCTGACCTGTAATTGCGAACAGAAGAACTGGATGGATATTGAATTGTTTGGCAGTATCCATAATAGCTGTATAGTAAGGTTCATCAACGAGCATAGAATTCCGCCCATTCAAATATTGAATCAATAACGACTCATCAAATGTTGTATATTGAAAAGAAGACGGTAGTTCATTATAAGCTAATACTTCCGTAGTTTCGATAGTTGCACTTTGATTGGTTACCTTATTCGCAGTTTGCTTGTCCTTTATAATGGCAGGTGAAAAATAGGTGTACATACTAACAGCAGCGATAAGTACAATACAAGCTAGTCCGTAGCCTACACTTTTCTGATGTTCGTTAATGAGTTTTGTTACTTCATTCCACAACGACCACTTACTTGTATCTGTATCCGTTGTTACGCCTTTCTCTGATCTCCAATTACGGAGTAAATCAAATTCTTCGTTCGTTAACGATGCTTGACTACAAGCCTGATCAATGTCTAAGAGCGAGACTGGACGTTTCTGCGGAATAACGACTTGTTCAATCAACTGATTCGTAATCTGACGTTTTAATTCTGGATGATATGATGGCAACTGACGCTCAATAACCTTTACAATAGCATCTGCAACGATTTCAGCATGTTTCTCTTGGGGTAAATGTGCATATTTGTGTTTAACATAGAACCGTATGCGATCCACTGAATCAAGCGATAGAACACTACTTTGCTCCATAAACAGCTTCAGCCTCATTTCTCCAACAGTATTTATATTCACTTTCAGTTATCAAAGTCCGCTTTTTGAACTACCTCTAAACTTTTCTCTATTGTACGGCTTTTGCAATCCGTAACTGGACCTGGTCTGACTCAATATATTGTCGTACCTGCTCTTTTTCAGAGAAAGTCAGTTGATATTCACAATCACAACCAACATCCTGTGAAACCATCTGCGCAATAGTACCTTCATGTGAACAGATAACTAGAATATTAAAGTCGATCAGATCAGTGGGGATTGGCGTACTTTCCAATACTATTGGAACGAGATTAATATCAACCCACTGTTGATCTCTTTTCTCAATATGTATATCATATGTAATAAATTTCAACTCTTCTATAGTATCTAATCCGTATTTAATCAAGCAGTAATCTCCTTAATGAACACAATATAATCATATTTTATCATAAATTAGCTCTGTATGGACAAGTACTTAGAGATCATACAACATATTAATACGCTCTTGCTTATCCTTAGTAACATACATCTTTACTAATACAATCTAATCTGATCACATAATAAATTAACCATAAAAAAAGCGAGGAATTGTCATCCCTCGCTTTGCAATCATCTTTTAACTTTATTGAACATCTATGGATATCATTGAACATTATAGAATATCAATTAACATTTATTCACATCTTTAATTATTATTCAAACAATTCCGGATAAAACCCTTTTGCTAACGTCTCAACTGTATACGCCATTCTATCACCAGGCAATACACTCTCCAATGAGATCGTTACAAATCGCTCTTCTTTGAGTGCCTCTAATTGTGAAAGGACAGGGTCACTATTAATTTCAAGCAATTTCTGTTCAAGCGCAGGCACATCATAATCATGGATTAAGATGACATCTGGCTGTCTTGCTAATATTTCCTCATAACTAACTGTAGACCATTGCTTGTCAGTAATATCATCAAAAATGTTTTTACCACCAGCAAGTTCGATTAATAATGTCTCAAAATTTGTTCCTGTAGCGGTAAAGACACCATTACCACCACTATCGTAGACAAGTACTTTAACTGGCTCTTGGTCAGCAACGACTTCTTTGATTTGTGACATTCTATCTTCTTGATCTTTAATAAATGCTTCTGCAGCCTCATTAATTTGGAATATGGCACCAATATCACGAATTTCTTGATACATTTGTTCTAATGTAGTCGCACTGTTCACATAAGTAGTCATACCGTACTCTTCTAATTCATTGATATCGATAGCTTCTTCACCAAATTCCCAGTCGATCCCATATACAAAATCTGCGCCACTTGTTAGTACTGCTTCACGCGTAGCAGGTCCATACGTTAATTCGGGAATTTTCTCATACTCTTCTTCATAGGCAGGTAGAGCTCCTCTACTATGATTGTCTAAACTATTTCCGATAATATATTGTGATAATCCTAAAGCGATGAACAATTCCGTTGTATTAGGGCCTAATGTTAGTACTTTGGAAGGCTTCTGCGTAATCGATAATTCTCTACCATAATTGTTAATCGTTAAAGGCGTAAACTCAGCTTGTCCTTCATCGGACTCATTTACTTTTGAACCATTATTAACTTTAGAGTTATTTCCCGTACAGCCAACCAACGCCCCCACTAATACGATAGAACTTAACATTAATGCAATTTTTCTAAGTTTCATACTCTTATCCCCTTATCTCTATATACTAGCTGGTAAATAAGTAATACTAATCTTCTTAGTTAACGGATGAACAATAATATGTGTTCGAATGCCAAACACCTCACCTAATAATTCTGAAGTTAGTACTTCTTCTGGCGTACCTGAAGTGAATATCTGTCCATTCTTCATGACATAGATACGATCGCAATAAAGCGCTGCAAGATTCAAATCATGGATCGCTGACACTACAGTTAACTTCAGACCTTTAATTAGATCGAACATTTGCAATTGATACTGTATATCCAAATGATTCGTTGGCTCATCTAACATAAGAAAGTTGGTTTGTTGCGCTAGAACTCGAGCAATAATGACACGTTGTTTCTCTCCACCTGATAAATCTAAATAATTCGTTTTTGCGAGATGAGTGAGACCAACATTATGTAAAGCTTGCTCTACAATTTCTTGATCTACTTTCGTATCCACATCGAATAGTTTCTTATATGGACTTCTGCCCATCGCAACAATTTCATCAACATTGAAGTCAAAAGGTATCGTATGTTCTTGTCCGACTACCCCTATTTTTTGTGCTATTTTTTTCGTGTTTAACATTTTATAATCGTCGCCATCAAGTAATATCGTCCCTGTGTCTGGCTTCAGTGCTCGATACAAATTCTTCAAAAGTGTCGATTTACCACTCCCATTCGGCCCAACGATACCTACAAATTCACCAGCAGCGACATGAATGGAAATATCATCTATTATTGCCTGTTCGCCGTAACTATAGCTTAATCGCTCAACCTGCAGTCTCATTCCAACCTCCTACAACATCACGTCGTTAATTGATCAAAACTGTCAACCTATACGACTTTATTTCTTAGTTTACGCCTTTGAATTTTTCTTCAATAACCAAATGAAGAATGGACCACCGATTAAAGCAGTCAATATACCAAGTGGTAATTCCCCCGGTGCAATGACAATTCTAGCCACAACATCTGTCCATACTACAAGGATTCCCCCCATAAGCGCACTAATCGGGAGTACTTTTCGATGATCCGAACCTACTAACAAACGTGCAATATGCGGTACCATCAATCCTACAAAACCAATTGAACCACTTACCGCTATCGTCGTTCCCGCTAATAACGATGCTACCAAGATTAATACCTTTTGCATTACACGCACATCATATCCCAAAGTACCAGCGGTCTCATCTCCAAGTAATAATGCATTTAACGAACGATAGTTAATCATCAAAATGATGACACATACGAGCATTGTCACAAAAGGTAAAGTTAGATACCCCCAACGCGCTCCTGCCAAGCTTCCAGACAACCAAAACGTTGCATTATGAATACCCAGTGCATTAGGTGCACTAAGCGTAATAACATTTTTTATAGCATCCATAATCATCGCTAAAGCAACACCTGAAAGTAATAACTGAGTAATGTTGATTCTCCCTTTTACTCTAGAAATCGTATATACTATAATAATCGTTATAGCTGAACCGAGGAATGCACTGATCGGTAATGCATAACTACCTAAAAATGCGAATACACCAAAAAGCATGCCCAGTGTTGCTGTAGCAGAAGCACCAGAAGATACTCCTAAAATAAATGGATCTGCCAAATGATTTCGCACTAGAGCTTGCATCGCCACACCCGTAACTGCAAGTGAAGCGCCTACAATCATTCCTAGCAGAACGCGAGGAAATCGCAATCCCCATACGATGTTTTGCTCTAGTAATGTCCAGTTTTCCGGAATAAAGTCTGTAAGATACGGTATTTTACTTATTAAAATTTGCAACACAGTTTTTGGAGCAACCGAGACAGGACCGATTCCAATGGCCAATAATATTGACGCAAGAGCTACGATTGCCAATACAATAATAATAAATCTCACATTTGTAGCTTTTTGCTTTGCTCGAAGTAAACGATTTGAAGTAAGATGACTTCCGGTCATTATGTAATTCCTTTCCTTTCACAATATCTACATTATTAACTAGAAAGAGGTAATCAATATGGACAATAACAAATTAACTCGTTTTGGTGTTTCAATGGATGAGAAATTATTACAAAAATTCGATGATCTAGTAGAACAAAGAAGTTATCAAAATCGCTCAGAAGCGATTCGCGATCTCGTGAGAGAAGCAATACTGCAACAGACTTATTCAGATAATAGTGAATATGTAGCAGGAACAATACTATTATTTTATGCTCATCATCAAAATGGACTAGTTAATGAAATGATGAATATTCAACATGATTACCATGATCAAATCTTAACGACAACGCATCTTCACATTGATCACAATAATTGTCTAGAAGTTATCGTTGTCAAAGGATTAGCACATCAATTAAAGCAATTAAGTGATCAATTAATTGCCCTAAAGGGTGTTTTCTATGGCAAATTAACCGTGTCACCTTTGAGTTAATTCGTGTTACTGACATCTGAATTTTATCATATTGTTATGTAAATTACTACAGAAATTGCACAACCAATTATCCTTACATATTTACAAAATCAATTAAATTGTGCATGAGTATAGTTTTATTTCAAAAAGATCCGTAATATCTTATATGATATTACGGATCTTTTTGGATACACCTATAAAAAAACAGTAAAAAGCTAGTTATCGAACTAACTCTTTACTGTTTCATCCTGTTGTACCATCTATTCGATGCCAACTTGCTTCCTAATATTACTTCCTTATTAGGTTTGTTTTATAACTACTTCTTTAAGGTAACATTGAACTTCCCATTAGATACTTATCCACTTCTTTAGCTGCTTGACGACCTTCGTTGATCGCCCATACAACAAGACTTTGTCCACGACGAACATCTCCTGCAGCAAATACTTTATCAATGTTCGTTCTGTAATCACCATAACGGGCTTTAACATTCGAACGGCTGTCAGTTGCAAGTGTTAACTCCTCTATAATAGTCGCCTCCGGACCTTCAAATCCAATTGCTATTAGCGCAATATCAACAGGCCACACTTGCTCTGTTCCTTCAAGTTCTTTGTATATTTTTTTACCATTCTCATCGATATAACGTTCGATTTTCACAGTATGAAGTTCTTTCAAGTTCCCCTGCTCGTCACCAACGAATTTTTTCGTAAGGACAGAGAATTGACGAGGATCTGCCCCGAATATTGCTTTTGCTTCCTCATGTGCGTAATCTAACGTATATACATTAGGGAATTGAGGCCATGGGTTTTTCGAAGCATCACGTTGTAGTGGCGCTTTTGCTACTGTACCGAATTGAACAATAGATTCACAACCATGTCGTAGTGCAGTAGCAACACAGTCAGTACCAGTATCGCCGCCCCCAATGACAACAACATTTTTCCCTTTAGCGGAAATATAGTTCCCATCATCAAGATTTGAATCTAAATAACTTTTGATTGTACTATTCAAATAATCCATTGCAGGGTAAATCCCTTTAAGCTCTGATCCTTCAATTGTTACACTTCTTGCTTTTGTAGCACCTAGCGCAAGAACAACCGCATCAAATTGATTCAAAAGCTCTGCAGCAGGAATGTCTTTACCAATTTCTGTGTTCGTAACGAAATTGATACCCTCTTCTTTCAATATCGTAACACGACGATCTACAACATGTTTCTCAAGTTTCATTGTTGGGATACCATATGTTAATAATCCACCAATACGATCATCACGTTCGAATACCGTTACCGTGTGTCCAGCTTTATTCAATTGAGCTGCAGTAGCTAATCCAGCAGGACCAGAACCAACAACTGCTACTTTCTTACCCGTGCGAACTTTAGGCGGTTGTGCAACAACCCAACCTTCCTCAAAACCACGCTCAATAATTGCTTCTTCTATCGTCTTAATTGTAACGGCATCGCCGATCAAACCAACTGTGCAAGAGCCCTCACACGGAGCAGGGCATACACGTCCAGTAAATTCCGGGAAGTTATTCGTTTTGTGTAAACGATTCAAAGCCTCTTTCCATTGCCCTCGGTATACAAGATTGTTCCACTCAGGAATTAGGTTGTTTACAGGGCAACCAGATACTGTATTTGCTATCTCTATTCCTGTATGACAATATGGCGTACCGCAATCCATGCAGCGAGCACCTTGAGTTTGTAGTTGTTGTTCTGGCATATGTTTATGAAACTCTTTCCAGTCATTAACACGTTTCAGTGGATCACGATCTGTAGGTACTTCTCTTTGATAGTCCATAAATCCAGTTGGCATTGACATGATAGCGTTCCCCCAATATCCCAAAGCCCTTACCATTACAACATTCATTAGTGAAGGCATGGATATATTTATTAATCCTCAAGTGAGGTAGTGTATATTAATTCGTTACACTAATGCTATCATTTTTAGCTCGTTTTCCGTAATGGACTATCATCATAATCATTTGCACTATTTGCATGAATTTATCTTAATGAGAAACTAGCAACCATTTGCACTATTTCACACGATTATAAGTATGAATTGTAAAATCATAGTTGTTTTTCTCATCTTTTAGTACAGTTTCGCTATTAATCAGGTGAAAATCGTTCTCATTATAGCATGGGAAAAATGCATCGGCATTTGTAATTTTTACATCAACTTTTGTTATATACATCGTATCAACATATGGCATAAACAGCTTATAAATCTCTGCCCCACCAGTAATCATTAGTTCTTCATTTCCATACTTTTCGATCGCCTCTTCTACAGAGTGTACAATTTCACAGCCTTCTATTGTAAGACCCTGCTGTCTTGTTAGTACAATATTGGTACGATTGGGTAGCGGTTTGCCCAAAGATTCAAACGTTTTACGACCCATTAACACTGGTTTATGTATAGTTGTTCTCTTAAAATGTGCAAGCTCGGCAGGCAAATGCCATAACATTTTATTATCTAAACCAATCGCATTATTTTGACTCATTGCAACAATTAAACTTAAAGACATATTATTCTCTCCCTATATAACATCGATTTCATTTATTATAACTGTTTCTTGTATTTCATCTATACCTTGTACTTCATCTATTTCTAATATATTATACGACATCTAATAGAACTCTGCCTAATTTGTATGAACAATCAGGTTACTGATAATATTTGATTTTTATGATGAATATCATGTTCGATAAATTCGTGGATAATGTAAAGCAAGGAATAAGGTGTGTTTGTATGTGGACATATTGCCACACCGTTTGCGGGTACATGTTTAACAGCAAGATCCAGATCAGCTAACAGCATTTCTACTAATTGAATACGGGTTTGCTTAAATTCGTCTAGTAGATGATTTCGAGAAATTCCCGAACGAGCATACTCATAAGCTTTTTCGTTAAATGAATCGAAATCTGGGAAGACCATCTCTTCCCCATTTCTAACGGCTGGTATAATTGAATAGATGAGGTAATTATCCCAATTTGTTAGATGCGAAATAATTTCTCTTACCGATGCTTTTCCTTTAGCAACTGGTTTTAGCCATATATCTTCCTGTAAAACACTTAGTGTCTCTGTCCACTCTATAAAATCTTTATATCTAAAAATCGTTTCTTTGCTTAAACTAATCATATTGATAACCTCCTGTTTAATGAATGCACAGTATAAAATAAGAACTAACGTTCTTATTTTATACTGTGCATTCCCTAGAAGCAAGTTTTTATGCATTTTATTGAAATTATTAACATTATCTTCTAATTTAAGAAAATCAAAAGCCATCATTAAAAGCTCAGAATGCTCTGTCGCTTAATGATGGCTTGTTATAGATGCATATATTCTACATACTGATCTCAAGTATGTTTTCTCAGTCAACTACACAGCTACAGGAGCTTTGATCGTAGGGTGAGGATCGTAACCGACTACTTGCATATCGGATAATTCGAAATCAAAGATTGACTGCTTGTCTTTATTTAATTCTAAAGTTGGTAATGCTCTTGGTTCACGAGACAGTTGTGTTTCGATTTGCTCCAAGTGATTCACATAAATATGGGCATCACCTAAAGTATGAATAAAGTCACCAACCTCAAGACCACATTCATGTGCGATTAGATGAGTTAGTAGCGCATAACTAGCGATATTAAAAGGAATCCCCAAGAAGATATCTGCGCTACGCTGATACAATTGACAGCTCAACTTACCATTTGATACATAGAATTGGAACATCGTATGACATGGTGGCAAAGCCATCGTTGGAACATCTTCAGGATTCCAAGCAGATATAATTAATCTTCTAGAATCAGGATTAGTTTTGATTGTAGCTATGATGTCGGATAACTGATCAATAACATCCCCTAATGTTGTTTTCCACTCACGCCATTGCTTACCATATACATTACCAAGATCACCGTATTTCGCAGCAAAAACATCGTCTGATAATACTTGCTGCTTGAAATATGTTAACTGTTCCTCATACTGCGCTGCAAATTGCTCGTCCGCTAGCGCGCGATGGGCAAAGTTAGTCATATCCGGTCCAGTATACTCATCGGATTCAATCCAACGTTTGAATGCCCATTCATTCCATATATTATTGTTATTTTCTAACAAATAACGAATATTACTATCACCTTTAATAAACCATAATAACTCACTAGCAACAAGCTTAAAAGGTACACGCTTTGTCGTTAGTAACGGGAAACCTTCTCCTAATGGAAATCTCATTTGATAACCAAATAATGAAATAGTTCCAGTACCAGTACGATCTTCCTTCTTCTCGCCTTTTTCTAAAACATCTTTTAATAGCTGCAAATAAGCTTGCTCGCTAGATACCATTCCGCTCACTCCTAAAACTTTTCATAACTTCTCGATACTGAAAAAGCATATTCTCATTATTATAACATTATAGGAATGATCTACTCAAACTAATTTTAAAAACATACAGAATACAGTTATTATCTTCAAAAAAAAAGGCATCCAGCCCATAAACGAGAGTAACACCTTGAATAAATTAAGGTTAGTTTAATTCATTTTTTCTATCTAGTTTACGTTTTTTCCTCAATTCATGGCGTTCTGGAGCCTGCTCAAATAATTGTTTTTCAAAATCTGTTTGTGGTTCAAGTTGCGGAACTGAAACAGGTCGTCCATTCTCTCCTAATGCAACAAACGTGAAGAATGCATTAACCGTGCGCTTCTTCTCCCCAGTAAATAAATTTTCAGCAGTTACTGTTACATATATCTCCATAGAGCTACGATGCGTCCATGATACAAAAGCTTTTACTTCAATAACTTCACCAATCATGATCGGCGCTAGAAAGTCAATACTATCCATGGAAGCAGTAACTGATCTTGTACGCGCATGTCTCATCGCCGCAATTGCCGCAGCTTTATCCATATATTCCATTAATCGTCCACCGAACATCGTATCATAGTGGTTCGTGTCAGAAGGAAATATAAGTTGCGTCATAAGTGTAAATGAATCCGCAGGTGTCTTTTTTTCCAAATCCATGGTAGTCCCTCGTTTCTTTTTTAGTAATATTATTCACGAGTAAATATGTTGAATAACATCTATATGTGAAAAAGGTTTCAAGTAACATATACAATCATATGTCACTTGAAACCTTAATGAAAACAATAATCTGTCGTCAAACTAATTATTGTATATTATTTTTTTGCAATTGCATGAATCGGATGTCCAAGAAGCATTTCAGCAGCATCAAGAACGATTTCACCAAGTGTAGGGTGAGCATGGATTGTAAGAGCGATATCTTCAATCGTAGCACCCATCTCGATTCCTAGAGCAAGCTCAGCAATCAAGTTAGAAGCTTCAAGACCAACGATTTGAGCACCTAGCAATAGACCTGTTTCAGCATCACCGATAAGTTTCACAAAACCTTCAGTTGCATTCAAGCTCATTGCACGACCGTTAACGCCATAGTTGAATTTACCAACTTTAACATTAAGACCTTGTGCTTTTGCTTCGCCTTCACTAATACCTACGCTACCGATTTCTGGATCAGAGAAGCATACTGCTGGGATACATTTGTAATCAACAGCGCTAGCAAGACCAGACATATGTTCAGCTGCGATACGTCCTTCATACATTGCTTTGTGAGCAAGTGCAAGACCAGGAACAATATCACCAATGGCATAGATATGAGGAATATTCGTACGACCATATTCATCAACTTCGATAAGACCACGATCAGTCATTTTCACATCGATTAGATCTAGACCAAGTTCACCGTCAGTATTAGGACGACGACCAACAGTTACTAGAAGATAATCAGCAGTAATTGACTCTTCTTTATCACCAACAGTATAAGTTACTGTAACATCGTTTTCTGTTTGAGTTGCAGCTTTTGCTTGTGCGCCAGTAATGATGTTAGCACCTTTACCTTTGAATTTCTTAGCAACAACAGCAGAAACATCTTTATCAAATCCTGGAAGGATTGAATCAGAACCTTCGATTACAGTTACTTGAGTACCATAGTTAGAGTACATTTGGCTAAGCTCGATACCGATATAGCCTCCACCAATAACTACGATGCTTTTAGGAATTTCAGGAAGTTTAAGCGCTCCAGTAGAAGAAACGATACGTCCTCCGTAAGGGAAAGCTTTAAGTTCGATTGGACGAGATCCAGTCGCAATAATACAGTTTTTGAAACGGTAACGCGGAGCTTCTTGATCGTTAAATACGCGAGCTTCGTTTTGGTTAATGAACATTACTTCGCCGTTGAAATATTCAACTTTGTTTGCTTTAAGCAATGCAGCTACGCCGCCAGTAAGCTTATTAACAATACCGTCTTTGAAACTTTGAACTTGTGCCCAATCTACTTTAGCTTCGCCAACTTCGATACCGAAAGTTGAAGCGTGAGTAACGTTCTCATATTGATGAGAAGCTGAGATTAGAGCTTTAGAAGGGATACATCCAACGTTAAGACATACACCACCAACAGTTCCTTTATCTACACAAAGTACTTTGTGTCCAAGTTGTGCAGCACGAATAGCAGCTACATAACCACCAGGACCAGCACCAATGACTAAAGTGTCAATATCTAATGAAGCGTCTCCTACTACCATCTCTTACACCTCCATAATGAATAGCTCAGGCTGTGCCAAAAGCTTTTTAATGTGGTTCATGAAGTTTTGAGCAGTTGCACCATCAATTAGACGGTGGTCAAAGCTTAGAGAAAGAGCCATAACTGGAGCTGCTACTAGTTCGCCATTACGTACAATAGCTTTTTCAGAGATACGACCTGTACCAAGAATAGCAACTTCTGGGAAGTTGATAACTGGAGTGAAGAACATACCGCCAGCAGAACCAATGTTAGAAATTGTAATTGTGCTACCACGTAATTCATTAGCAGCAAGCTTACCTTCACGACCTTTAACAGCTAGATCACGAATGTTGTCTGCAATTGCAAACAAGTTTTTACGATCAGCATCTTCAACAACTGGAACGATTAGACCATTCTCAGTATCTGTTGCGATACCTACGTTATAGAATTTACGGTAAACGATCTCTTGGTTAACTTCATCAAGTGTAGAGTTCATAATTGGGAACTCACGACAAGCAGATACAAGAGCTTTTACGATGAATGGAAGGTAAGTTAGTTTTGAACCTTTTTTCTCTGCGTATGGTTTGTATTTCGAACGTAGAGCAACAAGTTCAGTAACATCAACTTCATCCATAATTGTTACGTGAGGAGCAGTGTATACTGATTTGGACATAGCGCCAGCGATAACTTTACGAATACCTTTGAATGGTACACGTTCTTCTGGACGGTATGCACTACCAGTAACAACAGGTGCTGCTGCTTTTGCTTCAGCTGCTGGAGCCGCTGTTGCAGCTTCAGTTGCTTGCGCTGCTGCTGGAGCACCGCCGAATCCTGAAACATCTTCGCGAGTGATACGGCCATTTTTGCCAGTACCAGCAACTTGTTTAATATCTACACCTTGCTCACGAGCGAATTTACGAGTGCTTGGAGTTGCAAGAACTGAAGCATTATCAGAAACTGCTGGAGCCGCTGCCGCTGCTGGAGTTGCCGCCGCCGCTGGAGCTGGAGCTTCTTCTTTCGCTTCTTCAGCAGAACCGCCAAGACCTTCTGGAATTTCACCTTCAGCTTCGATAATAGCTACAACTTCGCCAACTTTGCGAGTCTCGCCATCTTTCATCAAAACTTCTAGTACTTTACCGTTAACTGGACAAGGAACTTCAACGATAGCTTTATCATTTTGAACTTCCATAATGATATCGTCGTCAGTTACCGCTTGACCTACAGTAATACAAACTTTAACAATTTCGCCTTCATGCAAACCTTCACCTAGCTCTGGAAAACGGTACTCGAATTTAGCCACGGAAATTTACCTCCTAGTTGCTTAGCCTGCCTTGTTGACAGGCTTAAGCTTTTATATCAATTTCATTATGTCAATTAGATTAGAAATTTAGTACTTTGTTCACTGCAGCAATTACACGAGCAGGACTTGGAAGCCATTGATCTTCGATTTGTGCATAAGGATACACTGTATCTGGACCAGCTACACGAAGCACAGGTGCTTCAAGGTGTAGAATAGCATGCTCATTCACTTGTGCAATAATTTCCGCTGCTGCACCAGAAGTTTTTTGTGCTTCTTGTACGATAATGCAACGGTTAGTTTTTTGAATTGAAGCAACGATTGTATCAATATCTAAAGGCATAAGTGTACGTAGATCGATAACTTCTGCTTTCACACCTTGTTTTTCAAGCTCATCTGCAGCTTTTTGAGCTGTATGAACCATCATTCCGTAAGCAAGGATCGTTACATCAGAACCTTCACGAACTACATTTGCTTTACCGATTTCTACTGTATATTCACCTTCAGGAACTTCATCACGGAATGCGCGATACAAGTTAAGATGTTCCATGAAGAATACTGGATCATTATCACGAATAGCAGAGATCATAAGACCTTTTGCATCGTAAGGGTTTGAAGGAATAACTACTTTGATACCAGGAGTCTGGATCGCAAGACCTTCAAGAGAATCTGTATGAAGCTCAGCAGCTTTTACTCCACCACCGAAAGGTGTACGGAATACGATTGGTGAGTTATAACGTCCACCAGAACGGTAACGCATACGTGCTGCTTGAACGAACATTTGGTCTAGTGCTTCATAGATGAAACCAACGAATTGGATTTCTGCTACCGGACGGAAGCCTTGAATACCCATACCAACTGCCATACCAGCAATTGCAGACTCAGCAAGTGGAGTATCGAATACTCTATCCTCACCGAATTCTTTTTGTAAACCTTCAGTTACACGGAATACACCGCCAACATGACCTACATCTTCACCAAAGAGTACAACGTTAGGATCACGTGTAAGTTCTACGCGCATCGCATCGCGAATTGCTTCTAACATATTCATTTGTGCCATGGTCGATTTATCCTCCCTATTACTCGAAATCAGCTTTTTGAGCTTCCAAGTGTTGCGGTGTGTGCTCAAACATAGAATCAATAAGTCCAGCAACTGTCATTTTCTCAGTTTGCTCTGCTTTTTTGATATTCTCAGTTACAGCTGCTTTAGCTTCTTCTTTTACGCGAAGAGTATCTTCTTCTGTCCAAAGACCTTTTTTCTCAAGGAATTTACCGAAGCGAGTAAGTGGATCTTTAAGCGCCCATTCTGCTTCCTCATCCTTAGTACGATATTTAGTCGTATCATCTGCAAGGGAATGCGGACGGAAACGATAAGTTAGTAATTCAAGTAAAGTTGCGCCTTCACCATCACGGCCACGTTTAGCGGCATCTTGCACTGCTTTAATTACAGCAAGAACGTCCATACCGTCAACTTGTTGACCAACAATACCTGCAGCTATTGCTTTATGAGCAACAGAAAGTGCTGCTGTTTGTTTCGCGTATGGTGTTGTAATTGCATAGCCGTTATTTTGTACAACGAAAATCGAAGGAAGTTTGAAAGCACCTGCGAAGTTCAACGCTTCGTAGAAGTCACCTTCAGATGAACCACCGTCACCTGTGTACGTAATAGCTACATTTTTTTGATTTTTCTTTTTGAATGCCATTGCTACGCCCATTGCGTGAAGCACTTGCGCACCAATAATAATTTGAGGCATCAATACGTTTACGCCTTCAGGAATTTGACCACCATGTTGATGACCACGAGAATACAAGAAAGCTTGGTAAAGTGGTAGACCGTGCCATACGATTTGTGGCATATCACGGTAACCAGGAGCTATAAAATCATCTTTATTAAGTGCATATTCACTACCAATCATTGAAGCTTCTTGACCAGAAACTGGTGCATAGAAACCAAGACGACCTTGACGTCCTAAATTAATAGCACGCTCGTCCCAAGTACGAGTGAATACCATGCGGTACATAACTTCTTTTAGCTGCTCATCAGTAAGATCCGGCATATATTCCGGATTAGCTACTTCACCATCTAATGTAAGTACAAATAATGGTGCAACTGGCTCTGATTGAACTTCATATGGCAATTTGCTCATGGAGAACGCTCACCTCATCTTAAAATATTTGAAAATTGTGTGTCTCTGTTATAGAATTATTATAACCCTGTTTAATGTTGATGGTCAAAGCAAAAAAGCAAAAAGTCGCTAATTTTAGCGAATTCTCATCATTTCCTCATCAAATTGTATATATAACAGATTCATATTTTGACTATAACAGTATAATACAAAAGCTAGATTCTGCTTTCATTTTACAGGTTACCTTTTATTTTCCCTATTATCTAATTTTCCATACTACAATTTAAAGGAGATTTTTAGCAATGACAGACGCTCGTTATTTAAAGCGTACGATCTTAAAAAGCGTGATTACAAGTAATATTTTACCCGAAGGAAGTCGTAACTTAAGAATTTACCTACCGCCAGGCTATAATGAAGTACTTAGTTATCCAGTCATCTATTGTCAAGATGGTGAAGATTTCTTCAACTTCGGTAGAATTGCAACAACCGCCCAAGAACTTATTCTAGATGAAGGGATTGAACCTTTCATCATTGTCGGTGTCGATGTTGATAAATCGGTTAGAACATCTGAATATTCACCCGATGGATTGAAACATCAAGCATACGTTGACTTTTTTGTCGAAGAATTGCTGCCTTATATTGAAGAGAACTACCCTGTCCGCACAACACCTGAAGAGCGAGTTATAGCTGGCGATTCACTCGGTGGTACGGTATCATTACACATTGCTTTACAAAATCCAGATTTATTCACACGAGTAATGTCTATGTCTGGAGCTTTCTATGATGCTTCGCAACAAATTGTCCTGACGCTTGGAGATTTAGAATGGTTAGACATTTTCATGATTGTTGGTTTACAAGAAGAAGCTTATGAAACTGACACAGGAGTTTATAACTTCGTGCAATTGAACCGTGATATGAAACATCTATTAGAAGAAAGAGATGCTAAAATCTTCTATGAAGAAAAAGATGGTCGTCATCAATGGGGTTTTTGGCAGAAAGAAGTGCCTGCAGCAATTCGCTACTTCATACCAGAAGGCTAAATAGAGGGGTGTAAAGGGAGTATAACAGCGATTAGTAATATCGCAACTGTTATACTTCTTTTTATTTTTAATCTAATTCAGTACTTCGCGAAGCACAACAACACTAGCGGACACGGCTGACCTTATTCTTCCAATTTCCGCTCATATCGAGTTTTCGCGGACACAGATGATCTTATTCACTAGATCGCTAGTGAATTTTCAGCATTATACTATCAATAGCGTATCGTAAGTCCGCTTACCTCTGAAGTTATTCGTTTTAAGCTAATTAGCGTATTCTATGTCCTCTCACACATCTACGTGTTCAACCTAATTGTCCGTTCGCACACTAGTGAGCTTATGCCGATGATAGCGAATACCCCAGCTTACTTAGGTTAAGGACATTCACAGTGTTCAGCACTTATAAGCTAATCATCCGAAAACTAGCGCATTATGCACACTCTCGACGTTGACCACTCGAAAACTAATCTTATTCAGTACTTCACGAAGTACAACAACACTAGCGGACACTGCTGACCTTATTCTTCCAATTTAAGCTCATATTGAGTTTTCGCGGACACAGATGATCTTATTCACTAGATCGCTAGTGAATTTTCAGCATTACACTATCAATAGCGTATCGTAAGTCCGCTTTCCTATGAAGTTGTTTAATTTAAGCTAATTAGCGTATTCTAAGTCCTCTCACACATCTATGTGTTCTGATCAACCTGATGTCCGTTCACACACTAGTGAGCTTATACCAATGATAGCGAATACTACATCACACTTATGTTAAGGACATTCACAGTGTTCAGCACTTATAAGCTAATCATCCGAAAACTAGCACATTATGCACTCTCTCACCGTTACGTAGTCATTAGAATCAGAAAACAAATTCACATCCTCACCTTATAGCTACGGGCTCTCTTTTTACCACTCGAGATTTCAAGTATTTGGAGGTGAACAAGGTTATGTAATACTCGTCTGGCATGACGATCACTGATCCGTAAATGATCAGTAAGTTCCAAGGGTGTAATTTGACGCAATAGGCGTCTAGTAAATCTCACAGTTTCAGCTTCCAACCATGACAAGTTGTCAGGAACATTCGAAGCCAAATATTTACCTATAAAAGAGAGCACTAATTGTTGACACTGTTGTGGCTCATCCACAATTGAAGGATATGCAATCGGTAAAAAAGTCCATCCATCTAGTGCAAGCAAACAATGTCGTCTACATAAATCCTTAAAACGCCACACATCCAGATCTCTTGCATGAGGTCCGTATCCCTGAATTTCAATACCTCCTTTTACTCCACCGGGCATAAATGCTAAATCCAAGTAGCGATAACCATTGTTGAAATCGCGAACCTCCCACTCTGGAAACAAATGATTCAAATTACCGACAGCAGGAAACCATATTGTTCTGAGAAACTCAACAGTGCCATGACCTAAGCCCTTTTCTAATTTTTCTAATCTTCTTGGGTTATTCTCAGTTGCAATATTCTCCGCTAACCATTCTTCATATCGCTTTGTAAACCGATCCATAAAACCTTCCTCCTTCTATTTAGATTAGCCAGATTCAAAAATACGTTTCTAGTACAAACAAAAAGCCGCTTCTACACAATAACATCCAAATCAATAGATCTGGATATTCATGTATAGAAGCGGCGTATGCTTTACGACCGTATTTAGTTATTATAACTCTTACTTTCAAAATCATCAATTTAAATTCAAGCTGAACCAACCATTTAACACTAGAGGACACTGCAGACGTTATTATTGCAATTTTGGCTCATTTACAGTTTTAGCGGACTTAGATAACCTTATTCAACATAATTTAGCCAACTGCCAACCATTTACTATCAATAGCGTATCGTATGTCCGCTTATATCTCAATGTGTTCAGTTTAAGCTAAATAGCGAACTGTATGTCCTCAAAAATCTTAATGTGTTCATTCCTAACTTATTCTAACTTATTGCCCATACATGTATATAAGTAATTACAAACCTTGCTTGATCTCTTCAAGCAACTTTCTACATCCCTCTTCCACCAACTCATACACATATTCAAAGTTACCCGTGTAATATGGATCCGGAACTTCTGTCACATCTGCTCCATCAACTAATGACATAAACGTAATAACTTTACCTTTAACGCCATCGACTTTAGCAGCGTTGAACACAGCTTGTACGTCCTTCAAATTTTGATCATCCATACATACGATATATTGGAAATCCACCTCATCTGAAGCAATAATTTGACGAGCTTTCATACCTGTATATGAAATTTTCTTATTATCTAATAAATTTCTAGTACCTTCATGAGGTTGTTTACCGATATGCCAATCTCCAGTCCCTGCGGAATCAACTTCGATCACATCAGATAATTTCTCATTCTCTACGAAATGACGCATTACCGCTTCAGCCATCGGTGATCTGCATATATTACCAAGACATACAAATAATACTTTAGTTTTTTTAGTCATGTTAGTTCCTCTTTTCTTTTCAATGCTTCTATATATAATAGCGAAAAGAATCACAATGAACAACCATGTTAAGTAGAATCATTACATACTGAACTTAAGAAAGTACAAAACTTTTGTTACGCATGACATTTCTAATCGATTCCTTTATATTATTAAGTAGTATGAACCATCATTTTAATTGAAGATTCATAAAGCAGATTTTTTCAAATCGATCAAATCGAGCGATAATTGCTTCATAATAGATGTCGAATACATTACGAAGATTACCATCGTTATCATAGTCTGCTTTTTGAACTACCTAATAGAAAGGAACTCAATATGCAATCACAGATCAGTATTATTTGTAGTGGTGGTCAGCTCGGTAAATGGGCACTCCCCTATATTAACCAAGAACATTATCTTATTGGAGCAGACCGAGGTGCACAATTTTTAATAGAAAATGGCTTTACACCGAATATCGCGATTGGAGATTTTGATTCTGTAACGAAGGAACAATATGACAGCATACAACAAAAGAGCATGGAAATATTAAGTTTCGATGCCATTGATAAAGATTATACTGATACTGAACTTTCATTCCTACATGCTATAGAACGTGGTAGTACTGAAATAATATTACTAGGTGGTCTCGGAACAAGATTTGATCATTCGCTAGGCAATATTCAACTATTATCTTTAGCGCTTCATAAAGGTATAAAAGCTTGCTTAATCGATGCCCATAATCGAATTCGTCTCATGCATGACACATTGATCATACAGCGGGATCATTATCATTATATTTCTCTATTACCCTACTCTGAAATCGTCACAGGTATTACGTTAGAGGGATTTAAGTACCCGCTTTATGATGCAACCATTAAGAAGGGTGAATCCATCGGTGTCAGTAATGAACTTATCGATGATGCTGCAACTATCCATATCGCAACAGGCCAGTTACTAGTCATTCAATCTAATGATTAATGATGCATAGTAACAACAAAGAATCGATCAAGCTACACTAGCTTGATCGATTCTTTAAGTCGTGCGTATTGCACATGTTCAGGTAAACTTAAACTCTCTCTAGTATCGATATCATGTGATAAATGAGTTAGCTTCACTTGCTTTGGTTTCCATAAGGTAATACATTCTAATATCTCAGTTACATCGTATAATGAACGAGTTTCCATAGGGAATGGTTCCTTATAAAAACTCGTGCCAATAATTAGAAGATCGAGATTAAATAACGGTCTCTGTTGTTCTTCCGGCAAATTAATCGAATCTGGACAATATACCCAATTGATAGCTTCTTGTAGGTGTGTGAATCGGAATGCGTAGGAGTATCCATTATGTCCATGATTAACACGCCATATTGAGATTTTCCATTCTTCAAATGTATAACCCTCATCAAGCGCAATAAATTCCACCTTATTAGCAATCCAAGGAAAACGTTCTTTAATTACATCTAACACTTCTGCTGCTGCATACAGATATGCCGGCAAATCAACATAGCGACATTGGTCATACCATTGGGGTAATCCACCAATATGGTCGAAATGAGCATGTGTAATGAGCATATGCTGCACAAAACGTTCGTTAGCCTGTTCCATCTGAACATACCAGTCTGGCCCACAATCTATCCATAACGGTGCATGATTGTTTAGAAATAGTTGAACGCTTGGCCGTAATCTGCGATTTACACCATCTACTGACCTGGCTTCACTGCATACGTTGCACTCACAATAAAGCCTTGGTACACCATGAGCATCACTTGTTCCGCGAAAATATATATCCATTATAGAGGGTATAACTCCAATTCATCAGTTAATCGCAACTTCGACACCATTGCTAACCACTCTTTTGGCTTATTAGGCAATGCAGCATAGTAACCTTCTAAGAAGGTAGCCACTAGTTCAGCAGAAATTGTAACTTGACCTTCATCTGTTGGTAAGAAGCAAAGATCAAGTTCTGATACTGCCTGACCTTCATGATCCCAAGAAGGATGTACATATGGGAAGTTAATCCGTTTATATCCAATATGCGATAACACTTCTCGACGAACAATCGGATTCATCGGAGAGACACCGCCGAACTCATGAATTTGCGCACGGAATGGGTCATATACTTCTGCAAACATTCCTTGTGACACTGTCCCTGACTCCTCAGCTAACTTTTTCAAATCTTCTTCTCGATTACGAAGTAAGAAACGTCCAATACCTAGATTTGGTTGACCAATGATTGTGAAATCTGTCATCGCCACTCGTAAATCACAATAATAACGATACTCAGTAGAACCTACAACTTTACCATCATGGATAGCCACATAGACATGTATAGATGGATCTTCAAGAGGCTCTCTCCACAAATCAAAAGCAAGCACTTCTTCAGGAGGAAATATCGTTCCTAGTAATTGATGTAGTGCGGGGAAATAAGAATCTTCAATTGATGTGATACGATGATATGTTAACATTATCATTCACTCCTAATTATTAATGTACATGTACTCATGTCATAACATCTCTTTTAGACAAAGTTAGATCGTCCGCTCGTTATTTACTAAAAATGGATTACGCCATTCCATAATAACTGCATTATTACATGACTGTTCATCATCCAAATAATGATGAGCTACCCTCACGGGAACACGACCACATCTCAGCAGGAAACTAATAACAGGGTCATTAAGTTCACCCGCAATTACTTGATCAACGTATTGTTCTGGTGTTAAAGAGTGTCTATGTCCGTAATAACCTGGCATACGACTACCACCAAGCAATGATTTCAATCCTAATTGTACAACTGTCTCGTACATCGATTGCACTAGCCACTTCCCAATTCCGGCTTTGCGATAAGCCGGTACTACACATATATCTGCAACATATAACGTGTCACCTTGTGCATTGTGAGTTCTTATATATCCATCATCAGTAATAATTGACCACTCATGTTGATGTTCATACTCTTGCTGCTCGACAATAAGACAAGTCATAGAGCCAACAATAACCCCATTTACCTCTGCACATAATGCACCATCAGCAAATAGAGTCGTATGTAATAATAATTGCTCTTTATTCCACCATAATTCCTCTGGATATGGCGAGGGAAAACTTTGCCTTTGAACATCAATTAAAGCATCAAAATCTTGCGCTGTATAATTTCGTATAATCAATCGTTCAGGTTTACCATTTTGCATCACATATAGCTCTTTGTTCAAAAAATCCCCCCCAAGGTTCGTCTCATATTCGATATCGAATAGAATATGAAGCCGTTCATCGTTATTAGAGTCCATTACTGGAATTTCCACTATTATGAGAGGTAAACTCGTATGAGAGACTAAGACCAATCCGTATATAGATCTGTACGACGATCACGCCATGTCATAACAGAGCCATGCTCTCGAACCTCTTTTAGCAAGCTTAGATCAAGATCTCCGACGACTAGCATATCATCATTAATGACACCTTCAGCAATAATTCCAGCTGGAGGAAATGGGATATCATTAGGAGCTAGTATAGCAGCCTGACCATAATTGGCACGCATGAAATCTACATTACGAAGCGCTCCTACAGTGCCTGTCGTAACGATATAGATTTGATTTTCAATCGTTCGAGCATGACAGCAATAGCGAACTCGATGGAATCCATGACGATCATCGGTACAAGAAGGACAGAAGATAACATCTGCACCTTTCGCTCTTGCAATCCGAACGATTTCAGGGAATTCAATATCGTAGCATGTAAGCATAGCGATCTTGCCAAATGGTGTATGGTAAACATCTACACCATCCCCCGCACTCATTGACCATTCATCGACTTCAGTTGGAGTTAGATGAATTTTATGTTGTACATGCACTTCACCTTCTGGCGTGAAATAGTGTGCGCCATTACGCAATGAACCATCTTCCATCTCAATAACATGTGTGCCACCAATAATATGCATATTATAATCAGCAGCGAGCTGTTTGAATAACTGAATATATGAAGCCGTGAAACTAGGCAATTGCTTAATAGACATCGCTTGCCCATGTTCATCAACGATCGAAAGTAATTGAGTCGTCATAAACTCAGGGAATAGCAACATTTGCACACCATACTCCGTAGCATTGCGAACATAATGTGTTACTTGATGAGCAAACTGCTCAAATTGTTGAATATCAGCTAATTTATATTGAACAGCACCAACTCGAAACTTCACAACATACCTCCTAAAACTTTTTGGACAACTTAGATAAACTTCTTTGCAACAAAAAGTTACCCCGAAAGAATAAGCTAAAAACTTTTTGATCAACTTAGATAAACTTCTTTGCAACAAAAAGTTACCCCGAAAGCATAAGCTAAAACTTTTTGATCAACTTAGATAAACTTCTATGCTTCGAAAAGTTATTTTCTCTGTTTAAATTGTAATGTAATTGTAGTACCGATATTGTGTAAGCTGAATACTTCTACTTTACCTTCATGTAGATCAATGATCCGCTTGGCAATTGCAAGTCCCAAACCTACACCACCAGTAGTTCTTGCTCTTGCACCATCAACTCGATAGAATCGTTCAAATAGATGAGGGATTTCGTTCTCAGGAATTCCGATCCCCTTATCTTTCACTTCGATACGAACAATGCCTTTGTTCTGAGAAATTGAAATGTCGATTGGATCTTTAGAGTACTTAATGGCGTTATCGATTAGAATCACTAGTAGCTGTTGAATCTTATCTTTGTCACCGACCATTTTTACATTATGAGACTTTGCTTTCACACGAATGGAACGTTGGAATGTCGTTTCCATCATCGTTGCAATCTCATCTGCAACTGGAATGACATCAAACGTGTCTAAAGATAACCAATCCTCTTGTTCAGCTTCAGCAAGAGTTAACATTGATTTCGTTAAAGTCTGTAGTCTTGTCGTCTCTCTAGCAATCGCATCAATCGCCTCACTACGAACATTCTCATCATCGGCACCCCAACGTTTCAATATATTCGCATAACTTGAGATAACCGTTAACGGTGTCTTCAATTCATGAGATGCATCCGCAACGAAAAATTTCTGTCGCTCATAAGTACGATCAAGTCGATCAATCATTTGATTAAAAGCTCTTATTAATTGTTGTAATTCTGCAGACTCCTCACGTTCCCCAAGTTCAATCTTGCGGAGTTTACCACTACGATCGATCTCCCGCATCGTAGTAACCATCTGAGAAATCGGCTCTGTTAAGCGTGAGGTAAACCAGTATGTACCAAAGATTGCGAACAATATTGCCCCACCACTTGTTACACTAAGCGCCGCAATTAGAATTTGTAAATAGTCGTCTAATTCATCTAGAATTCGATTTACTTCCAACATCGCAATAACTTTACCATCTTCAAACAGAGGAATTCGCGAATAGATGATTCGCTCTCCACTTTTTGTGTACATACCAGAATTTCGGTATGAACTATATTCTGCAGGCAGCTCTAATAATAATGAATTAGATCCCTTAATGTTAACAACACGATTGTTAGGACTAATAATTCGGATCATTTCATTCTGATTGTAATACTCGTTAAGGAGATCGGCCGAATTCAATCCCCTGCCACTTTGTATTCGCGGATTTTCGAGGATGAGCTTCACTTTGTTAGCAATGATCTCTTCCTCGCTTTCCGTCGTAATTTTGATAACGTAGTAATACACAAAAATATTGAAAAAAATGAGAATCAATATAAGCCAAAATATTGTAAATAAAGTAAACCTTTTGCGTAAAGTCATCAATCCGGCTCCTTGATCATGTAACCTACACCACGAACAGTGTGAATCAGCTTATACCTATATCCTTTATCGAGTTTTTGACGCAAATAACGAATGTAGACATCTACTAAATTTGTCTCGCCAATGAAATCGTATCCCCAAACTTCAGATAATATTTCTTCACGTGATTTCTCTTCGTTCACATGTTCTACTAAAAATACAAGTAATTCAAATTCTCGCGGTGTTAACTCGATCATATTTTCTTTACGAGTTACTTTACGAGTTCTCAATTCAATCGTTAAATCTCCGAGCGTAATAATATCTGAACCTTCTAAATCTTTTGGTTTCTGTTGGAATATACGCAAAATATTTCGTACTCTAGCTAACAATTCTTCAACTGCAAACGGTTTTGTTATATAATCATTGGCTCCATGTTCAAAACCACTAACTTTATCAGGCACAGTATCTCTAGCAGTTAACAATATAATAGGAATTAGATTGCCAGACTGTCTTACTTGTCTCAAAACTTCAATACCACTCATCTTAGGTAACATCACATCTAATAAGACGAGTTGATACTCGCCAGTATTAATCATCTCATAACCTTGCTTACCATCACTAGCAAGACCGACTTCATATCCTTCATGTTCAAGTTCTAATTGTAGAATGCGAGCTATTCCAGCTTCATCTTCTACGACTAATATTTTATCATTCATTACTTGCACCACCTTATATTCTAGGTACTTTCATCATAAAGGAAGGTAGGTCAAAATTGCAAGCTAGTCTATGCGTTGAAACGTCAAATGCAGCTTGTTAATTAACGGCATTAACTTCTTTCGTAGCTTATTTAACACTCTAGATTTATTAGAAAGCCAATGATAACTCCACATCGCACTATATATGTGTTGCGCTGGTAGCAATGAAATATTAAAGATTTCCTTACCATTATTAAGTGCGTTCCAAGATTTGCGACCACTAAAATTCGTATCTTTATTATTGATCCATGTATAAGTAATATTAATTTCTTCTAATGTTATGAGTAGGCGCTGTATATTACGAAAATTCCGTTCATTACTCATTATAATTGCTGGATCGCTTACGAGAATTACGTAGTCTAACTTGTCACTTATGTGAGATAGTTCTTCAGCATTCCAACCACTCGAAAAGTCAATAAATTGGTAATCCGCTTTACTATCAGCACTAATTATAGTTTCAAATGATTTCAGAGCTTCGGATGGATCATTAACTCCCTTACTTCTAAATATATAATGTTCAATATGATCAACAGTCATTACCTTATAATATTGTTCAACTTCACCGAACGCTCTTTCCGATTCCGGCATAACCTTTTGGAGAGCAGGTATACTTTCAAGACAAGTAGAATGCCCACAGTACTCTACAAATTTTACTCGGTTGTTCAATGCATAATGCTGAGCCATTAACAAGGCAATTGTTGTCGCACCAGCATGTGTATTAAGTGAAAATACACCTATCGTCTTTATCTTTTTTGTGCTGAATAGTTGTTTTCCCGCTGTATAAGCAGTTTCTAAAGGTACAAACTCATGTAATAGAGTTCTCACTTCAGAAGCTTGTACGATTCGATATTGCGGATCTGGTTGTAAGCATTGCAATATTAGATGACGTACTGCTTTAGGAATATGTGACATTTCACGTTTGATTGTATATTCTATTTGTTGTAAATCGTATTGATTGGCAATTTGTTTCCCCCCTGTACATAAGAAGTAGAGAATACAACCATAACTATATAAGTCACTCTGCTCATCCGTAGGTAATCCTTTCATCTGCTCAGGTGCAGCAAAACCAGGTGTGCCAAATGCCATCGTATGATGACTTGATTTACTTCGATGTAATTTACTTATACCAAAATCGATTAATTTAATTTGTCCATTTCTACAAACCATAACATTTGATGGTTTTATATCTCGATGTATGATCGCTGGTTTTTGTTCATGTAAATATTGAATAGCTTCAATCAGTTGGATACCCATAGATAATAACAGTTCAACGGGTAATACCCTCTTTTGTTCCGAGCAAAACTGCATGAGATGTTGACCTTCAATCCACTCCATTACAATCATTTCTTCGTGATATTCATTAGCATGAAAATGATCATAAATAACCGGTAATCCTTGATGATGTAGCAACGTCAATAACTTCGCTTCCGATTCTCTTGCTTGCGCCATTGAAGCAGTGGCAGTAAGATTGTTCACTTCTTGTTTTATTACTTTCATTGCCCTTACTGCACCTTCTAATCTTAAATCACGCACCTTATACAGCTGTCCCATCCCACCTTCAGTAACATAATCAACTACTACATAACGCTCAGCAATAACTGTCCCAGCTGTTAATTGTCTCATTGTCGTTCCCTCCTTTTAGTGGCACATTATCAAGATTTTTTTGAACTTCATCTAAACAGAAAAAAGAGCATTCCACTGCCTCTTGGCAGTAGAATGCTCTCCTACTTCACATATAATTTAATTACAAGATTGCGATCATTATTACTTAACCGTTCTTTTGGATAAGCAAAGTGATTTCATCACGATTATGGAAAAGTTGTTTTGCTTGTAGTACCGTATAACCTGAACCTAATCTTTCCTTCACTTCTCGAATGCTTTGCATCACTTTTTTGTTCATTAGTTTCAATGTAATGATACCATAAGAGTAAGGTTTTAATGCTGGACGTAATACTAGCACTAATTTACTCATCATTAATGGATTCCAACTCATATCACATACGATGAGATCAAAGCTTGCTTTCGGAAGTTTCACATCTGAGGCATTCATTTTCAGATGTGTTAATGCAGGATGACTACTAACTTTTTCATCCAATACTGCTGGGTCAATGGCTGTTACTTTCAAACCTCGCTCTAGCAGCAGGCTACTCCATCCTCCTGGAGCGGCACCAACATCAATCGCCTGTTTGAACAATGATAAATCTAGTCCAAATACTTGTTCTGCTTCAAGCAACTTAAATTTAGCACGAGAAGCTTGACCTTCTTCACGTTGGAAACGAATTGCACCACCTGGCCAATCTGAACGAAGTTCCTCAACTGTACCAAAACCAACATATAGATGAGTGTGATGAGCAAAGATCGTAATAATTAGATCGGGATTTTGCAATACTAGCTGCCCACCCACTTCTACAATCGCTTCCTCCATAGCACTCTTAATCTCTGACTTCGTATTGACAAGTAAACTTTCACGGCTTGTACGAATATGAATTGAGATTTTTTTATCTGCAACGGATGAATCAATATAAGAAATCATTTCAACAAGTTGATTAACGTCGGTTGCTTGTCCAGTTAAGACAAACTCACGATCAATCGGTTGAACATGTCTTAGAAAAATAAGTTCAGATGTAGACAACCGTTGTTGTACTTCATCGCTTTCCATTGGAATATCGAATAAAAATACTTCACCAGGAACTAGCTGTGTGAAATTGATGGATGTAAATAATCTACGCAGTTCTTCCATCGCGTATGGTGAAAAATTTTGATTGGATGTACCGATCCACTTGCTCATGTTTTGCCTCTTTCATCATTCAATTAGATTTTTTGTTATGTCATCAATAACTTGTTGAGGCATTGGTTTACCGAAAAGTTCAACGTCTGCTGGTATTGATTCCTTCAAAGCATAATACATTTGTTCCCTGCCGAACATACTTGACGTGTGTAAATAGATCGTCTTAGGAAACTTACGTGTAGTAATAATATGTTGAACGACTTCAAATCCTGTTGGTTGATTCCAACCAAGATCATAGTCCAAAGATAATATATCGATATCTTCCATATCAATTAACATTTTACACTCTGCCGCATCTTTTGCAAGTACAAAACCTTTTGGACATATGCGGAAATCATCTAAATAGACATGAATCATATGATAGTCTCCTTTATTCTGTATCCAAAAGTTGTACTGATATTATGAAATATCTCATTCATTATTGCTGACAGTGTGGACACACATAACTTTTTTGTTTGGCTACAACAAGTTGCTGAATTGGCTCTGAACAGACCGTACATGGCTCTCCTTCACGTTGAAACACTTTCAATTTATCATTATAGCTACCAGTAAATGAGTCTTGAGCAAACAATGCTTGCTCCTTAGATCCCCCATCAGCAATCGCATTTTTCAAAACCGTTTGCATAGCTGTAAATAACGCTTCCCCTTCAACTGCAGTTAAAGTGTTGGCTTTACGATTAGGTTTCAGGCGAGCTTCAAACAAGATCTCATCACTATAGATCGCTCCAATACCTGTCATTAAAGTAGCGTCGAGCAATAGAGTTTTCAAATAGTTACGTTTTTTCCCTAATACAAGTTGTAGGGCACTTAATGTAAAGCGTTTATCAAGTGGGTCCGGTCCACAAATTTTTAATTGATCATCTACTTCGCGAACTGTCAACAATTGAATAGCTTCATCAGCAAGCTCATAGAAAGCAACGTATCTATTATTAAAGTACAATACCAAATGTGCACCCGATTTCAATGGTTCGCCAGCTTCTCCGCCGTAAAAACGACTACTTTCATGTAAGTAGATCATAAGACGCTTACCTGTATCAAGATGTAATATCAGATGACCTGCTCGGCGTTCTACAAACCATATCGTTGCATGCACTAATGCATCGGATAGTTTTGTTTTTTTACCTACTAAAGCTTTACTATTCACTACAATTTTTGTGATTGGAGCTCCTGCATATTTTTCAGCTAATACAGCGCGTATAACATCTAATTCTGGCAATTCATACATGCTTAAAATCCTCCCTATCATGTTCCAAGAACATTACATCTTATCTATTCTTTCATAGATTGTCATCATTCAAATATAACTTAATCATTACCCAAAAATCGCTGGAAATCTTGTATTGTTTCGAAAATATACTCAGCATCACAACCAGCCTGCTCAGTATAGTATGACTTATTGTTCGCATTCGTTAACCCTGTATATAATAATACTGTTCCACAGCCAGAATGAACGCCCGCTGCGATATCAGTAGACATATTATCACCAACTACTAACGCTTCATGTGCTTCTACACCTAACTGAGAAAGCGCATATTGTACTAGTATACTCGAAGGTTTTCCAATCACAATGGGCTGCTTACCAGATGAAGCTTGTAGCATAGCACCAATCGATCCTGCTCCAGGAATTAATCCCCCATTAGCAGGTAGTAACAAATCTGGATTAGTCATAATTGAAGTAGCACCTGCACGAATGAGAGTTATCGCTTTAGTAGCCTTCTCGTAATTGAATGATTTATCTATTCCTTGTACAACATAATCTGGATTTTCATCTGTAATTTCGATTCCAGCATCTTCTAACGCGGTACGTAATCCATGCTCACCGATCATAAAAACTTTAGGTTTTTGTGGGCTATTTTGCTCTGTAATATAATGTGCAGTAGCTTGAGCAGATGTGCATATATGTTCAGGCTTTGCAAAAATACCCATCGCATTCAATCGATCCGAAACTTGCTCTGGCGTTGCCGAAGAGTTATTCGTAACAAAACGATAAAGCCAGTTATGCTCCTGCAAATACGTTATTAACTGACTTGCACCCTCTATTGGCGAATCTCCATGATACATCGTACCGTCTAGATCAATGAGTAGTGCTTTATATTTGTTATGCATAGCGGTCATTTTATCATTCTCCTATTATATGAGAACATCTTGCAGATGTTATTCGATTTAACCTCTAACTTGTCTCATTTTAATATATCAATATTCAAGATAACATAATAATTCATTTCTATACAGAAAAAAAAAGCTAATGGTAGGAAAATCCTCACATTAGCTCTAATTAACTACATATTTATACCTTGTTTCTTCTCTAGCCTTGCCAAACGTTTACGTATCGCTAAGACATGTTGTTGTTCACTTCGTTGTTTACGACGACTATAGTTAACATGTTTCAATGATGCCTCTAACGCAATGGTTGCATAGCGATACGCTTCATCAAATTCCTTTGTCTTATGCTCATAATACATTGAAAGTTCAATCGCAGCATCTATCTCATCTCTTTGTGGAAATAGACCAATATGATCCACCATTCGATGCCATAATGTAAGTGCACGAGCCATATTTTGTTGCTTCTTATCGCGCATCGCTAGTAGCATTAACGTATTCGAAGCCGTTGTTGGTACATGTACTGCCATAGTGTATAGTTGTTCGGAGTAGGTTGTGAAACCCATCTTCTCTAACCATAGCCCTGTTCGTACCATTTCTTCTGGCTCTGAAGGTTGTTGAACATAATGAGTGATCTCTGTGTCACTCAACAAATGAGCAAACCTTGTTGCTAGTGAGACCAGAGATAACATATCAATTTCATTATGCAGAAATACACCTTCTAATATTTTTGGATTACCATCTGACAAATATTCAAAATACAGTCTAGGAGCTTCTGAACCTGGTACATCCTCTACTCGTGAAATTCCTAGGCGCATTTCCTCTATATGACTAAGTTTGCAAGATTCTAAAGTATTACGCCATAAGCTACGAGATGGGTGTAACAAATCAATATGTAACGGCTCCCATATTTCTTGGCGCATACCATTAATGACATAGCGACTATGTACTAACGGCCAATCAAAACTTTTACCATTATATGAGATAAGATGAGTATAACTTTTCGTTAGATGATGCAAATGCGCTAGCATTGCCCTTTCCTCTGCTGGATGACGAATCAATGCTTGTTGAACAATAAGCGTGTCATTCTCCCAGAAGGCAAGTCCAATCATAAATGGTATATTACCTGTGCCAACACCAAGACCTGTTGTCTCCAAATCTAGAAATAGAATATTGTTTGCATGTGCTTGCTGATCTGGGAAAAAGGCTTGAAGATGATGAGCAACTTGTTGCCATTCGCTCAATTGATGCATGCCATGGTAATGACTACTGTCATATCGATGTGTACGCATTAAAAATTCGCCATGTTCATTGCTCATTAGGTTTACATCTAGTGCTTTCCATTGTTCTGCATATGGTTCTTTTGCGGTCAATAACTGATTCTCGACAACCGTTTGCTCTTGTGATACTCTATCTACTACTTGAAAGTTATCAACTGAAGTTACTGAATTCGTATATTCATTAGACGATTCATCATTTTTTATTCCTTGCAATCGATGCAAACGCGATTTCAAACTACTCATCCAAACCCTCCTCTCAGCATTTTGATCGTAATTATAGATCAAGTAGTTGCAGTGCAGCTTGTTTACCTATAATTCCTACTTCTTCAATAGGACCAACACAAGCAGGACAACCACTCACACATTGGCATTGTGTAATTAATTGCTGTGCATTGCGAATTAACGAACTATGAATCTCATAAAGTCGCTTACTAAGACCTATGCCACCAGGATATCTATCATAAAAAAAGATCGTCGGTTTGCCAGTGTGCAATGCTTTCACTTGAGGCACAACTCGAATATCGAAAGGATCACACATAAGATAGAGCGGAGCTATATTAGATAATACATTGGCTAGCCCTAATAGCGCAGATTGTACTTGTTCCTTCGTCATACTTGCTAACCGTTCTTCGGAGAAAGTGAACCAATAACTAGCTGTATGCAATTCTTCTTCTGGCAGATTGATAGGACCGGACCCTATATTTTCATGAGTCAACAAACGTATCTTTTTGAATATAGTAGGTTGTGCATTAACCGTTACTTCGCCATAACATTGCTCTAGATCACCAGTTGTCTTCTGCTGGTCAATATGAAGCACCTTCAACTCAACTGCGAGATTTGCGTCGGTATAATAATCTACATCTACTTCACGAACATATGCTTTTTTCTCTTCATAATCTAGTTTTTCAACCTGATATTGAATTCCTTCGTGAATGTAGATCGCTTCTTCATGAATTAATGTCGGTGCGCTAAAACGGTCAACTTCACCAATGACTTTGTTCTGATTACTTATATCAATAATAATAAAGTTCTCACCAGCTGCTGAGCGCAATGATATATTGTGAGCTGGGAATGATTGCGCCATCCAGAACCATCTGTCTCCCGAATAATGAACGACTTTCTCTTCCGTTAGAAATTCTAGCATATCCTCCAAAGATTCTTTGCCAAATTGTTCACCACGCTGGAACGGTAATTCATAAGCCGCACATTTAATATGATCAATAAGAATTAATAAATTATCAGGGTCGATCAATGCTTGCTCAGGTGGTCTGTTAAAGAAATAATCAGGATTTTGCACCATATATTGATCAAGTGGATTGCTACTTGCAACAAGGAAAGTTACCGATACTTCATTACGTCTACCTGCACGTCCAGATTGCTGCCATGTACTTGCAATAGTACCAGGGTATCCATTCAGTACACATGCTTGAAGTTGTCCAATATCAATGCCGAGTTCAAGCGCATTCGTACTTACCACCGCTTTAATTTCTCCAGTTCGCAAGCCTCTTTCAATTTCTCTACGAAGTTTTGGAAGGTATCCCCCACGATAGCCTCTAATGGTATGATCATTAACTTTATGATCCGTTAACTCCTGTAAATACGTTAGGAGCAACTCTACACGAACACGACTTCTAGCGAATACAATCGTTTGCAATCCTTGCTTAATTAACATGCTGGCTAATTTCTTAGTTTCTAACACGCTACTTCTCCGTATCCCTAGCTGTTCATTGACAACAGGTGGATTGTAGAAGATAAAGTGCTTTTCACCGGAAGGTGCTCCGTTCACATTTACAACATGAACAGGTCTACCAATAAGACGAGAAGCATGTTCCCCAGGATTCTCAATGGTAGCTGATGCTAATAGAAATTGCGGGTTTGAACCATAAAATTTGCAGATTCGTAATAATCTCCGAATAACGTTAGCAACATGGGACCCAAAAACTCCTCGGTAAGCATGTACCTCATCAATGACTATGAATTTTAAGTTTTCGAATAATTTTACCCACTTTGTATGATGGGGTAATATTGCCGAATGTAACATATCTGGATTCGTAACCACAATATGCCCGCTATTACGAATAGCTGTCCGAGCACTCGGTGCTGTATCACCATCATATGTATTACATTTCAACTCACAATCCATAAGATCAGCAAATTGTTGAAGTTCAGCCACCTGATCTTGCGCTAAAGCTTTCGTAGGAAACATATATAAAGCTCTTGAATTAGGATTATGCACGATTTCTTGCAAGACAGGAAGGTTATAGCATAATGTCTTACCCGAGGCTGTTGGCGTTACTGTCACAACATCATTACCACGTGCAGAGGCTTCAAATGCATCTCGTTGATGCGTATATAATTCTGTCATCCCTTTACTTTGCAATGCACGATAAAGTTCTGGATGCAAATCTAGTGGCAAACTAACGCTATGTGCATCCCTTGGCGGGATAACACGCCACTCGGTAACATTTTTCATGATTTCAGTCTGATCTTTCAGTCCTCTAAGCCATTCATGCATATCTTTTGCCTTACCTGTCCACTCGTTCATCCCATTACTCCTTACGCTTAGCAATCACATTTTTCAATTCATCTATATCATTCACTTCAATTAATATTATTGTTATATTACAAATCTAGTTTACAGAATATACGTTCGTAATACAATGGTAAAATGTATAGTTAACATAATCTCAGCGATAGTTTTCACACACAAAAAACGTCGCGGATAAAAGCATCCACGACGTTTTTTGTATCTCTCATAACTCTTGTATCTCTGTTCGTCCATATTCGATTTCGAATATGATACCTTGAACTTATATCTTTTGAACTTATATCTATTGAACTAACTTTAAATAAGAGGTCAAAAAGCGGGATTTCAGAATCGAGAAGATGGAGTGCTACTTGAGAAAGACGGAAGCGCAAGTGTACATTAGTGGGTACACGCGAACCGTACTTTCCAAGTTCACTTCATATTCGACGCCGACTACGCTACAACGCATACTCATCGTTATCAAAGCCCGCTTTTTGAGCATCCTTACGCTTTGTCTACGTTGAAGTACTGTGCTTCTGGGTGCGCAAATACCATCGCCGATACCGACGCTTCAGGCTCCATCATAAATCCTTCAGTAAGCTCTACTCCAATGTCTTCAGGTTTCATTAATTCAAATAAAGGTCCTTGATCCTCAAGATTTGGACATGCAGGATAACCAAACGATACTCGAATCCCTTGATAACGTGCACCAAAACGTTTCTTCATCGTCATCTCAGGTGGATCTGGATAACCCCACACATCACGCATAATATGATGCAGTTTCTCGGCAAGACCTTCGGCTGTTTCCAATGCACATGCTTGCACGGCATGTGATTTCAAATACTCTCCGTTATCTTTAAAGTCGGAAGATATTTTCGAAATCCCTTTACCTGCCGTAACAACAAGGAATCCTACATAGTCCATGATGCCACTTTCCACTGATTTCAAATAATCAGCAAGGCATAGATAAGGCTCCACTTGTTGACGAGGGAAACTAAATCGCTTGATTTCTTTACTGTGATCCTCTGGATCGTAAATAATGATATCATTACCAGATCCTTGAGCAGGGAAGAAACGATACATACCATTTGCTTCTAAAAACCCTTCCTCCATACCTTGCGCATATATACTATCGACTGTTGCTTTCAATTGAGTTGTTCTCTCATCTCCAGCTTCAATCAGTTTATCTACTTGACCTTTCACACCTAGATGATGTCCTAGCAACATTTGCATATTCACATATGGCATTAACTGACTCAAAGGAATATTACGTAAAATATGACGATCCGTATCTGGCGGAATAAAGACAGGTGCATCTTGAGAAATATTAGATTTCACCGCTCTAGTCATTGCAGGTAGCTTCTTATCCGTATCTACTTCATTAGCTAATTGCTCTCGAATTTGCACAAATTCTTCTTCAACAACGGCACGTAAGTCAGGTGTCGTTATCTTATTAGCGATATCAAGACCATCCATCGCATCTTTGGCATAGAGGACAAGACCATCATATTCAGGTAATATACGTGTTCTAGTAAATTTACGCGTTAACGCTGCGCCACCAACTAGAATCGGTGCATCAATACCTGCCGCACGTAAATCTTGAGCCGTTATAATCATCTGTTGCGCAGATTTCACTAGTAAGCCTGACAGACCTATTGCATCGACTTTTTCTTCACGATAGGCTTCAATAATGCGATCAGGCGGTACTTTAATACCAAGATTTATTATTTTGTAGCCATTATTAGATAAAATGATTTCAACTAAATTTTTACCGATATCATGTACGTCACCTTTTACAGTTGCTAGAATAATTTTACCTTTAGTTGCAGAGTCAGATTTTTCCATAAACTGTTCAAGATGCGTAACGGACGCTTTCATAACCTCGGCACTTTGTAACACTTCAGCAACAATCAACTCATTGTTATTGAATAATCTACCGACTTCAGCCATACCTGCCATAAGTGGTCCATTAATAATATCAAGTGGCGTATATTTCTCACGTGCTAATTCAAGGTCAACAATTAGCCCCTCTTTAGTACCTTCGATAATATAAGAACCTAGTCGCTCTTCTAATGATAAATTAGAAAGTTTTTCGACCTTCTCAACTTTCTTATTACGGAATGCAGCTACAAATGCTGCTAACGTCTCATCAGTCGTATTGTAGATTAACTGTTCAGCAAGTTCGCGTTCTTCAGCAGAAATTGACGCGTAACGCTCTAGTTTCTCTGTGTTGACAATGGCATAATCAAGTCCTGATTTCGTAGCATGATATAGGTAGACAGAGTTCAATACTTCACGCCCTGCATCAGGCAATCCGAATGAGATATTACTTAGTCCAAGAATCGTCTTCGTACGAGGATATTTCTCCTTGATCATTCGGATCCCTTCAAGCGTCTCGACAGCTGAACCAATGTACTGTGGATCACCCGAACCGACAGGGAACATATTCGGGTCAAAAATAATATCTTCTTCGTTCACACCGTATTTGTTCACTAACAGATCATATGCACGATCTGCAACTTCTAATTTTGCTTCACGCGTGACCGCCTGTCCGCGTTCATCAATGAGAATCATAACTACGGCTGCTCCATAACGATGGATCAATGGAACGATTTTTTCGAATTTAATCTCACCATCTTCAAGGTTAATGGAGTTAATAATCGCTTTACCTTGAGAGTATTTCAGACCTAGTTCAATAATGTGATCATACGTAGAATCGATCATAATTGGAGCTTTAATCTTTTTCATTACTTGCGGTAAGAAGTTATGAACCGCATACTCTTCATCAATATCAGTATCCTGCAGATTGATATCAATGACATGTGCTCCATTTTTCACCTGTGCACGAGCAATTTCAGAAGCCTCATCAAATTTCTCTTCTTTGATCAGTCGTTTGAATTTACGTGAACCTGAAATATTAGTACGCTCACCAATCATAATTGGGCGATTATCTTCTTCGATAAATACAGTATCTATCCCAGATACAGCATCTGGATGATTACCGCTTTGTGGGCGCGGCTCATAATTAGCAAGAACTTTAGCCATTTCCTCGATATGTGCAGGAGTAGTACCACAGCAACCACCTGCAATATTAAGCCATCCTTGCTTTGCAAAGTCTTCGATTTTACGAGCTAAAGAAACAGGCGTCTCATGATATTGACCATTTTCATCTGGCAATCCAGCATTCGGGTAACATGATACTGCAGTAGGTGCAATGTCACTTAATGAACGAATATGATCACGCATAAATTCCGGACCAGTTGCACAGTTCAAGCCAATAGATATGGGCTGTAAATGTTCTAATGATATATAGAATGATTCAATACTTTGACCTGCCAACGTTGTTCCCATCGGCTCAATAGTACCTGATATCATAATTGGCAAAGTTATTCCAGTAGTTTCAAATGCTTTTCTAACACCAATACTACCTGCTTTAACGTTAAGTGTATCTTGTGATGTCTCTAGTAATATCGCATCTACTCCACCTTCAATAAGTGCAACGGTTTGTTCATAGTAGCTATCTATTAATTCATCAAACGTAACGCCTCCCGTTACAGAAAGTGTTTTCGTCGTTGGGCCTAGTGCACCTGCAACAAAACGTGGTTTATCTGGCGTACTATATTTGATTGCAGCATCTTTTGCTAACTTAGCTGCTGCTAAATTTATTTCTCTAGCCTTATCTTGAATATCATAATCAGCTAGAACAACACTCGTTGCCCCAAATGTATTCGTTTCAAGAATATCTGCTCCAGCGGCTAAATATTGTTCATGAATAGACTGAATAACATCTGGTCTAGTCAATACAAGCATCTCATTACAACCATCTAACTCAGCACCGCCAAAGTCATCTTCATGCAAATCAGCTTGCTGAATCATCGTACCCATTGCACCGTCTAATATTAAAATTCTTTTTTGAAGTTCTTCTTGAAGTCTGCTAATTGCCAATTATATACACCCTTCCCAAAATCACTATCACAAATTTTATCAGATATTCAGTAAAGTTGAAAGGTAAATAATCGACAAGTACTATAATATCATTTATAATTATAAGTATACGAAATTAATTCCTATTGGAAAAGGTGGAATAATATAATGGCAGAAATAAGAATTCGAAATACAGACGAACGTATTCAAGGAGAAGAAAACGTTAGTGCATTCCTTGAGAAGCAAGGCGTAATCTATGAACATTGGGATGTTTCCAAACTTCGTTCAGGACTACAAGAGAAGTTTGATCTTAATGATGAAGAGAAGCAAGAAATTCTTACAACATTTGATGAGGAAATCCGTGAAATTGCTGGTCGTCGTGGATATCTAACTTGGGATGTTATTACATTATCTGAAGGCACACCTAATCTTGATGAATTACTTAAGAAATTCGAAAACGTTCATACTCATACTGAAGATGAAGTTCGTGCAATCACTGCAGGTAAAGGTATTTTCATTATTAAAGGTTCTGACGATGTAGGTTACTTTGATGTTGAACTAGTAGCTGGAGACTTGATTTCAGTTCCAGAGAACATCCCTCACTTCTTCACATTGATGGACAATAAAAAGATTGTTGCTGTACGTCTATTCATTGAGACAGAAGGTTGGATTGCGCATCCTCACGAAGATCCTGCTTTTCAAAAATAATTTAACATTAATAAGAACTGGTTCACCTCCGGGCAGACCAGTTTTTTCTCATTAGTCGTTCCATGACTCATTATTTTTCTTTTCCTCTACAACTTAAATAACTCCACTTGGACAGTTAATAAGTTATTCACAACACAGTCACTTAAAGAGATAACCATTAAACAGTAAAAAGCATCTAAACTGCAAAAATGTGCAGATCAGATGCTTTTTGTATAAGTAATTAAGTTAATAATTCAAATAAGTCATTCAAACTAGTAATAGTATGTGTAGGAATAATATCATCGTTGCGGTCTACTCCATGGCGATTGATCCATACAGAGGTCATTCCAACTGTATTCGCACCAAGAATATCCGTTGTTAACTTATCACCAACCATAATGCAATCTTCTGCTTGAAGTTCAAGCTGGCCCAGTGCATAATTGAAAATCGATGCTCTAGGCTTTCCTTCACCAAATTCACCAGAGATAATAATATGATCAAAGTAAGGAACAAGTTGCGGTACACCCGCAAGTTTTTCACGTTGTAGATCAGGTGAACCATTCGTCAGAAGTAACAATTTATACTGGTCTTTAAGCTGGTCTAGTACAGCGAATGTCTCATCATAGACAATTGGACGACTGCGACGTTCAGCAGGGAACATTTCGCCTAATTTCTTACCTAGCTCAGCATTGTTAATACCAAGTGCAGCCAAACCTTTTGTCCAGGAATCAGTACGATATGATGGAACAAATTGTTGAAGTTGACGGAATTCCGTTTGTTCGCCTTCTTCAAAACGTGCCCAAAGACCTTCAAAAGGATTAATACCTATCATTTTAGTAAATGGAAAAGCTTCAAAAGCTTCATAAATAGCTCTCGCTTCTTGGCGAACTGCTTGTTCTAGTGCCTCTGGATCTACTCCAGTTTCAGCTTGTGCATATTCACATGTCGTACGAAATGCTTCTTTCACACTACGGTCATCCCACAATAATGTATCGTCCAAATCAAAAAGTACAGCCTTCTTCACGCTTGTTTCTCCCCTTTAAATGGTTATACTATCACTCTTACAAATTATTAATAAAGTTTTGCACTCATTCAGAAACAAACAAAGATCTATTCTGTAAACTTAATCTCATGCTTCTCAGCAAATTTCTTCAATTCAACTGTCATATCTTGCAGTGGGAAACGGTTGAAGAGTTTGGAATATGTCCAACTGCTACCGTGGTTAGGCACGATGATAACATATCCGCTTTGAATTTTAATTTCTTTGATGGCAGCCGCAAATAACTGCTTGTCCCCCATCATTCTGCGAGATTGAACATAGTCTTTACCAATCGTAAGATACGGTTTACGGAAATAGAACAACGCTGCAAGTAAAATGTAACTCACAATAGTTAGCCAGTACATTGTATCGAATTTGAAATTTGGATCCATTAACATAAGGAAATTATACATACCAATAAAAAGTATAAGTACTACTGGTAAAATATAATTTCTTCCTGTGAAACGAATTTCATTTTTCTTTTCAACATTCATAACTAACTTACCATTACCAGCTTTTTTACGTGCCTTATTAACTATAGCCGTATTTTTACGAACTTTTCTTTCCCAAGAACGTGACAATATGAATCCCCCTCAGAACTATTTGGTTGTTACTTTAATTTAATAATGTTTTATTGTCACCTTGATCTTCAGCATCTACAAACTCAATATTATCTAGTTGTTGTCTCATATTAGATCTAAAGTTGATAAGATATTTTTTGCGTAATTCATCACGTTCTTTTATCTCATCAGCTGTTAAACCTTCTGACTTATTTTTACGAGATAACTCATTTATTCGAGCAATTAACTTTTCCATATCCATCTCTTCCACTCCCTTCTAGCTAGCAATAACATAATGTTGACATGAAAATCAAAGAGTTGCAACATCACATAGTTGTTAATATTAGAACAACATTTACATTATAACAAAAAAGTCTGTAAAGTTGCATCACCTATCGATGAACTTTACAGACTTATATATCAAACCATTATATTGAAGGTAATATTAACTGTTGACCAGGAATAATAGTATTACTTTCTAACTTATTCCGGTCCTTTATGAGGTATACAATGTAACCTATATCCGAGGCATCACTGTAGTGATTGTTTGCGATTCCCCAAAGTGTGTCGCCAGTACCTACAGCAATGATAGATTCTCCGTCCATAGGTAATTCGCTATGCGAAGTCGATGCAGTAACATTGAATAGAAATAAACTCATTACAATTAGAGTCACTAATGAAAGTGTAATAATTAATTTCCCTCTTATTGACCCTTTTGCTATTAAATGACGAGTAGCTTGCTTATGTACTTTCATCTCACTGTTGTTTTTACTTGAACTTATATAACTGCGATATGCATATGGATTATAAGTTGACATTAAAATCATCCCCCCAAACATTTGTTCTGTTTTTAGAATACACGAACAGACGTTCCGTGTCAACGATTTACCATAAAATATACGAACATATATTCTTGAGAACTTATGTTTGTGCGAACTCGAGTTCTATGTTATAATTTCCCTAATAAAGTATGGAGTTGATCTAATGAAACAATTATCTAAGCGACAGCTATCTATATTAGAGTTTATTAAGCAAGAAGTAAAAGATAAAGGTTATCCACCTTCTGTTCGCGAAATTGCAGAAGCAGTTGGATTATTATCAAGTTCTACTGTTCATGGTCATTTGGATCGACTAGAAAAAAAGGGATTTATTCGTCGTGACCCATCGAAACCTCGTGCCATCGAAATTTTAGATCAAGATATGATTGAATCAGAAAGTAATATCATTCCGTTTCCAGTTAAACATATTCCTGTTGTAGGTAAAGTAACTGCAGGTATACCAATTACTGCGACTGAGAATATTGAAGATTACTTGCCACTATCTGCTAACTTTGTAGGCGAGAGTAACGTATTTATTCTTAATGTTATCGGGGAGAGTATGATTGAGGCTGGTATACATAATGGAGATTTAGTCATTGTTAGACAACAACAATCGGCTAATAATGGAGATATTGTTGTAGCTATGACTGAGGATGATGAGGCTACTGTTAAAACATTCTACCGTGAAAAAGATCATATTAGATTACAACCAGAAAATTCATCAATGGAGCCAATTCGTTTGCAGAATGTAACTATTCTTGGAAAAGTAATAGGACTATTTCGTGATATGCATTGATTGTCTAATTCTATTATATTAATTTAGAATAAAATGATAGACCATCAGCTACAATGTATCTGATGGTCTATTTCATTTAACTAATTTCATTAAAGAATGTATCAGCAAAGATGACTATGATAAGTTTTAGCTTTTGCTTCCAATGTAACTTTTTATTAATGAATGTAACATAAACGAAGACTATGAAAAGTTTTAGTTTTTGCTTCCGAGGTAACTTTTCATTAAAGATTGTATCATCATGAAAGACTATGAAAAGTTTTAGGAGTGATTGGTTTGAAGAAATGGATTTTGATAAGTACTCTTTTGTTTACCCTTTTATTATCTGCTTGTGGGATTGATACTACTATATCCCCTTCTATCAATTCCGGTACAACGGGAAGTAATGACGCTAGCCCAGAACCTACAGTTAATTCGGCAGTTACAACACAAACTAATCCCGATGAATATGACTATGTTCTTGTATTCCCTAGTGATAGTTATCCTGAAACTGCACTTCATATTTATAGTGCGTTAGAAAACGGTCATTCGGATGTATGTACCATTGATCGTGATGGAGCAGATGCCAATCGTAAAAAGTCATTAGCTGGTATAGACACCAAAGAAGGTTATGATCGAGATGAATGGCCTATGGCAATGTGTGCTGAAGGTGGAGAAGGTGCTGATATTGCTTATATTAATCCAAGTGACAACAGAGGTGCTGGAAGTTGGGTCGGTAATCAATTATCCGCTTATGAAGATGGCGAGAAAGTATTATTTATAGTAGAAAAGCCAAAAAATCTATTTGGTAATAAACCTTCTAAAGATCTCAATATTGATGAGGATGTTACACCTACAGCCAAACCAGATAAACTAGATTCTACTACTACTGACAGCAATTCAACTGACACATCATCAAGCATTGTATACAAAAATTGTACAGAAGTTCGTGAGGCTGGTGCAGCCCCTATTTTAAAAGGTGAACCTGGATACTCTAAAAAGTTAGATCGTGATGGAGATGGCATAGCTTGTGAAGTTTAAGTGATATCTTCTCGTAATCTAGACAACAATCAATTATAAAGTTACCTTTTGAGAGTCCTAAGCCAATACGGTTTAGGGCTCTTTTCTATTAAAAAGAACAATGAATATTTTCTTCAGATTTCTCATTAATTTGTCAACTTTTCTTCTACTCCAAACGTTTAATATATATACACAACAATGAACTGAAATATTAGCTCCTTCAAACCAAATGAAAGAGTGTCTCTTGCTTCTGTGTGTTTTAACGAAAGGTGTGAAGGTCATGTACATCCCTGCTCAGTCAACAGCCCAAAGAAAAATTGCAATTCAACAAAGAAAAAAAAAGAAACGAAGGCAACTACTCGCTCTAATCGTATTAATCGCACTAATTATTCCGTTTTACCATTATCCCGCTAAAGCTGTCCAACATTATGTATTACCGTTATTCTCAGGTTCAACTGTATTATCAGAATTAGATCAATCACATCAAACAACTGACATTACACCGAATAAGAAGCCAGATTCCAACGAAACTGATTTACCTATTGTACAAGAACCTGATTATGAAGCAAATGATGATGTCAACACTAATAATGGCGTAACAACCTCACCACCACATACTGCACCACCTGAAATTGCGCCTGAACATACTAAAACACCGGAATCAACGCCTGTACCTACTGAGAGACCTGTTACAACACCTGATCCTGAACTCACTGAGCCAGTAGAAACGGAACAACCACCTATTAAGGATCCAGAATCTACTACGCAGCCAGACAAAGGAACTGATCATGAAACTACCTTACCTCCGGATCAAGGTGCAGATAAAGATCACAGCAATAAGAAATACGTGGCACTCACGTTTGACGATGGGCCTGACACGAAGTATACTCCTGCTATTTTAGATATATTAAAGCAACACAATGTGAAAGCTACATTTTTTGTTGTAGGAACACAGGTTGAAAAACATGGATCGGTTCTTCAAAGAATACTAGATGAAGGACATTCCGTAGGGAACCATTCTTATAATCATGCAAATTTAACTAAACTTACTAATAAAGAAATTGTTAAGCAAATAGAGCAAACAGATGAGTTAATTAACGCTGTTATTGGCTTTAAACCAGATTGGATTAGAGCACCATATGGGGCTGTCAATGATATGGTTAGAGAGTCTATGAAAGATGACAATAGAAGCTTCATTGGATGGGATGTTGATACACGAGACTGGGCTGGAAGTTCGGTTCAAGAAATGAGACAAAACATAAACAAGAATACAAAATCTGATAGCATTATTCTAATGCATTCATTTGGCGGTAAACATATTAAGAACACAGTCGAACTATTACCTTATATTATTAATGATCTACAAGAAAAAGGATTCACACTAGTTACATTAGACGAAATATATAAAAACAAGGCTTAGTTCAAGCCTTGTTTTATTTTTTGCGAGAAATTATAGCTGAGAACTAGTAAAGTTAATTTGCAAATTTACATTCTCTATTATTCACTTTATATTTGAAAATATTTTAATTGCATCTTCCTTGCTAGTTTCAATTGCAAATCTACCATTTGTTGGCCATTCACTAAAATTAAATTCTTCTAGTGATTTATTCATATCTGTTTCCGAATTAAATTCATATATCTTGACAGGAGAATTATCCATATAAAAAACAACTCCGTCTGTTGCATTTATAAGTTGGAACATTGGTTTTTCTTCCACGTTAATCTCTATACCAGCTTCTACAAACGCACTTATAAAAGTTTCAAGTTTTCTTTCATCTGAAATATCACTTGGTGTTTCCGAGCCCTGTGTTTCCGCAGTTGACGATTCATTCCTAGGTGTTTCCACAGATATTGATTCATTTTTTGGTGTTTCATTACTTGATGCCTCATTAGTTGAACATGCAGACAATAATAACATCAACACTAGTACTATTAAACTTAAATATAGCTTTTTCAATACTGCAACTCCTTCATAATAGTTTCCTATATATTACCACAATTATCAGTTATGGTTTTGTTTTTTAAATAAAGTTTCACAACCATTCTAAATTTTTTGTATATAGGCAAATATCGTGTCCGTTATAGTTTCCAGTCCATAGACTATTGTGAATAATAATTATAGGAGGCTATTTATGAACAGTAACGATTATCAACAAATATGTTGGAACTGCATGAATAAATATGTTGGCATTCAAACGGCAGACGGAAAAGCTTATGACGGATTTATAGCACATGTTGATCAAAATTATGTCACACTTGCAATTCCCACCGATGAGATTGTCGATCGACTAACTGGATTACCCGCACACGAAGCGTACAGACAGTTTGGCTTTCACCCTGGATTCTTCCCTCGACGCAGATTCTTCCAACGCCGAGTTCCACTCTCGACTATCGGAGGTTTATTTTTACTTCCATTTTTCTTCTAATCATAGTTTAAGGGGATGATTACTCATCCCCCTAAAAAAATATATTATTTCGTTACATACTTTTGAACCTTTCATGGTTACTTGTGCTCAAAATACTCAATAACCCCATTTTTATAATGCCTTATATTCATCTACAGCAATTCATTTCTATTCTCATACAATAGATTATCTTCACTTAAGGAGGTGCCGCAAAATGAGTAAAAAAAGAATTCATGTTATAAAGCTTAGACCTGGTCAAAAGGTGCTTGTTATCGCAAAAAAACACCACCGTCATAACAACACAATTTAACTTTTGAAGAAGGAGCGCCATTAGGCGCTCTATTTTCATTTTCACTTATATTGCGCATTCTCTAATATAACTACTTTTTCTTCTTTAGAGTTTTCACCCATTTTTTTCGTGTTTTCGACCAGTCTAAAAATATTATCACAACATTGCTTAGCTCCTATAACTAATAATGGAACACCAATGAAATCAATTTTAAGTCCTCTTGAAAAGAAACCTCCAATTGACATTAATAAAGGTACTGTTGGCGAAGTATTTGAAAATATTATCGTCTCATTAAAATGATGTTTACTACCAAGTAATAAACTTAAGTCTTTTAACGCTGGGACCACAAGTTTAGAGGACTTCCTACCAATTGTATATACGGAATTCCCCTGTTCATCAATACCGTGAAATATTATTCTGCCGAAATCTTTTTTCGTCATCTTATTAAAAAAATTAACATTTAATATTTCTTCCGAAGTTAGTTTTCTTTCGGATTGGGTAATTTGTTTTAAATGATAAGCTGCTGCCAATGATGTTGTATGTGTCCCGCCATAGTCATTATAGATATAAATCATCGTACCATCCCTCAGTTTTTATTATGTTATAGGATGGGCATGTACAATAATTTCTATTCTTTAAAGTTGTGTTCGATATTGGAGATCTCATATATTACATATTTTACATTTTTATGGTATTGTTCATTTATTAATATAGGATTGGAGTTGTTTTAATTATGAAACTCAAGAAAACGATTATAATTGCTATAACATTATTCTTACTTTCCTCTTCCTTTCTAGTTGCATCGGATAATGTGACGTCTTATCTTTTCAAAGGTAAACTATTTATTAATAATGAGATTGTCAATTTGAAACAAGATATTTTTAGCATTAATGGTAGTGTATACGTACCTGTCCGAGCTTTAGTAGAAAAAATGAGAGGGAATATTAGTTATAATAAAAGCAATCAAACTGTTCATATTGAAGAAGCAAACTCTTTAGATAAAAAATCAACAGTAAATAAAACAATAAAGAACGATCAGTTTACCCTATCTGCTTTCTCCAGCAAATCTACTTTTAAGTATGGTGATCAAATTGAACTTTGGTCGCGTATTACCAACCATACAGAGCATTCTATAAATATATTACACGGTGAATCATTAATTGAATATTCGATTACAGATGTTAATGGATTTACTAGTAAAGAAAATTATGGATTAGCTTTATTGCCTAGCTCGTACCAATCTGGGGATGAGCTTCATTCTAACATCAAACAAAATTCATTTTTAACATATAATCTGAACAAAATCGGATTAGATAACAAGGATGATATTTATTCTTTCTATAATGAATCAGCACGACCTTCTGTTTTACCACGTGGAGATTACATAATTACGGTAACAGCAAAGTATACAATTGATGGGGATGATACACATAAAATCAAAACTTTAGAAGTAGCTATTCCACTTACTATTGAATAATTTCATAGTGAAACCTAAATAAGATGCGCCTGTAAATACAGTCAGCATCTCATTTAGGTTATCTGATAATAAAATATTATTAAATGGAACATATCCGGATTCCCTTGTTTTATTAATAATTTGCATTGCTAACTTTCATAATATCCAAAAAAGGAACTTTAGTAATTTCTCCATCTTTACTTACATGTACTAGCTTCGTACGCGAGTCCATTACAACAATACACCCTATTACATTATCTTCCCAATTCCATACTTCTAACTCTACGATAGTATTTTCATTTTTTGCTTCAACTAATCGTTCTCCTAATTCCTCTAATTCAAACTCATCTCGAGTTGGACGTTTTGGTTTCGCATTACCCTTTTTTGGTTTCGGTATCATTCTATATATGCTCCTTCAATTTCACTTATTCAATATTTGAATCCGTCCTTTTGAGCGAACAGTGTATCTAATTTCATATGCTCCTGTAGTCATTACCTATATTTTATGCAAAAGGCTTACCACCATTAGCTTCTAATTATACACGAACGTACGATCTTATTACAAGGTTTGAAATTAATATAATTTTAGTTTCAAATATTCCTTAAAACTTTGGACATATTAACAAATAAAGGAGTGATAAGGATGCATACTGTGTGGAAAGGTGCTATCAGCTTTGGATTAGTACATGTACCCGTAAAAATGCACTCAGCTACTGAGGACAAGGATATACACTTTAGACAACTTCATAAAGAATGTGGGATGCCCATCGCATATGAGAAAAAATGTCCACATTGTTCTAAGGATGTTCTAGCTGAGGATATTGTAAAAGGGTTTGAATATGACAAAGATAAGTTTGTGATTGTAAATGAAACAGAATTAGAATCAATAAAACCTGAGTCAGCTCGTATTATTAAAATACTTGATTTTGTTGAGTTAACAGATATCGATCCAATTTATTATGAAAAACCTTACTACTTATCGCCTGATATGACAGGTGCAGGGGCATACAATTTGCTAATGGAAGCGATAAAGCGAACAGGTAAGATCGGTATAGCTAAAATATCAATACGAAGTAAAAGTAACTTAGCAGCCATACGAGTCGTAGATAATTGTCTATGTCTAGAAACCATGCATTTTCCGGACGAAATTCGAGCTATAAATCAGGTACCAAACTTACCTCAAGCAGTAGAAGTTAACGATAAAGAATTGCAAATGGCTATCACATTAGTAGAACAACTAAGTGAAAAATTTGACGCTAGTAAATATACCGATGAATATCGTGTAGCATTAACTGAATTGATCGAACAAAAAATAGCTGGAGAAAGCATCGATGTCATAAATGCCCCTTCTGCTACTAAATCAAATGTTATAGATCTAATGGCGGCATTACAAGCTAGCTTAGAAGTCACCAAACCCCAACCACCAACACCATCTCCTAAGCGTAAAAAAAGAACTAAAAAGGAAAATGTATCATGATTGATATGCCTCTTCCAGCTGTACCAATGGCCCCAGTCAACTCTAGTGAGATTCCTATTGGACCAGAATGGCGTTATCAAATTAAATGGGACGGAGTTCGAACTCTAGTCAGATTAGATGGTAACGGCGGTGTGGAGTTATTTTCCAAGCGTGTAGAGCCACGTAATGATACTTTTCCCGAGATTGTTGAACTACTTAAGCCATTAAGAATCGGAGCTTGCGTACTAGATGGAGAAATAGCTTATTTTGATGGGACTCGGCCCAATTTTCAGAGGGTACGTCTTGGCGTAAGTAAGAAGAAATTTGATAATTCATTGATCTTTGTTGCATTTGACATTCTCTACGATCAAGGCGTAGATATTAGAGGTTTAACATTTATTGAACGATTCGAACGGTTGCAACGGTACTTTCCAAAGCCACAGCCTAGACTTATGGTTTCAGATATTTTTGACGATGGTCAAGGTTTATGGGATTGGCTACACGAGCGTGAATGGGAAGGTATTATTTCCAAGAAAATTGATAGCCCGTATGTAGAAGGTAAAGGTCATAAGTATTGGTATAAGAAGAGAAAAGAACTTAGATTGCATGTTGATGTTGTCGGCATTAAGCTCAAAAACGGATTAGTATCTAGTCTCATATTACGTTACAAAGATAAATACATTGGACACGTCTCTGGTTTAGACCAAGCCTCTAAAAGACTGATTCTAGAGTTTGCTACTGAACATCAGGGTGTATGTCCTTTTGAGAAAAAACCTAAATATGATGCGTTATGGCTAAGTGTCCCTTTCGTTTGTAAAGTAGCAGCTTTGGAATTTAGTGAAAATGGATTGTTACGGCAACCTAAACTTCTTGGTTTCGGAGTTTAACTCGTATGTTAACAAACAACTTAAAGGCATGCTAACAATATTTACATTGTAGTTCAACAACTTATTTCACAAACTCAATAAGCATCAATTCAGTATCAACAATTACTTCAACAAGAACAACAAAATGCTAGAATATTAGAACAACTTGTACAAAAGGAGCTACATGCTTCCCAAGTTATACAAACAGTTCTACAAGGTCATCAAACCGCCACTAATCAGCTAAATCAAATTAAATCTCTTTGTAATCAAATTAGCTCAATTCAATACAAATTAAATAGATGAACTTATTTACATTAAAAAAGTTCAATTTAAAAACCTTCCCCTGCCCCATTCATAATGATAAAAATCCACTCGACCATATTGGTTGAGTGGATTTTATTTCTTTCAAACGTTGCAGCTATAAATAATACCTCTATCTCGTACTAAGGTTTTCTCAACGTTTATTTTTACTAAAATATTATTGTATTAGTTGGGTACACTATTGAAAAATTAGCAGGAGGTTACAATATGTCGAAAGATGGCTTTATTAATGAACAACGAGAGCAATACACTGATCTCGCTACTGTAGAATCTCAACGAAATGACTTAGTTGCAGAAGAGTTCACAGATGGTCCTTATGGTTCACCTGTTAATGCTGAGTCTTTAGGAAAAAGTACGGCTTGGCGCGTTGATCAACGTCCTCCTAATCGTTTTGATTATGAAAATCGCGAGTTGCATTCCGGAAAAGAACGTGAATATCCAGGCGATCAAGGACAAGGTAATGCCGCTTTAGAAACGTTCAACGAACCTGACGAGTAAAATTCGAAATTCTTGATTTATTAATTTCCAAATTTTCCATAATCCTTAATTGATACCTTTGTATTGCAGAGTACCTCTACATTGGGATAATGATCGTGCCAAACTAAGTTACTCCACTGATTGTAAGTAAGTGAATTCCTTACGTACTTTCCCATACCTAAACTATCAACATTATTTTTTTGCATTTCTTTAATCATTATTTTCGCTTGCTCATTGACGTATTGAGATACAATACCTTCTAGTTCTTTTATATCCTTGTCATTTGCTAGACGAAGATCACCAACATACTCCAAAATAGCACCTTTAATATTCAAACTTATATCAACTGTAAAATGATTTTTTTCAAGATTAGATGTTACTTTAATATCACGTTTACTGTTTAAACTGCTGAGCATTACATGTTCACTTTCTTCACTTATCTCCTTTAAGTTGATACTTATTTCGCCCTGTTTAAAGTTTTCGTACAAAAACGCCGAGAAGTATCACTTTCTTAAATCTTTAATGCGATGTTCCATACAACCCCACTAAATAACCTTCACTCCAATGAAGGTCTACTCAGACAACCTAAATTGTTGGTTTTTGGTGAAATTGAATAAATGACTCTATACATCTTTAGGACCTGACACTCCCTAGTAACAGGGATTAGATATAAAATATCTGACCATAATAGTAGTATTAAATTTAGGAGGCAATTAAAAAAATGAATAAGAGTAATTCAAATCCGATGCACGAATGCGAGCAAATGGTTCAAATGTTGATTCAGCAGACTACTCACTCTTACCAAGTCTATGAGCAACTAAAACAGCAAGAACAACGAAATGCTATGCAACTTCAAAGTTTAATATCTAAAGAAAGGCAAGCTATACAAACAATACATACTGCTCTTCAATCTCATCAACAAGCTATTGCAGAAATGGAGCAAGTAGTAGAATTGTATAAACAAATTGTACCTACACATAATAGTTCTTCTTCAACTAATTAAGGTGAGATTTACTCTGGTCAATAATTTCAAAATGGTGGATAAATCACAAACTAATCAGAAAAGATAATTAGTTTACATTCGTAATATTTTTTGGAATAATTCACGTTGGTTTTGCCAACAAAAAAAGCCCCTACTACTGATGGGGACTGACCCCTTTTTTTGAGACAGGGATAAAACACCTTCTATGCAACCAGTTTCCGATATTCAATCGGAGACTGGTTGTTTAGTTTCGTTTGAATGCGAAAGTTGTTATAATAATAAATGTAATCTCTGACTGTCTGTTCGATGATTGCAGTAATTGTACAGGTCAAATGGTCGAGATAGAATGTTTCTCACTTTAGTGTGGCGTGAAACGATTCAATGGGGGCATTATCAGCCTGTAGACACGAAACATTTAGATATTGAGGTAATACATTGGAACAATGTAGGGTATTCATTTTGGAAATCACTTGGATTTAAGGAAATGTAACAATACCTAATCATTAAAATGTACGGATTATAAGTTTTCAACAACTACGGTATTTCCAAAATTCACTTCAAAAAGTAAGTCAATTAATTTCGCAGCTGTATATTCTGGTGTTTGTAACTTCCCCTCTTGTGCTAATTGTATAAATTGATCTACATAAGGAAAATTTTCTTTACTCACTGAACGAATCTCAGCTTGTAATTGTGTATCTATCATCCCTGGATATACAGAGATAACCTTGGTGGGATACAACTGATTTGACTGCTCTATGCTCACGCTCTTGGAGAATGAATCCAAACCCGCTTTCGATGTACTGTAACAGCTTTGTGCTGGCATGAGATAACGGGCAGAAGCTGATGAAATATTCATAATCCGCTTGTTTATGTCTATTTCTTGTGAATACCTGATGAAATTCGACGTTAAAATCATTGGAGCAATCAAATTTACATTCACATTCTCTATAATGCTGTTAGCTGTGTTTTGTTCAATTGGTGCCACAGGAGATAACATACCTGCATTGTTTATTAGGTATATAGCTGTTATTTCTGCATCACGTGTAATTGCGCTAAATATCTCATCGGATAGACTATCAATTTTACCTATATCATTAAGGTCAAAGGGGTAGTAACTCAACCTAACATTTTTCTCTCTTGCTCGTTCAATCAGCCGTTCATTTTTAGTCCTTGATATGCAAAATATATGATGATTATCAGCCATTAATTGATTGGCCATTGCTTCTCCAATACCTCTAGATGTACCTGTAATAATAAAATATTTCAATGGACTACTCCCCCCAATTTATGTTATTTGTCACTCTGTGCTCACATCTTTTATAAGAACACTATTCACTACTTCCTTCCAAACTCCCTCATAATCCATAGTGAAGTTCATCATCATACATCGGGATATATTATCAATGACTAATGCGAGCATATGAGCCTTGTAATCTACATTTCGCGAAGGTACTAATCCTAATTCTACCCCCTTTAATAACAGGTCACGAAATCCATTCAAAAAATCTTGCTGTATGTTCATTAAACGCATTCTGTAAAGCTCTTCACGTTCCGCTAATATCATAAATTCACTTAAAACCCTCAACATTGCAAAATGTTCTTGATTGTCATCCGGCAGCATTTCTAAGCCGCCTTGATACAATACCTCTATAAAATTCTCTTTAGTTACTAAATCCATCTTAAAGTAAGTGTAGAAATGATGATCTCTAAAAATATGCTCAAAAGTCCGGCTTATAAGGTCTTCCTTGGTCTTGAAATGATAGTAAATTGAAGGCTTTGTTATACCAACTTTACTTGCAATCATCCCTAAGCTTGTTCTTTCTAGACCATGCTCTGCAAACAGATCAAATGCTGCTTCTATTAGTTGATTTGTTGTAAGTTCCTTTTTCTTAATATTTATCCACTCCTCTAGTTATCTTACTGAAACATAGTATAAATGACATGGAAATAGAATATCAATAATTTAACGATCGTTAGTTAAATTATAGTTCGATTTTCATTGTTTATTTGAGTGCCTTCTTTTTAATTTCTTTATCAAATTTTCTGCGAAATATTTGATATCTTAAAAATATTAAGGAGTGAAGATCTAAATGATTTTACCGAAAGTGCTATTTCACCAGTTAACTCAACTGATATACCTATTGGTCCTGAATAGTAATCAAATTAAATGGGATGGTGTGCGAACACTAGTAACGCTTGGTGGTCAAGGTTGCGATGAGATATTTTCGAAACGAGTAGAACCACGTAATGATACGTTTCCTGAGATTGTGGAATTACTTAACCTTTGCAAATCGGTGCTTGTGTACTGAATAATGAGATAGCTTATTTTGATAGGACACGCCCCAACTTTCAAAGAATACGTGTAGAGTCTACAGTCTACATTGTAATAAGATAATGCATATTAAAAAAAGCCACTCTTTAATGAGTGACTTATTTTTCATTTAATTAACTTAAACCAATTTATTTCCTTTTTTCTTTACTTTGATTCCTGACGCTGATCTGCTGCTTCTGCTCTTTTCAATGCTTCCAAATCATTTTGATCGGCCTGATCAATTGCAAATTCTACATCTTCATTTTTTGAGCTAGGTATAGCTTTCTTTTGTTCATTATCCTTATTCAAAATTATCACCTCACATTTGCATAATTCCATTTAGGATGTCCACTAATTAGTTTTTTAAGTCATCATATGGCTATTCTATCTAGGAAATACTTACATTTCTTTTACTTAATTTCTTAAATACCGAGTATTCCTTATTGGACTTAATAAAACTTATTATCTTTTGGGCACACTCTGTTGGATTCATCTCTTCCGTATTTATTTCAAGGTCATATTCATCAAAGCAATATACGTTGCTAAACTGCGAAGCTGTTAGTCCAATCTGCCTATCTCCTCTTGTTTGCTCTCTTCTTATGAGTTCTTCTTTCGAGCATAGTACACCTATAAATAACGTAGGCTGATCGAAAAATTGATCAAGAAACTCATTAAACTTCTTGTCATTGTCGATTACAGTATCTACTATTACGTTAAAACCCATTTCTGTTAACAATTTAATTGTCGAATAATACACTGAGATTATGGAATCATCAAGTATTTGTGAGACAACTTGATGATCTATTTCTCTTATAGGTTCATCTGGAAATTTATTATTAATAAAATCATTATAATTATTAAAAAAATCATCAATTGATAAATGAATGTGCTATAGCTCGTATCATAAGCCCTGTCATTATCTATCCATGAACATATGATATTAATATATTGGTACTAGCTCCTCCTAGATAATGCTAGAATCAATAAAAATTAATAGAAGGTGGAGATAACATGGGTTACTACGGTCCTCACAAAAGGAAGCATAACGGATACAAGAACAATAATTTCAATCACAATACAAACAACAATACTTTTTATTTAACTGGTGGACTAGCACCGGTCACTCCTGAACCAACCTCTGGGTTTAGAGCTATTAATAATACAGTTTCTCAACCCCTTGCCGCAAACACTTTTGTAAAAGTCTTATTCCCCACGGAACAATTCGATTTAGAAAATGAATACGATCCAACAACATCTATATTTATCCCTAAATCACCAGGTGTATATTCCATTATTGCGAGTATTAATTTCTCTCCAACAATTCCCTTCCAAAATTACAGAGCACGTGTTGAAATTCATCTGAATGGCGGAGCAGCCGTCGCAATTGATAATGACTTCTTTGGTCCAACATTACCCGCTTTCGTTAATGTAGCAAGTGTCTCTGCTATTCTTCAATTAAATGCAGGAGACCGAGTAGAAGTTTTTGCTACAGCTAACATTGCAGGAACGCTTGAAGGGCCAAATGTTGCCGATGCTGGCGCTGGCTCGAATTTTCAAGCAGCTAGATTCAAATCATAACGTGCATCGCGACACGATTATGTCCCAAACCTATCGAAAGCGTCGTTACCCTCACCTGTTTGCGTGCTCGGCAGAGATTCCACTCTGTCGTTTTTTTGTATACTGTACATTTTATAGCTAACTTTGATTCAAATTTTCATTGTGTATAATGTTTTCTAATTGGGTAGTCGAAATCTACAATCGAAAAAATGAGTCCCTCAATAGATTTGAGGGACTCATTTTTTAGTATTATGATTACTTAATATAAACTGATGAAGTATCTTTATCCCAACGTACCGTCATATCGAAAAACTCGCTTATCATCCTAAGCGGAACAAATAAGGAATTGTCAATCGTCGTCACTTGTGATGCTTCAAGAATGAGAGTTTTTCCATTTTTCGTAGCTGTAGCTGTTTTATTGTTTTGGTTCCATGTGACGTTTGCACCTAATCGTTCAAATACTTCACGCATAGGAACTTGTGTTGAACCGTTGATAATTACAGGTTTTTTACTAAAGTAGACCTGGACATTATTAATAAAGACTTGCACACCAATAATGTTAGACCAGTCATATGTACGAACTTTTTGCCCATAACGATAAATCATCGTTTTCTTTGTAGCAGGAATAGCAAAAGGTTCCTCGAGTGTAGTGAAATCGTAAAGGTATTGTTTAGATCGTGTATGGAGCATAGAGATAGGATCATATGCGATAAGTTGAACGACATCAGGGTTCATCGCAGGTCGAAGGTAACGAATATCTTCAGAGCCAATAACGGGTAGTGAATTTTCAAAATAATGGACGATGTTAGTTGTCCCTGTATGTGATATTTTATCTGAAAAACGACCAACTGTGAAATAATAGGTTAGATTTTTGTTAGGATCAATAGTCGCTGCAGTAAATTCAATACGATAAAACCAAGAATTTTCTCGATATTCTGGGGTGAATGAAACTAATTGTGGTACCACATTAGTTTCAATCTGTCCATCAGGGACAAGCCCTGTAAGTTCTTGGATATAGGCTTGTAATTTAGGTAATTCATTAACATGAGGAATGAGTTCATTTTCTACGTCAGTCATTCTAGGCATATCTCCATTAATGATCTGAGCGGTCCTTCTTTGCTCCTTTTCCCCGTAAAGTGCAGCATAGTCATCCGCCATAATTTCATGTAAGGACCAAGTATGCTCCTGCGTACTAGTTGTTTGCGCTCTAGTATACAGAATTGGGTAATCTTTTATCTCACGTAGACGCAACCATTTTTCATCATAAATAGATAGCCAATAGTTAGAAAAATGATGACCGTACTCGTGAGATAGAACAGTGTGAGGAGTTTCTGCTACTGTCCAAGATTCACCGTAATTTAAGTAAATGACTCCATCTGATCTATAACATCCAGAAGCATCTTTCAATTCACCACAACCATTACCTTTTGCAACAACAATACCCTGGAGGGATGCTAACTCTTTACCAGTTCGATTACGTGTAATAAAACTTTTGTATAGTGTAATTAAATCAGATTTGGTCCAACCTGGGGCTTCACTCCGAAATACTATGCCTTCAGGGGAAGTATACGTGACACTTTCAGCATGGACGGTTGAAGGAATAAATGAGATTAAGGGGATAAGTAGTGCTACACAGATAAATACACAAGAAAATTTTTTCAATGTAAGCCTCCTAGGTTTTGGCATTAAAAAACCTTATTCATCATACAACATAAGTTAGTTTTCGACAATATTTACATTTATATAGATTACTTAATAATTCTTTTTCCTACAACTCATAACTTAGGTAAGTATTTCTTGTCATTCGGTTGCCAACTCAACTGTTGACAATCATTGGACTGATAATATTGCTCGTATCTGTTTATTTGGCTCAATCTAAAATATATTTGGTTTATCGATCTTAATGATATCACTCTAAAAGTCTGCAATAGCTACACAAAAAGAAAAACCCCCAATGCCAGTAGCATCAAGGGTTCCCCTAATTAGTAATGAGTCAAATATTGATCAAGTTCCCATTGGTGAACTTGTGTGCGGTACATATCCCATTCAATCTCTTTCAATTCATAGAAGTGAGCTAGTGCATGATCGCCTAGTGCTTCACAGATGACATCACTACGAAGTAGTTCATTCAATGCTTCACGAAGATCGTTAGGTAAGCTGTGAATATTTTCATCCAAACGCTCTTCTTCTGACATAATATAAATATTACGATCAGTTGGAGCTACTAAAGGTGTTTTATTACGAATACCATCTAGACCCGCTTTCAATACCACAGCAAGTGTTAGATAAGGGTTAGCAGCAGGATCTGGGTTACGAACTTCTACACGCGTAGAAATACCACGAGAAGCAGGAATACGAATCATTGGTGAACGATTGCTCGCTGACCAAGCTACGTAACATGGTGCTTCATAACCAGGAACTAGACGTTTGTAAGAGTTAACAGTAGGGTTCATAATAGCAGCCATAGCACGTGCATGGCTCATAACACCAGCCATAAAGTGACGTGCGTCTGAACTTAATCCTAGTTTATCACTCTCATCGTAGAACTTGTTCTCATTCCCATCGAATAAAGAAACATGACAATGCATACCTGAACCATTTGCACCGTATAACGGCTTAGGCATAAATGAGGCATGTAGACCATGTACACGTGCTACTGTTTTTACAACTAATTTAAATGTTTGAATTTGATCAGCAGCGCGGATAGCATCTGCATACTTAAAGTCAATTTCATGTTGACCTGGAGCAACCTCATGGTGAGATGCTTCAATTTCAAATCCCATTTCTTCTAATGTAAGAACGATATCACGACGACAGTTTTCGCCCATATCCATTGGTGCTAGATCAAAGTAACCACCATGATCATTCAATTCTGTAGTCGGATTGCCTTTTTCATCTGTTTTGAATAAGAAGAATTCTGGTTCTGGACCAACATTCATGCTTGTATAGCCCATTTCCTCTGCTTCTTTCAATGCACGTTTCAAGATGCCACGTGGATCCCCTGCAAAAGGCGTTCCATCAGGCATATATATATCGCAAATTAGACGAGCAATACGATCTTCAGTTACCCAAGGGAATACAACCCAAGTGTCTAGATCTGGATACAGATACATATCTGACTCTTCGATACGTACATATCCTTCAATAGAAGATCCATCGAACATCATTTTATTATCAAGTGCTTTGTCTAGTTGACTTACAGGGATTTCCACATTTTTCACTGCACCAAGTAAATCTGTAAACTGCAAGCGAATGAATCGTACATTTTGTTCTTTCGTAATACGTTTAATGTCCTCTTTCGTGTAACCCATGAAATCATCTCCTTAAACTTTTCATTTCTTCTCGATATAACTTAGCAACAATGAAAAGTTACTTCGAAAGCGCAATCCAGACTTTTCATTTCTTCTCTATATAACTTAGTAACAATGAAAAGTTACTTCGAAAGCGTAAACCAAACTTTTCATTCCTTCTCGATATAACTTAGCAACAATGAAAAGTTACTTCGAAAGCGTAAATAAACTATTCTCATATGAAGAGTTAAAATTAACGCTTATGCAAAAATCTAGATAATTGACCTTGAATGATTGATGTTTGACCTGGTCTTTTCTCAATCAATTGTTGTTTTAGCATACGGTGAAGCTGTGTATCAGACATTTCACGACGCTTCACTTCCGATTGTTCACTTACAATCGTAGCTTCTTCAGATTCTTTTGACACCGGATTCATAACTTGCTTGATTCCAGCAATATTGACGCCTTTTTCAATAAGCGACTTTATTTCAAGTAGTCTTTCTACATCATTAAATGAGAATAAACGCTGGTTACCACCAGTTCTTGCAGGAACAATCAGCTCATGCTGTTCATAATAACGAATTTGTCTTGCCGTTAGATCGGTAAGCTTCATTACAATACCAATTGGGAACAATGCCATGTTTCTACGAATATCGTCAGCCATATCGCACCATCCTTCCTATAGCTATAATATCATCATTGTACCTAGCTAGTATAAATATGTCAACCTGTGTAAGGTTTGGTCACAATTAAGCCATTAATCGTCATCTTTTCTAATGAAGTTAGGAGACCATATTTGACATGAGCATATGTCAATCCGCCTTGCATATAGGCAATATATGGTTCGCGAATTGGTGCATCAGCAGATAATTCTAGACTTCCACCTTGTATAAATGTTCCCGCTGCCATAATAACTGCATGCTCATATCCTGGCATATCCCATGGCTCAGGAGTAACATGTGAGTCGACTGCTGCCGCTTGCTGAATACCTTGTACAAAGGAGATGAGATGATCAGCTTGTCCAAAGCGAACCGCTTGAATTAGATCCGTTCGTTTCTCTTGCCATGTTGGTTTTGTCTCAAATCCAAGCTTTTCAAACACTGCTGCAGCTAGTACACTTCCTTTTACTGCTTGAGACACTAGATGCGATGCTAAAAATAACCCTTGGTACATCCCACGTAACGTACCAAGCATTGCACCTACCTCACCGCCGATGCCTGGAGCTGTTAGGCGATAGGATGCTGCCTCTACATATTGCTTCTTACCTGCAATGTATCCACCCGTCTCTGCAATACCGCCTCCTGGATTTTTGATCAATGAACCTGCCATCAGATCAACACCAACTTCTGTTGGTTCTAACAACTCAGTAAACTCACCATAGCAATTGTCTACAAAAATAATGACATGTGGTGCAATTTCGCGAATACGTGTAACCATCTCTTGGATTTGCGCAATATTGAATGACGCTCTCCAATCATATCCGCGAGAACGTTGGATGCCAATGACTTTCGTATTAGACTTAATACTACCTTCTACGGTATTCCAATCCACTTGTCCATCTTCTAACAAATCAATGGATTGATAAGAAATTCCCCAATCAGCTAATGAACCTGAACCGTCTTGACCTTTTCCTATTACTTTATGCAACGTATCGTAAGGTTTCCCAGTTATATATAACAATTCGTCTCCAGGGCGCAACACTCCGAATAAGGCGCAACTAATCGTATGTGTTCCAGAAGCAAAATGTGGACGAACTAAAGCTTGTTCAGCGCCAAAAACATCGGCATACACAAGATCTAGCACTTCACGACCTCGGTCATTGTAACCATATCCAGTTGATCCAGCAAAATGAAAATCACTTACCTTATGATTTTGGAACGCCTCAATAACTTTCCATTGATTTTGCTCACTTATACGCTCTATATCAAGAAATGCTTGTCTAATTTCTAATTCAGTTTGTTCTACTAATATTTCAAGTTCTTTCCATGTCTCGCTGCGTTGTTGTTTCATTACAAAGATCTCCCTTACCATCAATTAGGCACTTCCGCAAATAAATGCAGAAGTGCCTTCATCATTATAACTTAATATCTTCAGAACGAATACTAATTAATTCATTTCTAGAAGGCGGATACTTTGGATACTGCCCCATGAGACGAACGGCATGTTGTCTTATTGCCTTCTCTAGCAAGTTCCTTACATAACGAGCATTACTGAATGAGAATTGTTCGCTTTGCTTCGCTTGCATCACAAGCTGACGTAACTTGAACATCGCATGTTGGGAAAGGGAATAATCTCTTTCTTTGATCATCAACTCACCAATTTGCATTAATTGATCAACCGTATAATCAGGAAAATCAATCATGATGGGAAATCTAGATGGTAAGCCGGGGTTAGTCATTAGAAACTGTTCAATTTCGAATGGATAGCCAGCTAGAATAAGAATAAATTGATTTTTCGAATCTTCCATATGCTTTACAAGTGTATCGATCGCTTCTTTGCCAAAATCCTTTTCTCCGCCTCTTGCAAGACTATAAGCTTCATCTATAAATAATACTCCACCCATCGCCTTCTTAACTAAATCTCTAGTTTTTTGAGCCGTATGCCCAATATATTCACCTACGAGATCAGCACGTTCGACCTCGATGAGATGACCTTTTGAGAGCACTCCCATTTTCTGAAACAATTTCGCCACAATACGCGCAATCGTTGTTTTCCCTGTTCCAGGATTTCCTTTGAAGATCATGTGATACACTTGTGCCGAACCATTCAAACCAGCCTCTTGACGCATTTTCGTTATTTGCAACAATGCAAAAATTTCATATACGATTTGTTTAACTTGATCCATCCCAACCATCTGATTTAATTGCTCTTCAAATTCAGCGTAAATGTTAGGTGCGGCAACTGTTTTTTCTTCGCTATCATGCTTTTCTTCTATTATGTGAGCATCGTTTATCATTTGGAGCGGTTCATGATTTCGTAACACCACATTAATCTGACGTGATGAACGAGTGGATACGTAAGGCTCACTTGAAATCACTTTACTACTCATTACTAGCATCACCTTTCTTTCCTCAAAAGCTGTGCAAGCTATACGTAGTATCAGTGTATTCTAGCTACTAATTACATATTAGAAGATTCATGAATTTAACTCAAAAGTATATGCCTAATGGTGAAAGTAATTTATTCAATTGCCATTTCGTATAAGCTAACACTTCTCTAGTGTAATGATATGACTCATTCAACACTTGCGTTTTTACGCCATTTACTTGGACATTTTCCATATTTAAAAATGTTGCAATGTCAGCAGAACGCTCACCATGATAATTATGAGTAATGATGATGAACGAATTCAGATTATGTTGTTTGGCTACCTCATAACTGAATAATAGATTTTCATATGTATCAGTAGATTGTTTTTCTAGTAATAGTTTCTCATCAGGAATACCTGCTTTTATAAGATAATCACGCATCCCTTCTGCTTCTGATAATAATGAAGCATTAGAACCTTTACCCCCACTAAGTATTATGTAATCTATCGTTCCTTCTTCGTACAGAGTTATCGCCGCATCTAGCCGTTCTCGTAAAGCTGGACTCGGAACATTGTTCCATAGTGCTGCACCTAATACAATTCCCGCATCAGCATGTTGAAGTGAACCATCTTTGTTTCCATACAGAAGCAATCCATAACAATATAGACACCATATAAATATAAGTGAAATAAATAAAATAAATAGACGAAAACATTTCCCAAAGAAACCTATTTTCTTTCGAGGTCGCTTCACTTTCTTAACAACTACTTCTGAATCTTCATAAGATTCGTTATCGCTTGGCAATTTCGAACGATTTACTTGGTTGACTTTCATTGATACTGATCCTCCTTACGCATTGAAACACACCTACGATTCACTTAATTCCCATGCTTGATCGTAGACACGCTTATGTTTCATACTAAGTGTGAAATAGCGAAACTTCCCATTGCGAATCATCGACAATAATCTGTTCGCGGTTTTTTTGGCCATCGCCACATCTTTGTATGAAACATCTCCGCTCCTGAAGGCTTCTTCTAATTCATCTTCATCCATTAAAAACACTTCTCCACTAGGTAAGACGACGACATCAAGATACAGATCATCAAACCAAGGAACATGTTGCTCTGTTAAACCTTGATTTTTACATACATCAATGTACCATTGGACAACCTTTCCTTGTTTATCGAACATTGTCGTTACAACAAAATGTTCTCCTTTAGGGAAATGTTGCATCCACAAGTATCCTTCATCAGCTAGACATAGACGATGATTCCCATATTCTTTATACAACGGTTCTCGAAGCTCAAGTATGCGATAAAATGTAAGTAGTCCATGAAATTCTTTATTATCAAGCATCTTACATGAATAACTTTTACGTACGATTCTACGCCAGTTTGCTCGATCAGAAAATTTTCTTTTCATAGTAAACGTACCTTTCTTATTACACCATTAACACTATAATTGAAGCTTAACATAGTCGGCGCTAATATCCAACATTTACGAAAAAGAGAGCTCAAGAACTATAACGGTTTCGCATGTATTCTTATGGAATATCTAGCGTGAATGTCATATATGTCTTTGAGCTCTCTTCAACAATTATATTATTGAAAGTTCACAATAACGCTTTATGGTGTTATCAATCCTGAATTATTACCACCTTCAGGTGTAAACTCCTCTACAGGCGGCACCTCTTCCGAAGGCTCCTCTGGCACAATCGGTGTTGGTGTAGGAGTTGGCGTTAATTCAGGAGTCGGCGTCGGTTCTACCGTTGGCGGTGGAGTGACAATCGGTCCCTCTGTTGGATAAGGATTACCTTCAACAAAGTCATCATCATCACCATCCATTGGAACATCCGGTGTAACTAGATCGCCATCTGGAATATCTATGGAAACAGTATTGGATGGTTCACTTGAAATATTATTTTCTAGATCATGCGCAACTACATAGTACTGATAATTGTTGCCAGGGAACACAGACATATCATCCATCATATTTCGATCTTTAGTCTCAGCATAATGAACAAAGTTCCCACTATTCTGTTCCATTCGGAACACTTCGAAAGTGACGTCTCCTTCATATTGAATGTCCCATTTCAAAGTAACTTTTATAGCATTTTCATCATATGTGTAAGACAAATTACCCATCGTTAATGCTGGAACTTCTACTTTAGGAGTTTCAACTGGCTTAAAGTCATTTTTAGGAATGCTAGCTAGTGCAGGTTTCATTACTTTTGCAAATAAAGAGGCCGCTTGCGAGCTTCCACTCTTCAGTACATGCGTTGCATTCGTCTTGTCATAACCCATCCAGACAGCAGCTGTCCATTCTGCGGTATATCCTACAAACCATGCATCACGGTTACCTTTACCATTATAATCCGGAATACCATGTTGCGTTGTACCTGTCTTACCAGCGACTGGACGGTCAATCTGAGCTCTCTTAGCCGTTCCAGATTCTACAACACCACGCATCATCGAAGTAAGATACGCTGCTGTAGTATCTTTCATTAAGCGTTCTGCTTTAGGAGCTTTATATTTTTTCTCATATCCACCCTTACCAGTAATTTTAGTAATGGTGTGCGGATCTACAGACATTCCATCGTTAGCAATTACGCTAAACGCAGTTGCCATTTGTAGCGGCGAGAATCCTCTACTTAGTCCACCAAGTGCACTCGATAAATTCATATCATCATCAGTAAGTCCTACCCCTAATTTGGTAGCAAATGAATCAGCAGCTTTCAATCCAACTTCATTCAACAACCATACTGCTGCAAGGTTACGAGAATCTTGCAGAGCTTGCTGCATCGTTACTGATGCTGCGCCCCATCTATCTGCTGGGCAGTAATTACCAAAACATTTTTTATCATTTTTCAACACTGTTGATGGTGTAAAGTTACCTGTTTCTAAAGCAGGACCATAAGAGATAATCGGCTTATAAGCTGATCCCGGTTGTCTTGGTTGAGTAACACGATTCCAACCTTTTTTCACATAATCACGACCACCAGACATTGCCTTTATCTCTCCAGTTGCATGATCAATAATGACCATTGCACCTTGTGCTAATTCTTCATCAACACTTTCTTCAAAGTTATCTTTATTATTAAATTCAGTATCCATTGCATCTTGAGCACCAACACTTAATGTTGTATAAATTTGGTATCCGCCAACACGCAATTCTTCCTCTGATAGTCCAGTAACTTCTATTGCTTCTTCTACAACATAATCAATAAATGCTGTGTATTTAGAATTTGTAAATTTTTCTGCGTGATCTGGCTGTACATATTCTACAGCTTTAGCTTCATTCATTTCCGCTTCCGTAATATACCCTTGGTCGTACAACAATTTCAACACAACCGCACGACGCTCCATTGATGCTTCAGGATTACTAATTGGATTGAAACGGTTTGGTGCTTTTGGCATTGCTGCTAGTGAAGCAGCTTGCCATATTTCTAAATCTTCCAGGTTGGTATCAAAATAATATTCAGCGGCAGCTTTAATACCATGGATCCCTCGACCATAATAAATTCGATTCAAGTACATCGTCAAAATCTGATCTTTGGACATTTGTTGTTCCAGTGCAACAGCGATTGAAGCTTCGGTTGCTTTACGGAACACGGTTTTGTCTGCTGATAGAAACACATTTTTCGCAAGCTGCTGAGTAATAGTACTACCACCTTCAACTGCGCTTCGAGCAATGACGTCTTTCACCAAAGCTCTACCAATTGCGATAAAGTCTAATCCGGAATGTTCATAGAATCGTTGATCTTCTGTAGCAACGAAAGCTTGTCTAACAATTTCCGGTATTTCTGAAAACTCAGCTACTTCTCTATTATCTGTTACGTCATATAGTCTCGATATTTCTGTTCCACTTGCATCATAAATAATCGATGCTTCACCGAACTCTAGTTTATTTCCATTTTCCGCAAGTATTCTCTCACCATTAAAAATAATGAGTAAATATCCTACAATGGCACATACGATACCTAGTACAATCGCGAAGAAAATACTATAAAACCAAATTTTACCTTTATTTTTCTTTTTCTTCTTGCTTTTTCCTTTAGTATGATTTCTATTTGTTTCTTTTTTATTCGCTCGGTTATTTTCACCTTGCTCACTCATGCTGACCCCTCCTAAAACTTTTTGCAACTGCTTAGTATAACTTCTAATGTAAGAAAAAGTCGCTGCAGAAGCATAAGCACACTTCATTTACATGAAGTATATACAATAAATAGCAAAAGCAACCCAGCTTACGAAGGGTTGCTCCTGCATGCCGCTATCTAATTAGACGAAAAACATCTGAAAAAGTTTCAATTGCGACTAAACCGTTCTAATGGCTTGAATCTTGCTGCATTAAAGTTACGTTTCGTTGCGGAACAAAAGTAGAAATTGCATGCTTGTATACCATTTGTTGACGACCTTCTACTTCAATAATAATCGTGAAGTTATCGAATGCTTTAATAAATCCACGAATTTGGAATCCATTCATTAAAAACACGGTAACTTGAATTTGATCCTTACGAAGTTGGTTCAAAAATGTATCTTGAATATTAATAGATTTGTTCATATGGACGTTACCCCCGTCTACTTATAAGATTGATTAGTAATATATTCAAGATGATCTTGAAACTTTCCTGCTATTATAGCATGAATACGTTGTAAATTGTTGTGATTATTTTCATCCATGTCAATCCACTGTATGTCCTTCATATGACGGAACCATGAAAGTTGACGTTTTGCAAAACGTCTTGTGTCACGCTTTAGTAGCTCAATAGCCGCTTCATAACTACACTCACCTTGTAAATAAGCGATCATTTCCTTATATCCTAGCGCTTGAAGCGGTACAGCATGCAATGGCAAATCACGAGCTAATAGTGATCTCACCTCATCTAACAAGCCTTCCTCAATCATGAGGTCGATACGTTCTTCTATACGAGCATATAGCTTCTTGCGATCTCTCGTCAAGCCAAGTATACAAAGTTCATAAGGTGATTCTTTCACTTGATCTTTCTGTTGTTCGCTAAATGTGATTCCTGTAACATGATGCACTTCTAAGGCACGTATAACCCGTCGGACATCATTATAATGCAGTCGCTCAGCTGTAGGTGGATCTATGGATGCTAATCTATCGTGCAAAGCTTCTGGACCATGCTCTGCCACAAATTGTTCCTGCTCTAAACGAAAGACTTCATCTGAACCTTGATCAGCAAACCGATATTGATAACAGAGTGATTCAATATAAAGTCCTGTGCCACCCACGATAAATGGTAACTTTCCTTTAGCGTATATATCATCAATTAAGGCACGAGCGTTCGTTTGAAAATCAGCTGCAGAATAAGACTCTTCTGGTTCGCATATATCAATCAAATGATGAACGATACCTTCCCTTTCTTCCATCTTAATCTTCGCGGTACCGATATCCATCTCGCGATATACTTGCATGGAATCACCAGATATTATTTCAGCATTGTATTGCTTAGCAAGTTCTATACTAAGTGCTGTCTTACCAACCGCAGTAGGACCGATCAGTACTAATAATGGTTTTTTCAGCGAAGTTGCTCCTTGTCCTTCATAAGAAGGTTCAACAGTATTATTATCGATTGCTTCCACTTCCTTAATTATGTGTATCATTTAGATCTTATGCGTACCATACGCCGTAAGCAATTTTATTACCTCTCACTTCATTCACACGTGGTATTTCTAGCCTCTCAAATTCATTACTTTTACTATGTTCCTTCAAGATAACACTTTTGCGAGCAATACGCTTCGCATGCTCAATACTAGTCAACGTCAGCGGATTAGGATTAGCTACAGTACGAATCGCCTTAATCGCGCTAGATTCATGCAATGGCTGTCTAAACATCGGATCAAAATATACAATATCTACACTATTATCGTCCAAGCTTGCTAAATATTGATCATGCGCTTCACATCTAAGATCAATTCTTCGCATCGCTTGCTCTATTTCTTGTACTGATGTTTCATATGTTGCTAGTCCTTCACGCACAATCGTATACAACAAGCGTTGACTTTCAAGTGCAGTGATATTCCCTTGTTCTCCAACAGTCAATGAGAATAGTAGTGTATCAGAACAAAGACCAGCGGTACAATCAAGCACCGTATCTCCTGCTTCACATTTACTCAATGAAATCAACTGTTCATTGCCACCACGAAGCATAGACTTTAATTTCACAAATGCCATGCTTGGATGATAGATAAGCGGCTTATTTTGTTCCTCTGCCTCTTTGTCATACAATCGCAATTCGCCATCAGTAGCTACGAGTACTTTACCGTCATCACTTTGTTGTAATAGCTTTGATACCGTCAATTGTCTTCGCGCAACTAGAAGTGCAGACAACTCATTAGCTAATCGCTTAGCCTGTTGTAGTAACTCACTAGTAGGCGCCTGAGACGTCGTTACGATCAACTCATCACCCGCTTAAACATTTTCTCTAATTGATATGTCGATAGATGAACAATAATTGGTCGACCATGAGGACAAGTATAGGGTTGTGAACATGCTGCTAATCTTCTGAGCAACACTTCACCTTCTTCACGGTTCATCCGATCATTAGCTTTTATTGACGCTTTACAAGAACACATTATCGCTGCTTGTTCTCGGAATTTCGTAATATCTATCTTTTTCCGCTCTGAAATCACATAATCTGTCATTTCCTCTAGAATCATTTGCTCTTGTCCCTTTGGAAGCCATTCCGGATATGCACGTACAAGATAAGTCTGTTGCCCGAACGGCTCCATCGACACACCCGCTTGTTCCATGTAAGGTAATAGCTCTCGCAGTGCTTCCGCTTCCCCTGGTGTAAATTCCATCGTAATCGGAACGAGTAATTGTTGACTGGCAAGCTGTGGATGACCAAATTTATATAAATAATATTCATAATTAATTCGCTCATGAGCAGCATGTTGGTCGATCAGATATAGACCATCATTCGATTGAGCAATAATGTAAGTGCCATGATGCTGACCAATCCAATGTAATTCCGGGAAATCAATATTTCGCTGTCCGCTATGTCCACTTTGATTCGGATAACCTTGTTGTTGCCAACCTTGCAAATTGTAAGTTTTGGATGAAGGCATCTGCTCTGATTCATTAGCGTTATTGCTCGAAACATTCGTATCAATGTTTTGTATTGACGATGAATCTACATTCGCTGATTGGGGAAGTTGCGCATCGTTATCTATATTGTGAGATTGATTTTCTGTATACTCTGCTCTGTGCTGCTGCTTCATTTCATCGCCCATCATTCCACTGTTTGAAGAAACTTTCACTTCATCCGTACGATAACTTGATCCTGTAGCTCTACCGTACAGTCTTGAAGTTGCGTCTTTCGGTATATACTCAGAAGTACCACTTTGTACATCATAACTTCGATTACCAGCAGTAGACTTTGTGTCACGGCTTTGATCATTTCCAAACGTAATTTGTTTGGACGGTGCAGCATACTGTAAACCGCCATCTGCCACATGGAATGAGATAGAATCTTGAACTAATGATGGACCAACACGTTCAGGGCGTTTTACAGCATCCATTCCCGGAGTATAACGAAGATTACCAAGCTTTTCACGTACAGCCTTTTCAATTAAAGCTTTAAGTTCTACTTCCTTACTAAAGCGCACTTCTAATTTGGAAGGATGTACGTTCACATCTAGCAAAGCTGGATGCATTTGTATTTCAATGACGGCAAGTGGAAACCGATTTATCGGTAACAGTGTATGATAAGCCTCTGTTATAGCATGATTGACAGCAATACTTTTTATATACCTGCCATTCACAATAACAGTCATACCGTTACGGTTAGCACGAGTCAGTTCAGGCTTTGAAATATATCCGATAATCTCATAATCTGGATCAGACCCATCAATAGCCATCATCGTCTTCGCAGTACTTGTTCCATAGATCGCAGCTATCACTTGCAAGCGATCACCCGTTCCTAATGTTCTTAGCAACATATTTCCATTATGCTTTAATGTAATTGCAATGCCTGGATGAGCTAAAGCGATCCGATTCATATAATCTGAAATATGACCTAACTCAGTCTGAATCGACTTCATATATTTCAAGCGGGCAGGCGTATTAAAGAATAAATCTTTGACGATCATGTCTGTACCTCTTGGTGCATTACATGGCTCGTCCACGATACGCTTGCCGCCTTCAATAATAAGCTTATGAGCAAGTCCGCTTTGATTAATGGAAGATATGCATTCGACCTTTGCAACTGCGGCTATACTTGGCAAAGCTTCACCACGAAAACCTAGACTCGCAATTCGGAATAAATCACTGCTCGTAGATATTTTACTTGTTGCGTGACGTTCGAACGCAGTTACCATATCTTCCTGTTCAATTCCGTCTCCATTGTCTGTTACGCGTATATAGGCAAGTCCACCTTCTTCGACAGTTACATCGATTGTCGTACTACCTGCATCAATTGCATTTTCAACTAACTCTTTGACAACAGATGAAGGGCGTTCAACCACTTCACCTGCAGCAATCTGATTCGCTAATTGTTCATCTAGTAATTTCACTCTTGCCATTGCTTATCCTCCTCTCAAAATGGGCTTTATTTTATTTACGGAATTTATGATTATTGTAGTAATCAGTGCTTGATATGTGCTGATACGTACTTGAATAGGACTTGAATAGCACTTGAATAGCACTTGATAAGATAAACACTACACTCGAACGGACTCAGAAGCCGTTATTTATGAATTTCAAGGTCGAATGGCATTCTAAAGGACACAGTAGTCGTTATTTATCCTTTTTGGAGCCCAAATGCATCAAATAGTTTGCAATAAGTGCATTTGTGTCCGCTAGAATCAATATTAAAGCCATATACTGCTAATAAGTGCATCTGTGTCCGTTATCCGTCGAGTGTAGTAACCAAAATCTACTTTGATTGATATTTAAGCATTAATTTTGTTTATGCTAGTAATAGTTAATGTAGTTTAGTTTTCAGTTCATTCAATATATTCATTGCTTGCATTGGTGTCATATTAAACAAATCCAGCTTTTTTAACTGTTTGACGACTTGTTCTTCCGAACTAGAGAGCTTAGGCTTAACCGGTTCGGTTGTTGCTTCTTCAAATATGGAAAGTTGCACGACATCTTGATGAGGCGAAGCTTTTGGAAGTTCATTGCTAACCTCAGTGGCAATCGCTGTGCTTGCAATTGCGTATGATAATTCAGCTTCACGTTGTGCTTCCATAATAGGAGATGTTGATTCAGCTACAATCAACTTGTCTGAAGAAAGAGTCGCTTCTCCATGAACAATCCCTTTACGAATCGTCTGTGTATCTACCGTCAATTCTTCATCGAGTAATTGATACGCTCTTGTAATTATTGAATCAGGTAGACCGGCAAGTTGAGCACAGTATATGCCGTAACTCGTGTCAGCTGCACCTGGAACTAATTTACGTAAGAAGGTAACATGGTCTCCACTTTCTTCAACTGCCATCCGAGCATTTACAAGCGATGACAACGAAGTAGATAAGTGAGACAACTCATGGAAATGTGTCGACACAAGCGCTTTACAGCCAATATGCTCATGCACGTACTCAATCACTGCTTGTGCAATGGCCATCCCTTCTCCAGTAGACGTACCTCGTCCAAGCTCATCGATGATGACAAGGCTACTCATTGTCGCTTGTTCTGTCATCATCTGAATATCTTTCATCTCTACCATAAATGTACTTTGTCCACCAATTAGATCGTCTGCAGCACCAATTCTAGTAAAAATCCGATCTGTTAACGGTATCGTTGCCGATTGAGCGGGTACAAAACAGCCGATTTGCGCCATTATACAAATTAGCGCAACTTGACGCATATACGTACTTTTACCTGCCATATTAGGCCCAGTAATGAGCAGAATACTATGGTCATCACGATACAAGTCTGTTGCGTTAGCTATGAACGAAGAACCTTCCATCATCAACTCAACAACAGGATGACGTCCCTCTACAACATGAAGATCATATTGCTCTGTAATTGTTGGCTTCACGAATCTTAGTTCAGCACTTACAAGCGCCAAACTTTGATACACATCAAGTTCTGCTATCATCGCAGCCACTTTCTGAAGGCGCGATAAATGCTCCAATAGATGCTCTCTTAGTTCGATAAATTTGCTATATTCTAAATCGACCATTTTCTCTTCTGCTTCAAGAATTAGTCGTTCTTTTTCTTTCAATTCTGGAGTTACATAACGTTCAGCGTTGGCTAAAGTTTGTTTTCGTTCATAACGTCCCTCTGGTAAATTAGCTACGTTCGCTTTAGAAATTTCCAAATAATATCCAAAAACTTTATTGAATCCTATCTTCAATGTACGAATTCCGGTTGCTTCTCGTTCTTTACGTTCTAGCTCTGCAAGCCATACTTTCCCGTTCTTACTTGCTTCACGCAGTTTATCTAAGTAGTCGTCATATCCATCACGAATCAGACCACCCTCTCGTAATGATAGTGGTGGATCATCAATGAGTACTGTATCGATTAGATCAGCCAAATCATCGCAAGGATCTACGCTACCCACTAATTGTTGTAGCACATTGGAACTCGATTGTTCACAAAGTTGAACGAGTGCAGGCACACGTCGTAATGATAGTTTCAACGCATGTACATCTTTTGCATTCGCATTACCGTAAGCTACACGACCAACAAGACGCTCAAGATCGTAGATAGGTGCTAATTCACGTTTGATGTCCTCTCGCAAAATCATATCAAGATACAATGTTTCAACCGCACTTTGACGTTGCTCTATTCCTTTTGCGCTTAGTAATGGCTTATCAATCCAACGACGTAATAATCTTGCGCCCATTGCCGTCTGGGTACGATCAAGTAACCATAACAAAGAACCCTTCTTACTACGATCTCTAACTGTTTCAGTCAATTCTAAGTTTCTTCTCGTATGATAATCAAGAATCATATATTGGTTCGGCTCGTAGTTATGTAGTATTTTCAAATGACTTAGATTACGCTTCTGTGTGTCTTCCAAATAACTTAATAACACTCTAACCGCTTTACGTCTTGCTCCTGTTAGCTCACTCAACTGCTCTATGCTGAATTGTTCCGCTAACATTTCCTCCGTACACATTTCCCATGGAGTAAGCGGAACTTTCTTGCTCCAATTATTAGATTGTTCTAGCTGAGTCAGTAACGATTGATCTCCAACTAATTCTGAAGGTGCATAAATGTTCACTTCATCCATTAAAGAATCAATTCGTCCAACAAATGAAGTTACATAGATTTCACCAGTAGATAGATCACTACTAGCCAAACCAAATAATCCTGCTTGTTCCACGACCGCAGCAATAAAGTTATTTTGTTTGCCGTCAAGGGACTTCGATTCCATTACTGTACCAGGAGTAATTGTCCGCACAACTTCACGACGTACAATTCCTTTAGCAGCTGCAGGATCTTCAACTTGTTCGCAAATAGCAACTTTATATCCTTTTTCAATTAATCTTGCAATATAGTTATCCGCTGCATGATAAGGTACGCCACACATTGGTATTTTTTCTGCCGAACCACCGTCTCGACCGGTTAAAGTAATCTCTAGTTCTCTAGATGCAAGAATAGCATCATCAAAGAACATCTCGTAAAAATCACCTAGTCGAAAAAAAAGAAAGGCATCTTGAACCCCTTCCTTAATACTTAAATACTGTTGAATCATCGGTGTATAAGTTGCCATTTTTGATCCTCCTAAAACTTTTCATTATCTAACTATTAAACTTCTTGAACAAATGAAAAGTTACTTCGTAAGCATTCGCTAAAACTTTTCATTAACTAAATTAGTAAGCCTATATAGGTAACTGCTCGCCAGCTTCCAACTTCTTATTCACTTGCTTAAGAAACTTTTTCTCGGATTCCAGTTGATCAAGCGTATAGCCTAGCCAAGTCTGAAGCTGTTTACGATCTAAAGTCATTTGTTCCTCGTTATATTCAATTATAATTTTCTGTAGGTTATTAGCAGTTGAGAACAGACAAGTGGCATTAAACATCATACTTACTTTTATTTCAAGGTCATTACCATTTAGCTGCTCAAAATAAGATAATGTAATACTTGTCGGTTCATTTCCTTCTGCAAAGTAATCGACAATCATCGCTTTCCACCTCAAATTTCAGGAAATAAGACATCTCATTTTCTTCTCTATTCATTCTAGCATGTCATGTTACAGTGTTCGAGTTTTTTTGCAAAATAAAAAGGATTTCCATCACTTACTATACTATAGTAAATGAGAAATCCTATGTTTTTCTATTTTTTGATGGGGAGCATATTCGATGTCCAATACGCTACTATAGCATACTCATCGTTATCAGACGCCGCTTTTTGAACTACCTCTTCCAATAGAGGTTTATAAAGCGGGATTTTAGAACCGAGAAGATGACCCACAGCGAAAACGAGTAGCACAGCGTACGTATTGTGTACGTGAGCACACGCAGGCTTTCGATGGGGGGCATATTCGATGTCGAATAGACTACGTAGCTACTCATCGTTATCAAAGTCCGCTTTTTGAACTTCCTCTTACAATAAAGGTTTATAAAGCGGGATTTCAGAACCGAGAAGATGACTCACAGCGAAAACGAGTAGCACAGCGTACGTATTGTGTACGTGAACACGCAGGCTTTCGATGGGGGGCATATTCGATGTCGATTACGGCTACGAAGCCATTCATCGTTATCAAAGTCCGCTTTTTGAACTTCCTCTAATGCCCCAACGTGTTCTTATATCAACTTGCTCATCCCACCTACGCCCCCCATGAATCGCCCTCAGTAAAGGATTAATATCATTCGCTAGTTCTACATAAGATGGCAATGATGCTATTTGTTCTAGTATTGTAAGACTCGCAGATATTAGTAGCTCTTCATCTCGATTATCATACGCTAAGTACCATTCCGGCTTTAGTTTACAATTTTGAGAAAGCTTATAGTAGTCTTTCATAGCAATATATGCTAACGCTAATGCCGCTTTAGTGACCGCAGGAGAGACTAACCAGCTGGGCGGCGTCCTATACTCGAAGCCACCATGTGGCTGTCTACGATAATCTCCTAGCGCCCCATATCGTCTATAGCGTCCTCTACCTAGAGGATCCTCAATTGTTGCTAGTGGTATAGCTACCAAACCATCTAACATCCGTAATAGTCGAGGTGAAAGTCTAATTCCACTGAAATGAATATGTCCCCCCAAAGCCAATCCTGGCGATGGCATAGCACCCGCTACCCAGCGTAATTCATCATCTTTAATATATTGTCTTGCTTCTAATAACAATTGCTTAATATTTGCAATTAATTGATTAGTATATAGTTTTGGAGATGGCCTCAGTTCTACTAAAGGATAAATAATATTGTGACGAGACCTCAATGCATCAGCACCTATATGTACATTTGAATCAGTATCAAAAAATTTAGACGCTGGAACAATTTGATTATGTTTATTAATTAAAGCAAATTCTGGATCAGCTCCGATTAAGAACGGAGAGTCAGCGCTATGCTCTGTTTTATCCATTAGTGATCGTAATGATGACGCGATTGCTTCTTGATCATGATCGAAATGGAGATCTGATAGAGACCACACTTCTCGAATGGCAATCGTTCCAGTTCCACTTATTGCTACAAGTACCGAACCAGCATCTAACCATAATGCATACAAAGCTCGACTTGCATGAACCTCAAGTTGACGTAATGTTTTCTCAGCCAATATTGTACCATCGTGACTGATTTGCATCATTTGATCTCGTGCCACAGATTGTCCCTTTTGCATTGGTTGCATTTCACAATTCACTCGTTGCCAACTTAGTAGACATAGATCAAATATCCTTACGAGAAATAATCTTTCATCCTGAAGTCGCTCTCTCACTAGCAAACCTCTCGCCGACCATAAACTTTTCCGCTCAGAAATAGAACTATTTGAATAGGTTACACTCGCAACATTTACAAATTGAGTCTCCCAATAATATTTATCATTAAGAACTTGATCACTACGAAGCCAAATCGTAACTGTATCTGTTTGTTGATCAGCAATATTTGACTTCATCATTTCGGCTTTATCATCATAACTAACTATTAAATCATGTCCAGAAACCTTTTGAAGCATCGCATAAGAACAAAATAGCAGCTCAGGTTGTGTAATGAACTTGAATTCATTCACGTTACCGAGCTGCATATACCATTTATTAACCATCAAGGTTCAACCGCCTGTATTAATTTTTTCTTGTTTTGAAAATAAATAAAAACAATGAGGGCTTTCGCCCTCAAGTTTGTTGTGCTATCGACATATCTTATACTAATTAAAACTTCTCCTAGACATCACCGTCTAGAAGATCAAGATCGTCGAAATCATCTTCTGCATCATTATCATCTTGATCGAAATCTTTGCCATCTGGATCTGGACATCCATTTGGAACAACTGCTACAGAAACTTTTGTTTCCGCAATCATTTCAACAACAAACTCACGTTCTACTCTTACTTGCACGGAATCGCCGTTTGCAGAAATATTCGCCTCAATACAATTCGGTTCAGTAACTGACTCAGCATAAACTTCAGTTGTTGAAACACGATGCTTAGGATCAAGGAAGTACAGAGGTACATTCTCTACAAATTGTACGCTCTCCTTCGCAACATCCGTTTGCGAATTGTTGTTGTAAGAGTACCAAATATTAATGTCATAAGTACCGATTACTTCAACTCCATTACCCGCTTTGACCGCTTCATACTTCGTGTTAATAACCCAAGCACCAAGAATGCTAGTTGGTCTGTGCGGTGGTGTAACTGTGTGAGTTGACGTGCTAAACTTGCGTCCTTTACCGCAAACAGCTTTTGTAATAATTTCTCTGCAGCGCAGCTGTTTATTTGCTCTTGCCATCGACTTAACCTCCTCCATACAATCATTCACTTAAGTGTATGCAAGTGATAGGCGTTTGTTGATTACTGTGTCCTACAATTCCAATATATTTTTTCGAAATATATGTAAGATGGAGTCGTAGCCTAATCTACGCCTATTTGAGTCGACTCGAAGCTCCTTCTACATGTTAATTCATTAGTATGAAATAAGAGCTTATCCTATGACCACATTTTTAAAAAATGTTGGTAGGATAAGCTCTTATTGTATGAATATATATCTTTTTAGTCTAATACTTGCCTATTTCATTACGATCATGGTGACAATTAGTTACTTCGATTCACGCTTTATTATCTTCGTAGCAGTACCTTGTCCTGGGTAAGAAGTGTTATATTCTCCCGTAGTCCATATGTCAACAAGATCACCTTTTGCAAAATCCTTTGCATTTTTATAAGTAAGATACATAGCATTAGGCTGGGCTAATCGTAGAATTTCATCAATTGACTTAGATTCAATTTGTTCATATTCAATATCCCATACAACTAGAAGCCTATTTGTTGAAATGTCGATCACATAACCTTGTATGTTTGGCTCAACGCTATTTACTTTATTCTGTTTACTGTTCGAACAACCAGATACCAATGTGAAAAGTACTAGGATAAGGATAGTAATTTTACTAGAATGCATCTTATCACTTCCTTAACTAAGATTACATCATTAATATTATAATTTAGCAATATTAGTACATTTCTTGCGCTTAACGGTAAATTAACCCAATCCTTCAACCTTGAGTACTTTTTCAGTATCTTCTTTTTTCCTCTTCAACCGTTTTGCAATATCAAGATATCGATTCATCTCATGCATAAGCATCAATAATGAAGCTCTTATCTCAAATTCATCCCTTGTCAGAGGAAGTGGCATCTCACGAAACTGTTGACTTAGTGCTTGAAGCTTGTCCTTTACTTCTCCAACGTAAACTTCAGAACGAGTGTCTCGGCCTAACTGTTCTAGGAGATCGGCAATATGATTACTATGTTCTACATGTCCATTAATAAGTGCAACTTTTTCCATCATCTGATCAATCGAATCTAGTTGCTGCCTTCGCATTTCAAAATATGTAGACCAATAGGCTTCCATTTCCCAGAAGCGGTTTTCTTTGCTTCGAATGGAAAGTGTACTACCTTTCTTAATGGCTGCATCTACTTCAAGCAATTCCTCTCCGCTCCAAATATATGTCTGATCTCTAAGTGTGATTGCCATTTTACTAAAGATGAGGCAATACTTCTCATCAATTTCAGCTCTTAGTTTTTGAATAGAATGATCATCTTTAGGCATGTACACCATGTTAATAACCGTCGCTGAACCGAGCCCAACTAATAATAAACATATTTCATTCCAAATTAGTGCTGGGGTAACTTCTCCAAACGTATATAAATGGAAGACAATAACACAACTCGTTACAATCCCTTCCTTTAAGTTAAATCGAGAAAGTATTGGGAATGAAATAAGTATGAAAATAGCTACTGTCCAATAATAAAACCCTAATATCACGAAAATAAGCGAAGCTAATCCTAATCCAAAGACAGATGCAAGAAATCGTTCTGCCGTCTTCGTAATCCCCTTCATTCTGGTCACTTCTACACCTAGTATTGCTAATATCCCCGCTGACAGTGCAGGTTTTAAGTCAAAGTAACTCGCCAGATAAATGGCTATAATTGTTGCGATTGCTGTTTTAATAATCCGTATTCCCATCTGACTGCTCCGTTTCTTTGCTAGAAAATATTCAAAAAGTTCGATAATTATGATAAATTCCAAATCATTGACTCTTCCAATTTAGATAAATCATTCGAACTTTTTGAACGTTCAATGTTTAATTCTTTGTTACTAGTATAACTATTGGTCACCGTTCTTTCCACCCAGAAGTTATTTTTCGCTCTACAATACTAACAACTTGGTACATAAACGTAGCAACGACAGCAATAACAACTAGAGTAGATAATACTAACGTGAAATTGAATACTTGAAAACCATAAATTATTAAATAACCTAATCCAGAGCGGGCAACTAAAAACTCACCTACGATAACACCTATCCAAGACAAACCAACATTCACTTTTAGCGTCGATATTATTACAGGAAATGACGAAGGTAAAATAACATAATAGAAGCTTTGAAAGCGGTTTGCCCCAAATAATGCTACAACCTTTAAATAACCTTGTTCCGTTTCACGAAATCTATTGTAAATGTTAATCGTTGTGATTATAACCGTTACTAACAACGTAATCGCGACGATCGAATCAAAACCAGGTCCTAACCCTACAATTAGCAGCGGTCCGAGCGCTACCTTTGGCATACTGTTGAGTACAACGAGAATCGGATCTACAACTCTGGCCACGAATGGAAACCACCATAATAATGCGGCTAGTATAGTACCAAGTAATGTCCCTAATAGAAAACCTGCTATTGTTTCTGCAACTGTAATTCCGATATGAGGTAATATCGAGCCGTCGGAAATCGTTGTATATAAATGCAAAGCAATTTTACTAGGTGAACTGAAAATGAGCGGGTCTACGAGTTTGGATTTACTGGCAAGCTCCCAACATATAATGAACGATACTACTAGAAGGAATTGTGTTAGTAGAACAAGTAATGTTTTTAGCTTTTTGTTACGTTTATATATAAGATACAACTGCTTATGCTCTCCAACATACTTATCCATCTAATCATTTCCTCCTCTATCCATTTCTTCATCTAACTCATTCCATATTTCGTCGAAGTACGACTGGTATTTAGGATGTTTTCTAGCTTCAATCGGACCAGCGGCTCTCATATCTCTTGGTATCGTTACAATTTTTCGAATATGACCTGGATTTCTCCCTAGCACCACAATTCGATCACTAATGGCTACCGCCTCTGCAAGATCATGGGTAACAAGGACAGCCGTTTTCCCCATTCGATCTAGCGTTGACTGCACAAGCTCTTCAAGTTGCATTTTTATATGCAGATCTAGAGCAGAAAAAGGTTCATCTAATAACAATATCTCAGGTTCAGTAATAAGTGTTCTTGCTAAAGCTACACGTTGTCGCATTCCACCAGATAATTGATGTGGGTATTTATGAGCGGTATCTTCGAGACCAAGCTCAAATAGTAACTGCTCCGTTTTCTCTACTAATTCCTTCGTACGTTGTTTGCGAATATCGAGGCCAATCATTGCATTTCTTTGGATACTTAACCAAGGAAACAAATAATCTTGTTGTTGCATATAACCAAGCTTTGGATTGGGAGAAAGTATATTCTCCCCCATCACCTTTAGTTCTCCATAAGTGGGTTTAATTAAACCCGCTATAATATTAAGGATCGTTGTCTTTCCACAACCACTAGGTCCAACAAGACTTATAAATTCTCCCTTATGCACGACAAGATTAACATGATCTACTGCTAATGCGGCTCCTGCATCATTGACATAAATATGGGAGAGATCTTTAAGTTCTAATATTACCTCTTTGTTCATGACAGTCTCTCCTATAACGAATTATTGATCAATTGCAGTTTGAGCGAATGTTGTATTTACAATTTCACTATGCTCAGTACGTGCTTTCAATTCGCCTGCACTTGTCATTACATCGAGTAAATTGTTCCATTCTTGTTCATCAACAATCGGATCCGTTGCATAAGAACCTTGTTGCTTATAGCGCTCAATAGAACTAACCATAATTTCACGATCAACATTTTCGAAATATGGTGCTACTACATCAGCAATTTCAGCAGCTGTATGCTCATTTACCCATAATTGAGCTTTATAAACTGCATCAGTAAATGATTGAACGACATCTTTGTTTTTGTCGATATAGCTTTGTTTCGTCATGAATACGGTATACGGTAAATGTCCGCTTTCTACTCCGAAAGATGCTACAACATGACCAATACCTTCTTTTTCAAAAATAGATGCCGTTGGTTCAAATAATTGTACATACTCACCAGTACCAGATGAAAATGCAGGAGCAATATTGGCAAAGTCTACATTTTGAATTAATTCAAGGTCATTTTGCGGATCAATATTATACTTTTTCAACGTGAATTCTCCAGCCATTTGTGGCATGCCACCTTTCCTTTGCCCAAGGAAAGTCTTGTCACGTAATGACTCCCAACTAAAGTTATCATCTTTTTCACGAGCAACTAGGAAAGTACCATCCGTTTGTGTCAGTTGTGCAAAGTTGATAATCGCATCATCCGTACCTTGTTGCGTTACGTAGATTGAAGTCTCTGATCCAACTAGAGCAACATCAATAACATTAGAAAGTAGCGAAGTCATTGTTTTGTCGCCACCAGGTGTTGTAGTTAGTTCAATTTTTATGCCTTCCGCTTCAAAAAATCCTTTTTCAATCGCTACGTATTGTGGAGCATAGAACAAAGATCTCGTGACCTCGCCAATTCGGACTACTGTTGATTCCTTCTCACCCTTACTACAACCACTTAATATAGCTGATGTAGCAACTATCACCGCAATCAACATCAGTAAAGTTCTGCTATGTTTCATAGCATTCACTCCCTTTCTTTAATGTGCTATAGCCTATTCAGCGGAATCTCACATGGTGAAAAAGTTGTTGAAGATTTTAATATAAGCAGCTCTTATAGTACTTTTCCAGCATTATGAGGTGTTTCAAAAAAGTGCATCATGTTCCAAGTGCTCTACGAAAGGGAATTTTACCCTTCATTCTGCTCACTGGCACCTTTTGCGCTCGATGAAAGGGATTATTGCCCTTCATTCTGCCCACTCCCACCATTTGTGCTCGATGAACGGGATTTTTACCCTTCATTACGTTCATTCCCACCTTTTGCATTCAATGAAAGGTTTTTTTACCCTCCATTACGCTCTATCCCACCATGTGTGCTCCATGAACGGGGTTTACACCCTTCATTCTGCTCAACGTATACAAACAAAAAAAGCCTTGGTCACGACAGAACATCGTGCCCAAGGCTTATATAGTATTAACTAAGATTAAACTTCTTCCAAGCGGTAAATATCTTTATACTTGTTCTTCAAGTATTCAACTAAATACTGTGGATTTAACGCTTCATTCGTAATGTCTTGAACAAGTTCACTCGGTGATTTCATCTTACCATATTGATAAATTCGCTCCGCTAACCAGTCTCTAATCGGATGTAAATCTCCCGCTTCTACTTTAGCCCATACATCTGGCATATCCTGCTCTAACGTATTCATAAATTGCGCAGCATACATGTTACCTAGAGAATACGAAGGGAAATATCCAAACGCACCGCCCGACCAATGTACATCTTGTAGTACGCCTTCAGCATTATTAGGAGGCGTCACACCCAAATATTGCTCATACTTTTCATTCCAAACTTTTGGAAGATCTTTGGCTTGCAATCCTTCATTAAAGATCATCTTCTCAATTTCGTATCGAATGATGATGTGTAAGTTATACGTCAATTCATCAGCCTCAATACGAATAAGTTGTGGTTTAACTACATTGTTACCACGATAGAATGTATCCATATCAATAGAAGCTAACTGTGGGAATTTAGATTGCAACTCCGCATAATAGGCATTCCAGAACGGTCTACTACGACCTATTACATTTTCCCAAAATCTTGATTGTGATTCATGAATTCCCATGGATGTACCTGTGCATAGCGTAGTTCCGATTAATTCGTCCGCTATATTCTGTTCATACATCGCATGGCCACCTTCATGAATAGTACCGAATAGAGCACTCGTTACATCATTAGGCAGGTATCTCGTTGTAATACGAACATCACCAGGGTTTAGTCCAGTTGCAAACGGATGGACACTTTCATCCAGTCTTCCCGCTTCAAAATCAAAGCCCATTTGCTCCAGTATAAATCTGCTATATGCTTTCTGCTGCTCTACAGCAAAGCTCTGTTCTAAGAAATCAGTTCGTGGCTGATACGGACTAGCTGCAATTTTCTCAGCTAGTGGCACAAGTTGATCACGCAAATCTCCAAAGATCTGATCAAGCTCAGCAACGGTCATACCTGGCTCATATTGATCAAGCAATGTATCATAACGTGTTGCTTTGACTCCCCATAGATCAATCATTTCATTTGTAATCGTAATAATTTCATCTAATAAAGGTTGGAAACTATCGTAGTCGTTCTCTTCTTTGCAAACTTCCCATTTGGATTCCGCTTGCGCCGTAAGAATAACATACTTCTGATACAAAGCAGGTGGAATTTTAACGCTGCGATCATAATCTTTGCGCGATTCTTTCACTAAAATTTGATCTAGTGGACTTAACTCGTTCCATACTTCTTCGCTTTCAAGCTCAGTCAATAAAGTACCTAGCAGTTGTGAAGTTGAGCGAGCGAACATTTCAGCTGATAATGTTCCAATTACTTGTGAACGTGTGTCCATTCCTTTTCGAGGTGCTCCAGTACGCAAATCCCAATATAGAACAGCAAGTGCTTCCTCGTACTGTTTAATTTCTGTATTAATGTGTCGGAATTGTTCAAGTGGTTTCATACATTATCATCCTTTCCTATGTAACCTAAAAATGAATCCATTTCAGTAATAACCATAAACATTGTTGCCATTTCACTCAAATAAACTCTATAATCAACTATACTATATTCATGAATCTAATGCCAAAGGTGAGGTTAAATATGCAAATTACATTTACACCATCCGCTCAAGAACAATTAATGCCAATTTTAGCTTCGACTCATAAAAAACTAAAATTTCTTCATGATTCAAAAGGTAGCGGATGTGCTGACAATGGCGTTGCTACTTTAGAATTTATTGAAGAACCTTCTATTGACGATGTCGAAGGAATTGCTGCACCATTTCCTTTCTATTATGAGCCAAGACATAAAGTGTATTACGAAGATCATATGAAAATGGATTACAACACGAATACACGTAGCTTTATATTAAAGAGTGACAGTCAAATATATAATAGCCATGTACGAATCATCCGATAAAAACAAAAAAAGGGCGCTATAACCACTAATTATCATTCAAAGTGGTTGTAACGTCCTTTCTATTGCATTTAGTGAAACATCCTTTATTTCACAAAGCAAGTAAACCGTCCTTAAAGTAGATACAGAGTAAAATATATATTAATTTAATTAGCCTATTCTGTCTTCTCCGTATTACTGCGACTCAATGTTTTCTTCTCTAGTGCTACTTGTCTTGCAGAAATAACGTCACTGCGATCTCGCAACTTATGTCGATGAATGATATCATCGGTTGTCTCTTCACTAGATAATCCCCAACGTAAATCACGCAAAGCGGTTTCGTGTTCACATTGCTTACGTAATTGATCATCTACAATATTAAACATCATATCTTCATAAGGTAATTGTAACTGACAAGCTTGCACATGCTGTTGCAATTGTAGAAGTAGATCTTGAAGGTTAACTCCTAATACAACTTGTGGTTGCGGAGTTAATTTATGAATAGCAGACTCATACATCAGTCGTGCTCCACGCAAATTATGTCTACGCTCATGATATTGACCTACTGCAACTTGAATGCAACCTACCCAAAATGCTTCATAGCCGTCTGAAGGGTTTTCTTTCCAATATTCTTCTAACAATTCATGACATTCGAAGTAATCCCTAGTTGCATGAAATTCAATTAAATAGTTAATATATTCCACTGGGTAGATCATTTTCTATCACCTACAAAATAATTATTAGATAAAAGTGAAACCAATGTATATAATAGACGTATTGCTTTACGATAGCAACTTTAAGCTACTTTTCAGGAGGGACTTATTTTGAAGAAAAAAGGATTTATCACAATGCTTGTTCTTACCGTGTTTCTATCTTTGAGCCTTGGCTTTGGTGACACAGCTGATGCAAAAAGAGGTGGCGGCGGGTTCAAATCTAACAAGCAAAGCTACACACAAAAGAGCGATAGTACAACACAATCAGGCAGTTCTTCCAGCACAACTTCAGGTACAAAATCAACTACAGGTGCAGCAAACACAGCTAAAACTGGCGGTTTATTCGGCGGAAGTTCCTTCATGAAAGGAATGATGATTGGTGGATTAGCTGGTATGTTATTCGGTGGCATGTTCGCAGGTATGGGTGGATTTGGTGAAATTCTTGGTTTGCTAGTTAACCTTGCTGCAATCATGGCAGTGTTCATGATTATTCGTGCAGCTTGGACATACATTCGCAATAACAAAAAGCCAGCAGCAGCTGGTCACTATCAAGATCGTAACCGTCGTGATGATGAAGATGATCGTAATCAAAGAGGTCCTTTCTAATCATGAGAATATACACTAATGAGATTATTAATGCTATCTGTGTAAATATAGCTGATCGTCGCGGTGTAAAACCTAACGATGTAGAGGTTCAACTTGCTTGGGATGAAGAGTATGGATATACAGCTGAGATCTGGGTAACTGGTCGTTCTCAATATATTATTCAATCGAATATTCTTGAAGCGCTTGAACAATATTTCTACAGTGAATATCAAATGCGAGTATTCCGTTCAGATATTACGCTTGGAATTGACGAAGAATCAGAACAATTTTGGGCAGAGACTCGTTCTTAAGCTCTCCCCTAACACTTAAAACGCAATATAGTCAGAAATGACTATATTGCGTTTTTTCATTTTCACATATTAAGACTGAAATCTAATTACCCCCTATTATGATTGTGCAGTTAAGTACATATTATGCTATTTTCTTCAATTCTCATAATCTACCAAGTAACATTTCATAGTTTTTCACGTTATACTAGTTATATGCGGATAAATTTGTAATTAGGAATTTTATCAGTTTACTAGAAAAGTTTAGACCATGCTTCCGTTGCTACTTTTCTTTACTAGGAAGTTTAGCTGTTTACTAGAAAAGTTTTAGGAGAGTGATTCGTTCGTGACAAAGAAGTTTTTATCATTTTTAGCAATTATCCTTTTTATTACCCCATTATTGACTATACCCGCTACAGTTGATGCAGCAAGTAATACGACACTTTATCGTGTTTATCAGAATGAAAAGTTACTGAAAGAGTTTCCTACTTCGCAGAAAGCGATAGCATATGCGAAATACTATAATTATAGTCATGTAGAGAAAATAAGTAATCGTGAGTGGGTATGGAACAACATCCCTAAGTACAAAGTATACATAGACGGGAAATCTACTACGAAATTAGAATACAGTTCTTTAGCTGGAGCAACAAAGTATTCAGCAACACAACTAAATTCCTACGTCCGTGATCTTGAAAATGTTGGTTGGGCATTTGAAAATTATGCAAACTATCAACTGTATCAAGGTGATAAAACGTATAGTAACTGGAGTTTCTACAGTCTAAATGATGCGAAGAAAGCAGCTGCCAAATGGACGAACTCTCATATTATCGATCTGAATAGCAATAGTTGGATTTGGGATAATATTAGCGAAGCATCACGCAAAACAATTAAGTCATCCACTCCAATATATATGATAACTGTAGATGGCGAGCAAGTTGCGCAAAGTAAAAAGTATTCTTTCCTAAAAGAAGCTATTACTGCGAGTAATAAAGTTAGTAACAGCGAAGTTTATAACACTGCTACAGAAAAGGTAGTCCATAGCAATATCGCAAAGTATAACGTTTATACGCAAGGAAAACTGTCATCCTCCTTCGTATCTCTTGATTCAGCAGTTGCTTCAGCTAAAAAACTTTACGCTGCAGAAGTAAAAGTTGCTGATTCAGTATTATGGACCAATATTTCGTATTACACCGTATATCAAGGCGATAAAGCAGTAAAATCATTTCACGCTTTGAAATCAGCTTTGGCTTATTCAAAATCATTAAGTAATAGTACAGTCATCAATCAAGATGGCAGAAAACTATTTACCACTGTGAAAGATTTCTTATATCTCGGTTGGAACGGCTCTAGTACAGTTAATACAATTAACCAACATGTAGCTAATACTCAAGGATTAGATATTGATTCACCAACCTGGTATTTCTTAGAAGATGCAACTGGCAAGCTAAACGATACTTCTAATGCAGAGCTAGTAAAAACGATGGCAGAGCAGGATATAGATATCATTCCACTTGTTCATAATCAATTTGATAAAACATTAACCACTGCATTTTTGAAAGATGTTCCTGCACAAGATAAGTTCATTACGTCCCTTATTAACAGCTTAAAATCTATTAATGCAAAGGGCTTTAATCTTGACTTTGAAAGTATTGCCGCAACGGATCGGAACGCTTTCACTAATTTTGTTAAAAAATTAACAGAGGCTGCACATAAGCAGAAGCTAACAGTTTCTATCGATCTATTGCGTGGCGATGTTTTGTGGAATCATAATACAGCATACGATCAAGAAGCTATTGGTAAAATCGTAGATTACGTTATCATTATGGCTTATGATGAACATTGGACAGGTTCTAGCGAGGCTGGTTCAGTAGCAAGTCTAAGCTGGGTTGAAGAAGGTATTAAACAATATCTTAATTATGGCATCCCTCGTAATAAGCTTATTCTTGGTATACCTTTCTATGTGCGTGAATGGCGTCTTGATTCAAAAGGTAACCTCGTTGACAACAGATCGATAACAATGAAAAACATTGCTCAAGTGATCGAACAAAATAATGCTACTGGCGTTTTCGACGCGAAGACCGGGCAATATAAGTACACTTATCAATTAGATGGCTATACACATGTTTTCTGGGCTGAAACAGAACAGACTGTTATTAGTCGTATTAAATTAGCTAAGAAATATGAACTTGCAGGTATCGCTGCGTGGCGATTAGGGTATGAAGATGCTTCACTATGGGAAGCGATATTGAAATATAAATCACAATAGAGGTAGTTCAAAACATTCACTTGTGATCACGCGGTAATGTGCTATCGCTTACTCGGCAGCGAAGAAGCCATTCATCGGAAGCCTGCGAGGTTCGTGTACCACTTATGTACACTCCACTTCTCGTTTCCTAGCTTCATGGCTTCTTCTTGGTGCTGACAAGCAAATGTTTTGAACTTTTATTGGTTGAGGTAGTTCAAAACATTCACTTGTGATCACGCGGTAATGTACTGTAGTTTACTCAGCTGCGAAGAAGCCATTCATCGGAAGCCTGCGAGGTTCGTGTACCACTTATGTACACTCCACTTCTCGTTTCCTAACTTCATGGCTTCTTCTTGGTGCTGAGAGATTCCGAGTAGACGAGATGTTCCATTACCATTATAATAATAAATACTCCTTTGATGAGATAACAGCTAAGAAATGAGGAACGATCAATGATACAAAAAGCAACTTTTGCTGGTGGATGCTTCTGGTGTATGGTTACACCATTCGAAGAGCAACCAGGAATTCACGGTATTATCTCAGGTTATATGGGTGGAGAAGTGGTTAACCCTACTTACGAGCAAGTATTAACTGGAGAAACTGGACATCATGAAGTTGTCCAAATTACATTCGACTCTTCTATTTTCCCTTATGAGAGATTATTAGAGCTATATTGGCCTCAGATTGATCCTACTGATCCGAACGGACAAGGTAATGATCAGAAGAGTCAGTACAAAACAGCTATCTTCTACCACAATGAAGAACAGCGCCTTCTAGCTGAAGAGACTAAAGCTGCTCTAGGTAATAGTGGTCGTTTTGATAAACCAATCGCTACTGAAGTTAAAGAAGCGGTAGAATTCTATCCTGCTGAAGAATATCACCAAAACTTCCACCGTAAAGACCCGAAATATTACAAAGAATCTCGCGTATATTCCGGTCGTGACGTTACATTGGAAAAGGTTTGGGGTAATAAAGAATAACTAGAAATACATAAAAGAGCTAACCATTTACTTTTCAGTAAATAGCTAGCTCTTTTTTTATAGTCGTCTCTTCACTACTGCCGTCACTTCATCATAACTGATTAGAAAGAATTCTAATCAGTTATGATGACATATTTTTGTCCCTCGCCATTTAAACTTACCCGTAGCAAAAAATAAGCAGGTATGTAAAATTCACTCTGGCGCTTTATCAGAAGAAAGTGTATTATAGGTTACTGTCAGTTCATTTTATTATATCATCCAGTGAATTTTCAAAACTTTTCAAAAGGGGTTTATCATCATGACTAGACATAAGTTAGGCTTCTGGATTCTGACTGCCCTCGTGGTCGGCAACATGGTCGGTTCCGGAATCTTCATGCTGCCTCGATCTCTGTCGGAAGCTGCGAGTCCTGCCGGGGTCATTCTGGCCTGGTCTGCTACAGGATTAGGTGTACTTACACTGGCGCTTGTCTTCGGCAGCCTTGCAGTACGCAAGCCCGAGCTCAGCGGCGGCCCGCAAATCTATGCGAAAGAGCTGTTTCGTGAAGGTTCGCACGGTTCTCTCATCGCTGGCTTTATGTCAACTTGGGGATACTGGCTCGGCAATATCGCTGGTTTTGTGGCGGTTATCACGACATTCGCGAGCTACCTGTCTACCTTTTTCCCGGTGCTTACTAGTAACAATGTATGGCTAACCTTGGGAAGCTTCACATTAAAAGCGGGCAATGCCCTAACGTTCCTCGTCTGTTCGATACTTTTATGGGGAACACACGCCATTTGCCTAAAAGGAATGAACAGCGCAGGGAGATTGAATCTTATCGCTACGGTGACCAAGGTCATCGGCTTTACGCTCTTTATCGTAATTGCACTCTTTGCGTTTCAACAGAGCAATATCGGGCCATTCTTGGCTCCGCGCACCAATGACAGTGGGAATACGATTAGCCTGCTCTCTCAGGTTAACGCGGCAGCGATTGCGACACTGTGGGCTTTCATCGGAGTGGAATCAGCAATGGTCTTCGCCGCACGCGCTCACCGCAAGCAGGATATCCGCCGCGCGACTATCACTGGACTGCTGATATCCTTCGTACTGTATGTAGGCATCAGCATCCTGACTATGGGTCTGCTGACACAGGATCAACTGATGGCTTCTCAAAACCCTCTGGTGGACGGCATTTCTACCGTGCTTGGACCTATCGGTGGCAAGCTGCTCGCAGGTCTCGGGCTGATCAGTCTGCTCGGCTCCACGATCGGCTGGGTACTACTTAGTGCCGAGGTACCGTTCCAGGCAGCTAGGATGGGTGTTTTCCTGAAGTTTTTTTCCAAAGAAAATAGTAAGGGCATGCCAACTGTATCTCTCTGGATTTCTACCGCACTCGGTCAAATATTGCTGTTATCCACGATCTCGGGTTCCATCTCGGCGGCGTTTGATTTTATTATCTATATCGCTACGCTCGCATATCTGGTGCCTTATCTAATAGCATCACTCTATCACCTCAAGCTGACCTGGACCGGAGAAACCTACTCGCTGCAGAAGGAGCGAGTTACCGAAGGAATCATTGCGGGTATGGCCACCATCTATTCGCTATGGGTGATTGTGGCTGGTACCGCGGATCTCAAGACTTTCCTGCTTGGACTGGCACTGATTGTCAGCGGTATTCTATTCTATCCTTTTCTACTGCAGTATCATAAAGTCCAAACAAAACAATCCAAGGTAATGCAGCGTTGAAATGAGGAAAGGCGTCCGTCATAAGATGGGCGCCTTTTCTCCAGCAGTGCAGTTACTCTAAAATTATTATCAATTTCTTAGTCCGTACACCAGCAAAGTACACCTGTTAGATCAATAACTTAAAAAATCGATCCGAGGTTGTACGTACAATCGATATATCATTCATCGTTTCTGCTAAAATTAATGAACCTTCCAGAGCAGATACGAATAAGTAAGCACATTCACTTGCACTTATACCAGCTCGAAATTCCCCATTAGTAATACCTTGCTCTAGTAATTTATTAATTAATTCATGAAGTACTTTGAAAAACTGTTGAATGCGATCATGGACATCTTTCGCATCTACTGGACTTTGCTGATACATCGCGGTAAAAGGACAAGTCCCCTTGTTTCCTCTCGCTTCGATTTCTTGCAACAGCAATTCTATAAAACTCTCAATTCTTCGCCTAGCTGAAATCTCTTTTTGTCCAAGTGAAATTTCTAATGCCGACTCGTATCGATTGCCCCAAAAGCTTACAACCGCAAACAATAATTCTTCTTTGCTCTTGAAGTGATAATATAGATTCGATCTAGAAATCCCGCTTCTTACACATACATCCTCGATGCTGGTATATTTATAACCTTTACTCAAAAATAAACGGGCAGCAATATGGATCAGTTGTTCTCGATTTCTCGCGACCATTCCTCTACACCCTTTCACAATTAGGACTGCACAGTCCTAATTTATTTTAGAGATTGTCATATTTTTTTAATTCATAGCGTTTTCCACAAAATTTGCATTTCAAAGTGATTCGATCTTCACTAATAATATAGCTCACAGCGTCGTCATCTTCCATATCTAAACTTTCTATTCCACGTTCATCAATATCACCTGTAGCAAAAAAAGAAGTTTTATTACCGCATTCGCATTCAAAATGTAACATATTGTTCAAGCCCTTCTATATAAAATATGTATCCCTACGTTGATAAGATTGCTTTCCTTAGTTATAATAAGCGATGATAACATATCTAGACAAGACTTACGATTAGGAAGGAATTAATTGAATGTATATAGCAGATCAATGGACTGATTTTGAAGTAATAGACACAGGTGAAGGTGATAAGCTAGAACGTTGGGGTAATTATGTACTCCGTCGCCCAGATCCACAAATCATTTGGCCTATCCAAGAGCTAGATGAGCAATGGCGTAAAGCTGATGCTCACTACTACCGTAGCAACTCAGGTGGCGGCGAATGGAAAGTGAAAAATCCTAAATTACCGGAGCGTTGGACGATAAGCTATAAAGAGCTTCGTTTCCATATTAAACCAACTAGTTTCAAACATACAGGACTATTCCCTGAGCAAGCTGCGAACTGGAGCTGGATGATGGATAAGATCCGACAAGCTAACCGTCCAATTCGCGTATTGAACTTGTTCGCTTATTCTGGTGGTGCTACCGTTGCATGTGCTGCTGCTGGAGCAGAAGTATGTCATGTTGATGCATCAAAAGGTATGGTTCAATGGGCGAAAGAAAATGCTCAATTATCTGGGCTTGAAGATGCACCGATTCGCTACATTACGGATGATGTTTTCAAATTCGTACAACGCGAGCAACGTCGTGGTCGCACATACGATGCCATTATTATGGACCCTCCTTCATACGGTCGTGGACCAAAAGGTGAAACATGGAAACTAGAAGAAAACCTTTACCCATTCCTACAGTCTTGTACAAGTATTCTTAGTGATAATCCTTTATTCTTACTAATCAACTCGTACACAACTGGACTTTCTCCAACCGTGCTAGAACATTTGCTAACCATGAGTATGCAGAAAAAATACGGCGGCGAAATTAACTGTGGCGAAATCGGCTTGCCAATTACTAAGTCTGGTTTAGCGCTTCCTTGCGGTATTTTGGGTCGTTGGGAGTCCAACTAATGCAGATCCCTATCATTTATGAGGATAACCATATCATCGTTGTGCAAAAACCACCTGGAATTCCATCTCAAGAGGACGAAACAGGTGATGCTGATATGCTTACTTTAATTAAAGAAGATATTAAGATCCGCTTTGAGAAACCTGGAAATGTATACTTAGGTCTTGTCCATCGACTTGATCGCCCAGTTGGTGGTGCAATGTTGTTTGCTAAGACCTCTAAGGCAGCTTCTCGCATGTCTGAAGCAGTACGCAGTCGTTCATTCGATAAAACTTATATGTGTGTAGTAGAAGGCGCTCCTTCGTCGTTAGAAGCTGATCTATTGCATTATATCGTCAAGGACACTCGGATCAATCAAGTGACGGTCTACAATAAACCTACAGCAGATAGTAAAGATGCTAAGTTGAGCTATAAAGTGCTACATCAAGCTAATGGACGTAGTCTGGTTGCTATCAAATTGTATACTGGAAGATCCCATCAGATTAGAGCTCAAATGGCTCATATTGGTTGTCCACTTGTAGGCGATCAGAAGTATGGAAAAGTTGTTAGCAAGCGTTATTCTCAAATCGCGCTTTGGTCTACTTCGATTACTGTGGCTCATCCAACAACTAAGGAATTGATGACGTTTCAATCTACACCTTCAGTACAACAAGATCCTTGGTCAATTTTCAGCCAGCAGCAATTAACACAAGCTGCGAATTGGTTTATCTAGTCTTAGCCGTTCGATCGTAGTTCTGATTCGGTCGAACGGTTTTTTTATTATCAAATATTAGTGAAGAAGGTGAAAAGATGAGTTCGCGATCTTCATTACCTAAGCGAAGATTACTCTGGTTAGTAAACGGTATACTTTTAGTACTTACCTCCATTGCTATTATTGCTTTATTTGTAATTGTTAATTCCGATGAATTGGACGCACCAACTAATTCGAATATACCCATTGGTCAAGTAGACATTGAACCAACCGAAGAACCTACAATTGTTGTCACACCAACCCCTACCCCAGAACCTACACCTACACTCCCTGAATATACTGATGCGGTTTGGATCGGCGTTGGAGATATTATGAGCCATTCCCCTCAATTACCTGGGGCATATAATAAAGCAACAGACACTTACGATTTCGATCCATTTTTCGAACCTATAACGAGTTTACTTGAAGACGGTAACTGGATTATGGCAAACCTAGAGACTCCGATTGCAGGTAGCGATATTGGATATAGTGGATATCCCACTTTCAATGCTCCTACTGAGTTAGCAGAAGCTTTATGGAACGCTGGCTTTAATGTATTGTCAACTGCTAATAATCATTCGCTTGATAAAGGCGAAAAAGGATTACTACGTACGCTAGAAAATGTTCAAACAATCGGCTTTACAACGGTAGGTACTGCAGCGTCCATTGAAGAATCTACTGCTTCAACTATTGTTAAACATAATGATATAGCTATGGGTTTCTTATCTTATACTTACGGGACGAACGGAATACCTATCCCAACAGGCAAAGATTATTTAATTGATTTGATAGATAAGGATACTATTATTGCAGATATGAACAAATTAAGAGAAGACGGTGCTGAAGTCATTACGGTAGCACTTCACTTCGGTAATGAATATCAATCACAGCCTAGCGAGGAACAAAAGAAGTTAGCACGAGCGCTCATTGCTGCTGGTGCAGACATCATCGCGGGTTCTCATCCACATGTTCTGCAACCGTATGAGATAATATCTACGTTCGATGATAACGGCAATGAACGACAAGGGTTAATTATATACTCAATGGGGAATTTCATCTCAAATCAACGTGGTGAGTCTAAAGATTACGGAGCAATCTATAAGGTCAATATCCGGAAACATTATAATACTGGAGCGATTGAATTAACGAATGTAGAGGTAACTCCAACTTGGGTACATCGCTACAAACCGGACGATGCATATCGCTATCGCATTCTACCTGTAGCTGACACATTAGAGACTCGAGATGACCCGCTACTGACTAATAAAGATTATGACGCGTTAGAGAGCAGTCTAGCCATGCTTAACAAGCGATTAACTTCCATGCAAGGGACAAAGCAATAATATATTATAACAATAAAAGATATCTTAACGTTCTCTCCTTATTCACTTTCGAATAAATAGAGTCTGCGCTAAGATATCTTTTTTAATTTCTGAAGTTATTGATAAGTTATTTTATATCGTCCCGTTATGTAATGCATTTATGAATGATATATGTTACCTATGATGTACTTGCAACTTTTCCAAGTAAGTAGACAAGTAGTTGTTGATTATGAGCGGAAATTCGATCTAGCGATTGTTCAATAATATCACGCCGAATCTTTGATCCTCTTTCTGTCTCAGCTTGTCCTTTATTTGTGACTTCAATCCAGACAACGCGACGATCTTTTTCGTCACGTACTCTAATAATAAGTTCATTACGTTCCATACGATCTAAAATGGTTGTAATAGCTGCTGGTGTCGTTGATAAATGTTGCAGTAAATCAGATGGTTTCATCGGTGAGCACTCTAGCAGTAGCTCCAAAATATTAAGTTGTCCTTCTGTTAATGGTGATAGTTCTTGTTCCAGTGTCAATTTCCAATCTCGTGAAAGCTTATTCCATAATTTCGAGAAATCTTCTGATACCATTGCTTACACCTACTTCCTGACAATATTATCTAATACTTATTATACTGATTATATTTGTCGAAAGAAAGATTAACGCAATTAATAGTTTACGATAAAAACTGCTAGATTATACAATGCTATTACATCAACTAACAGTTTGTACGAGAACAATGTAGCAATTTGCTAGAATACGAGAAATAAACCGTTATCTCCTTCTACCGAAAAGAGATAACGATTTTCTCATGCTAACGATATTCTTCATTCTATCAGTTAGATTTCTTTCTCCATCTCAGTATGACTAGAACTATAGCAACAAGGAATAAGAAGACAGCTAATACAAGAGCAGTATTTGCAACAGTAGGCGTAGCTTGTTGGTTTACACAGATACCTATAAATGCCCATACAAAAACTAATACAGCGATCGGATCAATATTACGAGTACCTATAGCCACAGCTAGTATTGTACCTACAACGAGCATAATTATTGACCATCCTATAGCACTTATTCCCCATCCATTCCACTGGTTTGCATTTAGTGCTACAGCAATATTTATGATTGTCGCTACACATATCCATCCAAGGTACAAACTAAAAGGCACGGAAACTAACCAATAATTTAGTTTGTTTGTATGAGATGCAACATACTTTTGTGTCGTTATGTATAACACAATTAAAGTTATGAGTAACGCTAACATAATAAATACGCTACTGTTTATCTTTTCATATTGCCATAATATAATCCACGCACTATTAAACACACAACTAAGGATAAAATATGGACCCATCGTTTCACTAACTTTACTTTCCTTACCCTTTCTTGTGAATGAGTAGATGACATGACCAATTAGAAATGCATAGATCAATAACCAAATCATAAACGTATATCCTGCCGGTGTAATTAGAACTGGATACTTAGCTGACACTTCTGCAGTTGTCTGTCCTCCAAAGCTGCCTCGCTGTGCTGCAAAGTTAATAACAAGCATTAGAATAAGCCCAATTAGGTTTATCCATTTATAGTTGTGTTGCATCTTAGCCCTCCTATCTTTATCGTTACAATATTAATATATTCTACTTTACCCATTATTATTATATTTAACGCAGATTATATATATTAGCTGAAATTTAATATTATCATTATCAGGTTAATTGCAAGACTAAATCTGACTCTTGTTCACAACAAAAAACACCTTCAAGATTGCATCTCACATCTTACGACATGAATTACATTTCTTGAAGGTGTTAGTATTTATCAAATATTTTGTAGGTATTATTTTTACAATTAGAGAGAATAAACTTTTTGTAATGCCTTGCTATTCATTAGAAACCTCGGCATATGATCTACCTTGACTTAAGCCATACTTCGCAGCAATAGCAACCAGCTCATTGTACTCATCTTCAGTTAGCTTTTCTAGCATTAAAGTTCTTGCTTGCTTCTTCTCTTCACCAGATAATCCACCACTCGCTAATGACTGCATTGTTGAAATATCAGAAGCAGATAAACGCTTCGTTAAAATTGAAACTACTTTTGCCTTCTCACCTAACGTTACTTTTTCTTCAACTTCCTTTGCCTTATCTGTAGAAACTGTAGAATCGTAACCGCCTGTTCCTGAGCTACCCTCTGAAGATTGGTTCTCACTAGAATTAGGATCAGTTACTATAGTTCCAGTACTTCCTTCACCTTGGGGTTTACCTTCATTAGATGAACTTGAATCATTACTAACAGGAGTATCACCCGCAACAACATCATTAGAGCCATTATCATCCGGTGAAACATCAGGATCACCACTATTTGAGTTACCTTCTTCTCCTGTATTCTCTAGTATTTCTGTACTAAGACCGCTCATAGAACCAAGCATCTTGTCAATCGCATAATTTGCAGCAAATGCGCCACCTATAGCAACTACTACTAGAATAGATGCTATCCATAGTACTACCTTTTTCCATCTCTTCATCGTTTCCATCTCCTACTAACTATCAATATTATTGTGATGCCTAGGATAACACCTAAGCTATCAATACCAACATCTCGTACGCTTGCACCTCTACCATCTACAAAAAGCTGATGTAGTTCATCCATACTCGCATAAATAATTCCACCAATTATCGTAATCAAGATTGACCATTTCTTGCGTACTCCACTTATTAGACATAGAGTCATAATAAAAATGCCAAGTAATGAATAGATCGAAAAATGTGCAGCTTTACGCAACTTATGATCCCACTGATTTATCGTAATATCCGTTCCCGTCAACTTCTCATAGATATGAATCGTATGTTCAGCAATAGTTGTGCTGAGTTTAGCAGAACTTGAAGCTGGTTGATTGGATAGTAGATATATAGAGATTAGTAGAGCAATAACTAGTCCCCATAATATTAAACGGAGAATTCTTCTATTATGTTGCATAATTTATCCTTTTTAGTTCACAATAGATTTTAAATATGTCATAAATGGTTCGCTAAGTTCTTCTCTTCTTAAGGCATATTCAACCGTCGCTTCCAAGAAACCTTGTTTATCTCCAACATCATAGCGACGCCCTTCAAATTCGTACGCATAGACCGCTTCGCTACGAGACAATTGATTGAGAGCATCTGTAAGTTGAATTTCACCGTTAGCACCAGGAGCTGTATTTTCGAGAATGTTAAAGATTTCAGGAGTAATAATGTAACGACCTAGAATCGCGATATTAGAAGGTGCATCCTCAGTATTTGGCTTCTCAACCAATTGATTGACTCGAGATACAGAATCGCCTATCTTCTGTCCATCGACTATGCCATACTTATGTACATCTTTCTGATCAACTTGTTGTACTCCTAGTACAGAGCTATTGTAATATTCATACACATCTATTAGTTGTTTCAAACATGGTTTCTCACTGTGAACAATATCGTCTCCTAGTAAGACTGCAAATGGCTCATTACCGATGAAACTTTTAGCACAATAAATTGCGTGTCCGAGTCCTTTAGGTTCCTTTTGACGAATATAATGAATATTAACCATATTGGAAATCTCTCGAACTTCTTCTAATAAATCTAGCTTTCCTTTAGCCTCAAGTTCAAGCTCTAATTCAACGGATTTGTCAAAATGATCCTCAATAGATTTCTTATTGCGTCCTGTAATAATAAGAATTTCATCAATTCCAGATGCAACTGCCTCTTCAATAATATATTGTAAGGTAGGCTTGTCCACAATAGGAAGCATCTCTTTCGGCTGTGCTTTAGTAGCTGGTAAGAAGCGAGTACCAAGTCCTGCAGCTGGAATGATCGCTTTTCGAATTGTCATGTGGGCCTCCTTAAAGTTTATACACACCTTCAAAATTACATATATTTTTGGTATCAAGTATTAACTTATTTCTAAATAATTCTAGATTAACCTTGATATGATCATGTGCTGTTAAAATAACTATTATATCTATATCGTCAATAAATTCAATAAAGTCAAAGTACTGATTGTCAACAATGTTATTTTTAATCAATGGATCAAATACTTTTACCCCAAACGCTAAATGTTCGTCCATTCTTTCAAGTAGTTGAAGTGTAGGGCTCTCTCTTGTATCGTCAACATTTTCTTTATATGCAAGACCATACAATCCGATTCTTGATATGTCTCTAATTCTATGCTCTCTCATAATATCCCGAATTCTACTTAATACATGTGAAGGCATAGAATCATTTATTTTTCTTGCAGTTAGTATTAAGTTAGTTAGGTCAGGGTAATCGCCAACTAAGAACCACGGATCAACTGATATACAGTGACCTCCTACTCCTGGTCCCGGTTGTAAAATATTAACTCTAGGATGCTTATTTGCTATTCTAATAATTTCATAAACATCCATGTCATCTGTTCGACAAATCTTGGATAATTCATTAGCAAAGGCTATATTTACATCTCTATAGGTATTTTCCACAATTTTCGACATCTCTGCTGATCGAATATCTGTTAAAACTATTTCACTTGCACAAAAGTTTGCATACAATTCTTTTATTTTCTCACCAATTTCCATACTATCAGTACCGATTGTTCTAGAATTGTGCTCAAGTTCGTATATCATGTTACCTGGAATTATTCGTTCTGGAGCATGACAAAGATGTACATCCTTCCCGATTTCAAACCCTCTCCCAATAATAACATTTCTGATATGACGATCAATAGACCCCGGAGAAACAGTAGACTCGATAATTATTATTGCACCTGATTCACAATAATCCAGAATATTGTTCACTGCGTTAATAACATATGAAGGATCCAATTTCTTACTAGTGTGGATATATGGTGTGGGAACAGCAACAATATACATATCCGTTTTCTGGTACTCGGTTGTAAACTCAATACCATTGTTTCTTGCCAATTCAAATAGCTCTCTCAATCCTTCTTCCTCAAAAGTGAGTTGATTGTTATTTAATGAATTAATGATCTCAATATTGAGATCAGTTCCAACTACTTTAATTCCGCTTTTAGCAAACATTAACGCAGTTGGCAATCCTATATATCCTAATCCTATAATATTAAGCATTGTAATTATTCATCCTCCGATTTTTACTGAGTTTATAAATAACTATGTAAAACACTATATAAACTATTGAATATGAGATTGAAACATAAGTTAAGAATGCTTCAATACTTTGACCAAAAATATAACAAATAAAGTATGATACTAACGATGAAATAATAAATAAAGCTTGCATAAAAACTTCTAATTTTTGCTGGCCAACAACCATCAAAGTTGGAGATACAGCAGAAACTATTAATCTTATTCCATACATTGGAGCTAGTATTTGGGCAAATTTCCCCGCAACACTCCATCCTGGACCAAAGAAAAATTCAAATAACATCGGGCTAAATAACATTAATACAATCACCATCGGTATTGAAACAAACGCTAATAGAATTGTTATTTGAGTAATTAATTTGTTGAAACTTAATTTGCTTTCAAATCTTTTTGAAGCGCTTCTAAAGAAAACTTTTGAAACGTTGATACTGACCAGACTTAGAGGTAATGCCAAGATTCTAAATGTCATTGAATAATATCCAAAAATAGCTAGTCCAAACAGACCAGTAATAAAAAAATTAAGTAAGGAATACGATAGAGAGTTTATAAAATGAGCAGGAAAAGCATAAAAGAGCTGCTTTTTATACTTGATAAGAACATTCTTTATTCTTATCCAACTTCTAGCATAGTAATTTTTTTTTTGAGACAAAATAAATTTACTTTGTTTCTTTAAACCAAAAAACATACCTATTTGTTGAGAAATAACTAATCCAATTGTTTCAAATTTGAATAGTCCTAATGTAATAAAACCTACATTTTGAAATAAAGTTCTTCTTACATAAACTGAGGAGATTAACTTATATTCTTGATGTCTGTTGTTATAATTATCTAAAATATTAATTATAGCTTGAGTAATTAACATTAAAATAATAAGATAGGACCAACCATTTATTTCTTCATATATTTGAGGGTTATATTGCAAATAAATAATATAAATAACCGTGAATATGCCTCCAAGAACAAAGGCTACAATCAAACTTCCCCATATTAAATCTACAGCTTCATCTTCATTTGAGGCTAGTACAATAGCAGCATCGTATTTAGCTGATATAACCGGTCCAAAAATAGAAATGAAAGTTAGTAAAAGACTATATATACCCAATTGATCAGGAGTATATATTCTCGTTATTACCAGTGATCCAAGTATTGTTATAAGTTGAGCAATTGAGGAACCTGAAATCAATCTAATAATAGACTTAACAAAAGGGGATGCTTTTTTCATTACCATTCATATCATCCCTCTACAGAATTACTCTTAATTATTTATTAGACAGTATGTAAATAATATCTACTTAATCTAATTGCTTTATCTTTTTAGCTGGTACCCCACCTATGACACAATTTCCAAAAGGGAAACTCTTAGTAACTACCGCACCAGCGCCAACGATTGTTTTATCCCCCAGTACAACTCCTGGTAAAATAACTGCATTCATTCCTATCCAACAATTATCGCCAATGTTAATATCTTTTGCATCAATATGATTATCAAGATTATGAACATCATGGTTTTGTGTTATTAATCCTACGTTAGGTGCTATATAACTACCTTTACCAATTCTAATTTGTGCATTGCCCCATGTTTGAAAATAACATCCATGATGTTGAAAATTATTCAAGTCATTAGTATCAAATTTCAAATTTTTAGTATTCCCAAAGGCGTTATTATGCGAGACAGGAAAAGGTACATGGCGATTCGAACCAAGAATTTTCTGGAAAAGCAAACTTCTCCAACACCACCTCCATCCAACAACCGCATTATCAAACCAACGTCCTTGTAGGTATTGTTTGTCATAAAATAATGGCATAATACATTTTGAAATTAATATAAATGATCTTTTTAAAATTTTTTTCATTAAAATATACAACCCCTGAATTAAACTATTTCTTCTTTGAACCTAATATTTTCAAAATAATATTATTATCTTAAAACTATTAATAGATAAAATTTTTATTCCCCTTAAGAATTAGAGTTGTTAACTAAACGTTTCGCAATCGTCTGTGGAGAAAAATAATTTATAGGGTTAAAATTCTGCTTAAGATTCATTATTTCATTAATTGTTTTTCTAATATCATTAACGTTATTCTCACAAATATAATATCGTTCAAATTGAGAGAAATAATTTACTAACTGTGTATAATATTCACCATCAACTATAAGTAATATAGGCTTATTTGTAGCTGAGTAATGATATATTTTACCAGGAATTTGAGTCCCTTTTTTATTACATACACATATCAATAAATCTACTTCAGCTTCCAATTTTCTAATGAAATCAATGCTTTGTCTGGACATAGAATTAATGTTATGAGTATTAGTTATTTCAATATCCGAATTGCCAATAAGATGCAGCTTAATATCGCTATCTGTTAATGAATTGATTAATGGGGTAATTGTTCTATCCTTACTAAAATAATCGCCAAAATATCCTAAAGTGTATTGTGAATTATTAGTTTCTTTATAAAATAATTGTTCATTGTAGGGAATAGGCTCAAAAACCATCTTTTTCTTTAGTTCCGGATATTTTTCTTGCATTACCACATGAGTAATTGGTGATACATAAATTGATTTATGACACTTCTCTAAAATTCTACGTTCTTCACGTTCTACTATCCAGGTAGGGAAAAGTGTATTTTTATTAACATCAATAGCAAAGGGATCGCCCCAATATTGATACCATAACTTCGTTATATTGGGATATTGTGTTATTAATTGTTCAGCTATTAGATGTGATGACTTAGGATCTGATGAAGAAATTATTAGGTCAAACTCCTCATTAGCAAGTGATACTGGAATTCGTTTAGCTAATCTTGCTCGTGAATCGTACAAAGATAATCTGGTATATACTTTATATGCAATAACCTTAAGTTTTGCTTTTAATTTATCTAATGCAGATTCTATTTTTTTTGAAGTGAATTTGGTATGTACAGCGCCCAATTCAATCCAATGTCGATCTTTAAAATCAGTTCTTACCATTGTTTTATCATAATAACTTGATTCTATTTCAGGGATAGAACTTAACGTAGAGATTTCAAATCCTAATTGTTGAAACCCTCTAATTAATGCCAAATTTCTCATATTCGCAGACGAACTATATTCCAGTGGAACGGATGTGATATATAGTATTTTCACTTACTCTTCACCTTTCTACTTGAGATCAACACACCAATAACGAGCGCTATAAGTAAGAAACTCCTCACGAGTGGCTGGATATCTGCTGCTTGTACAAATAAAAAAAGTAAAATATTAATCGAACTAATCACTAGAATGTAGGCAGAGTTACTTTCCCACTTCGATAACTTAAAATCAATTTTCGCTAATGTGATTCCCAGTAAATATGAGAATAGAACAACTCCTAATAAAGAAAATTCTATAATTGAAAATGTAATAAGATCATTAGGGATTCCACCTAAGGATTTCCAATTTTCTCCTAAGAAGTATTGTGTGGTTACATCATATGAGATGCTAAAGTTAATTCCAGGTATAAACGAAATAATTGATGTAATAAAATCTTGGCCATATCGTATTCCACTAGCAGTAATAATATCCAGAGAATTTATGAGATTTTTGTACGGAAATGAAAATTGGTATAAATAACTGCTATAGTTAGTGGAGTATTCTATCCAAACCCCAGTACTAAAATACAAAAATATACTATCTAAAATATCCAATAGCGGCAATGAAACAAATCCTGTTAAAATAACTATTGGCCATGGATACTTAATTCTCTTTTTAAGAATAGGTATGAGAAAACAAAGGAGATAGGCAATTAACGGAGCCCTACCTGCGTTAAACAAATAAAATATCACTGCTAAAGGAAATGTACAAATCATTATTATAAGGTATCGTTTATTTTCTGGTTGAAATAAATAAACCGTCATAAAAAAAATCGGAACAAGAGTAATAAGTCTTGCAGGAATTATTAATAATGAAGCATAATACGGCATAAATTCTGTCAACTGTGTGTTAAAGGATCTAGCTAATTCAGAGATTGCCAAGGCCTGTCTAACGCCACCTAATGATCCTAAAAATAGAATAAAACTTATTCCCCCAATAATTAATGAGATCCAGCCTACCAACTTAAAATATTTTATTATAACAAACGTATTAGATTCAAATCCTGTTTTTGAATTTGACATTCGATTAATTGTTCGATTGTATATTAGATAAAAAATCATTATAAATACAAGTACAATAACTTGATAAAAAAAGAGTTTACTTGTATTGTAGTCGTATAAATATATTTGGAGGTCAGTATATTGACTCATTTCTTCTTCGTTAATTAATAAAAATAAAGGAATGATCATATAGAAAAACATTATTGAGAATAATAAACTAGTAAATGTATTAGCCCCTTTTTTTCTACTTCGATTCATAATAATAAAAGTAGTAACTCCAATTGATACTATCAACATAAATATAAGCATTAATTGTAACTCCTTGTTTTGAATGTTATCTATATAAGTCTTATCTAGAAAGCACAAAATTAAGTCATCTTTTCAATCGGAGATATAGATTTTTAAGTCTACTTTTCATTTCTAACCAAGAGTATTGATCACTATATAATTGTTTCATCTTTATACTAATCTCTGTATTATTAACTAGTCCATTTAATTGGCCCAATCCTTCTATTAATCCATCCTTTGAATATTCAATGGAAACTCCAAAATTGGACTGTTCTATTATATCGGACATCCCTGTTGCCTTAGCCATTATTATCGGTTTTCCCAGCATTAAAGCCTCGTAGAACTTATTTGGAGCAGCATATTTGTGGTTTTTAATTGCTGGATTATAGCAGGCTATCATTACATCACATTGACTTTCAAGTAGCAAAACATCATAATATTGAATTTTCCCATAATAAAAAATGTTGTCTGACTTTATTGACCATTCTTTAACGGTATCTTCAAGTTGTCCAAAACCTCCGATGTGAAATTCGTAGTTTTGATTGTCTTTGACGACTTCCATTAATTCACTTAGGAGTCTATCCTCACTTAATATCCCTACATAAACTATTTTAAGTTTGTTACTATCAAATTCATTAGAACTTTTCATTAAATCTAGTGAAATGTCTTCAGGTGAATTGTGAATAATACTTAAGTTCTTAGGATTAGTTCCTTTTATCTGAATAATTCTTTCTTCAGAGCAAAGAATTACTTCATCTGCATGATTGATAATAAAATGATCAATTCGCTGTATGAAATTACGAAGCTGATTAGGAACATTGAATGCATCAACATAATAATCGAAAATATCATAGACCAATTTCTTTCCATATAGTTTTTTAAGTATTAGACTCGTGAGTGCCGTATCAAAATCGCATGCATGTATAACATCAAATCTTTTTCTATTTTTAGTAACCCATTTAATAATTGCCAATTGAAATTTAATTAGTGGTTTAATGTTGTTTCTCATTCCGCCACCATATGTTGCTTTTATTCCAATCTTATTAACAACAACAGATTGATTACTACGAAGATAATATGAGTCAATTGGGTGATCTTCTTCTCTATTCCATGCAAATATTTCCACATTATATCCTTCTTCAATAAGTGCTTTTACTTCCTTTTCAACTCTAGGATCAGGATCAACTGGATTTGATCGTAAAAATAATACGTTCATTTAACTAATTCTCCCTCAGATGAGAATATTGGTTTGTATGTAATAACTCTATTTCATACAATTTACTCATTTTCTCTTGAATTACAGATTTTGAATATTGGTGAACTATTTCTTTATTATGTTGACCAAATGTTATGCGCTTCTTCCTATCATTTGAAAGAGACTGAATAGCTTGAGCAATATCCTTGGCATTATGACCAACTAATATTCCATTAAAATTATTAATTACCAAGTCTCGATTCCCTCTACATGAAGTGGCAATTATAGGTAATTCAGACGCCATCGCTTCTAATATATTGAGTGGTAGCCCTTCTTGCAAAGACGTAGAAATAACAATATCAGACAATCCCATTAGATTATCAACATCATTACGGTATCCAAGAAATTTTATAGTATCTTCAAGATTGGCATCTTTGACTAATTGTTTAAGATGCACTTCAAGTATACCGGTACCTACTAATAACAATTTCATAGGACTACCAGTATCTACTAAAGACATAGCTTCAATCAGTAATTTTTGATTTTTTCTAATACTAAGTTCCCCGACATAGATTATAATCTGATCATTTGATGCATAACCATATTGTTTTCTTAACTGGTCCTTTTTTTCAATAGAAACTGATTTGAATTTCCCAGTATCTATCCCTACTCCAGGGACATATTGAACCTGTGAAGATAATAATTTATCTTTAGCTGTATTTTCATCTTCTTTATTAATTGTGATAATACAATCTGTGAATCTAGAAAGAAATTTTTCAATTTGAAAATATATTAACCAATTCTTCCTTGGAGCACCTTTAAAAAAATGAAAACCATGAGCTGTATAAATCACTCTAGTACCTTTCTTTCTAGTTTTCCTAGCTGCTAATCTTGTAATTGCACCACCTGAAGGAGATTGAGTATGAATTAAATCAAAATGTTGCTTTTGAAGTAATTTTTCTAATTCCCTCAAAGCCTTAACATTTTGAAAACTAAATGGACTTCGATCAAAATTAATATGATGTTTTGTAACTCTAGGATCATCAAATTTATCTAGATCATCGCCGAAATTTGCAGCAACATGAACTTCATGTCCCAATTGTAATAAAACTTCATAATCTGAATGACCAAATTTATAAAAATGTCGACCTAAATGTACAGATATTAATACTTTTGCCACTAATTTTTCCTCCAACATGTTTTCATGTAACTCTAATATTAAACGTAACTGTTTCCATTACTTTTTCGCATAATAACGTCGCGTCTTCTACTGTATCTGATGTAGCAATCACATATCCAATACGATCAACGCTACTTTTAATAATTCCTACTTGGTCTCCTTTTGATTTATTGATTATAACTTCCTTTACACCAGGAATAGAAAGCGATTCTTCTATTCCTTGAAAATCTTCAAGAGTCCCTTGTGGAGTAACAAAATACTTTATTACTGCTGAATTATGTTTACTTGAATTTAATGTAACCTCTTCACCTACTGCAATTCGAATGCATAATTCCACCATATCGATTCCAGTAGACAATGGTACTAGATGTGTAGTTATGTTATCTCCACCTAATCTTGCTCCCACCTCAACAATTTTTGGACCATCATTAGTAACAATAATTTCAGTATGTGACGGTCCAATATTTATTCCTAGCGCCTCTACTGCTTCTTGTGTTAACTCTATAATTTTCTGTAATATATCAAAAGATAACTTTGATGGTTGTGCATGTCCTAATTCTACAAAGTGAGGTGCGCCTGTAGTTAACTTGTCTGTAATCTGGATAACGTGACACTTTCCATTAATACTAATTGTTTCAACACTAACTTCAGTACCTTCCATAAATTCTTCTATTAATAACACACCATTTTTCGAATTAGTTATACTATGTTGATAAGCATCTTCAACTTCTTCATAATTGGAAGTATCATGTATAAGGAAAATACCACGACTACCAGAATTATCTGATGGCTTCACAATAACCTTCGTTGTGTACTTTTTTAAAGCGGATTCGAATTCCACTCTATTTTTTACAACATCGAATTTAGGAATTGCTATATTTTTCACATCTAGTCTTTTTCTCATAGCTGCTTTATTTGTAGTATGTTTAGCAGTCTCTACAGTAACGCTATTAAGCTTCATTTTTTGGGATACAGTAGCGACTGTCATCATTGGCATATCACTTGCTAATGTCATAATCCCATCAATATTACTAGATTGTGCGTACACTAATACATCATCAATTTCATTAACACTAATTATTTTAAATTCATCAGCATATCTAAGTCCTATTGCAAGAGGATTCATGTCTACTGCAATTACATACAAACCCAATTGCTTAGCTTTTTTAATTGCTGGTAATTGTAAAATACTTGCACCTAATATCATAATTTTCTTCATCGCATAATCTCCTGAAATAATTATTGACGATATACATTTTTTGGAATTAATAAGATTTTGACAGTCAGAACTATGATTTTTATATCAAATAACAGAGACATATGTTTCACATAATAAATATCATTCTGTAGCTTTTCTTTCGTCCCTACTGCATTACGATGTATCGCTTGGTTATACCCAGTTATACCTGGTCTTACTGTATGAATCACTTTTTCTTCTTCAGTGTATTCATCAACCCAATTCGCAGAGTCTGGTCTGGGACCGATAAATGACATATCTCCCTTTAAAACATTAAATATTTGAGGTAATTCATCGATGCTGGTTTTTCTTAATAATCTTCCAACCTTTGTGATTCTGCTATCATCCTCTGAATTAAAAGTTGAACCATCTTCTAATCTAATATCTGGAGCATTTACATACATCGATCTCAATTTATACATTCTAAATATCTCTCTGTTTTTCCCTATACGTTGTGCATAATAGAATGCTGGACCTTTTTCTTCTAATTTAATTGCAACTATAGCTAATAAAATAATAATTCCAGCAAAAGGCGATAGAATTAATGAAATCAATATATCAAACATTCTTTTAGATTGTTGGTACATGTCTTACTCCTCAATTATATTAAGTCAGTACTTATTTTCCGATCTAAGACTATGCTTTTTTGTGGCACAATAACTTGGTACTCTTCAGTAGACTCTGAAACATATGAGCTTGCTCCTATTAATGAATAATTAGCAATTTTAAGATGATTTTTAACTGTACAATTGTTCCCCAAGAAGCAGTTGTTACCTACCTCTACAAATCCTGATAAACTAGTACCTACAGATAAACTATTAAAATTCCCGACTACATTGTTGTGTGAAACATTTACACTATTCCAAATGATGTTCCCTGAACCAATCGTTGAATATGGAGCTACTACTACATTTTCCATAATAATGTTTCCTTCACCAATAACTGAGTTAGATGAAATAACAGCTGTGGAATGTATATAGTTTATAACCCTATAACCATATTTTTTTATTTTCCTATATAATTTTTCGCGAATTGTATTCATTTTACTGTATCCAACTCCGAGAATAATGTCATACTCATTAACTGGATAACTTTTCGTTAACTCTTCTAATGCAATGAGCGGTATATTATCGAAGTACTCCGTTTCTACATAATCTTTTTCTACTGAGTATGCAATTACTTCTAGTTCTGTATCAACTTCAATATAATATCTTATTAATCGAGAATACTCGGTGTTTCCTATAATAATTATTTTTTTGTTCATCTATTAATCACCTAGTTAATTTTTCTACACTACTTATTTATTTTTATCAGTTGTAATAAGTTAAAGACAATATGTTCAATTTCTTCATATGTTAATTGAGTATTCAGCGGCAATGTAATTTCATTTTTAAACATTTCGTAAGCATTTGGGTATTGTTCAATTGAAAAGTTCAAATTTTTGTATGCTGTCAATAATGGCAATGGCTTATAATGTACATTTACAGCAATCCCTTTCTCACCCATTGCTTGAATAATTCTATTTCTTATTTCTTCAGTTGCACCTTCAATACGCGTTAACAATAAATGCCCACTAGAACTATATTGATCGCAATAATGTGGCATGACTTGAACATTAGAATCCTTAAGCAATTGTTCATATTGTTGAATATATGCCTGTCTTAATGTAAGCATTTGACCGTATCTTTTTAATTGTACTAATCCTATTGAAGCCATTATATCAGTCATATTACATTTATAATTTGGTGCGACGATATCATACTCCCAAGATCCAGCATTTGTTTTCGCTAATGCATCTTTCGTCTGACCATGAAGTGATAAGAGCATAAATTGACGATAGATTTCTTCATTATCCAATCCGGGTACATCTCTCCAAGTGACAGCACCACCTTCAGCAGTGGTTAGATTTTTGACTGCATGAAATGAGAAAGATGTAAAATCTGCTACTTCTCCACTCATTCTCCCCTTATATGTGGCACCAATAGAGTGAGCTGCATCTGCTAGGACAATAACTCTACCAAACACTTCTTGAATTACATTAGAAGGTTTAAATAAATGTTTTTTACTCTCAACAGCTTCAAAGATTTGGTCATAATCACACATAACTCCAGCAATATCTACTGGAATTATTACTTTTGTCTTTTCTGTTATTGCATCTGCAATTGCATCGTAGTCAATATGATAACTATCCATCCCAGTGTCTACTAATACAATAGTTGCACCGACATGATGAATTACACTTGCTGAAGCAGAATATGTATATGCAGATGTAATTACTTCATCCCCAGGTCCTACACCTAACATTCTAAGAGTCATTTCCATACACGCAGTTGCTGAATTCAACGCAACCGCTTTAGACGTATTGCAATATTCTGCAATTTGTTTCTCAAACTTTTTAGTTTTAGGACCCGTTGTAATCCAACCTGATCTTAATGTGTCTACTACTTCTGCTATTTCTTCTTCTGTAATATCGGGAGGTGAAAAAGGAATAATTCTCATCTATATTCTCCTAAATTTATATTCTCAGTTATGTAATTAATAATAAAAGGGAGGCAGCAAATATATTGCACTCCTCCCATCCTCTTGACTACTTACGCATTATGAACTCGTAACAAGAACTCTAGTATCTACCCTTTTTTCAATCACATAAGTAGGAACAATTCGCGAAAGCAGCTCTTGAATAATTACACGATCTTCACCTAATATACGTTCTAAGCGTCTTAATTCTAGTTCAATATCTTCACGATTGAAGGATGCTGGTCTGCCAATAAATATACGACTATGCTGTGTATCGGTCATTCCTTCTTCTTGCAGCAACAATTCCTCATATAGCTTCTCACCTTGACGAATACCGGAATATTGGATCTCAATATCAACACCTGGTTCATACCCAGATAGACGAATCAAGTCTCTAGCTAGATCTGAGATCTTCACTGGTTCACCCATGTCAAGAATGAAGATTTCACCACCGTTGGCATACGCGCCTGCTTGAATAACAAGTCTGGAAGCCTCTGGTATCGTCATGAAGTATCTAACCATCTCAGGGTGAGTTACCGTAACGGGACCACCTGCAGCAATTTGTTCTTTGAATAATGGAATAACACTGCCTCTACTTCCAAGTACATTACCAAAGCGAACCGCACTGAATTTTGTTCTGCTTTGCTTTGCTAAACATTGAATAAACATTTCAGCAATCCGCTTTGTTGTTCCCATAATACTCGTTGGGTTAACAGCTTTATCTGTTGAAATCAATACAAAGCGCTCTGCACCATAAACATCTGCACATTCAGCAACATTACGTGTACCGAACACATTGTTTTTTATGGATTCGGAGGGGTTTTCTTCCATCAAAGGCACGTGCTTGTGCGCTGCTGCATGGAAAACGACATGTGGTTTGTGCTGGTCAAATATTTGTTCCATTCTTTTACGATCCTGGACATCTGCTATGATTGGCACCAGATGCTCAACTTTATCTTTCAACTCACGATGAATTTGATAAATACTATTTTCTCCATGACCAAGCAATAATAGTTTGCTTGGTTTGAAGTGCATAATTTGCCTGCAAAGTTCAGAACCAATAGAGCCACCTGCACCTGTTACTAGCACTACTTTATTAGTTAAATATTCATCGATTCCATCGTTTTCAAGGACAACAGGTTCACGACCGAGCAAATCTTCAACTTCGACATCACGTAGCATGCTTAGTTCTACTTTTCCTTCAAGTAATTCATTAATTGGAGGAACGATCTTCAATTTCGCATTCGTCTGTTTGCAAATGGAAAGAATATCTGATATTTGTGTACGGGATGCTGATGGCAAAGCAACAATAATATCGTCTATTTGCTGTTCTTTACATATGTTAATAATATGTTCTCTTCCCCCAATTACAAGAAGACCGAACACTTCTTGCCCCCACTTTCTCGGGTCATCATCAATAAATCCGATGGCTTCTTGGCTAGAAGCGACGTTCATCTTAAGTTCGCGATAAACTAGAACGCCGCATTGACCTGCACCAATAATTAAAGATTGTCGTTGCTTATTAGGAGTCTTAATGTAATTGTCTTTTATAATGCGAAGCATAAACCGCGATCCGCCAATTAATAATAGACAGAGCTCATACGTACGAAATCCGATTGCAATGGGTACTCGACCTGGAATAACTAGTGAAGTAATCGTATAGGCTAATACAATTGCAATTGTTACAGCTTTAAAGATGATTATTACCTCGCCAATGCTGGCAAATTGCCACGCCCGCCGATATAATCCATAATTGTAAAGTACGATTAAACCAATTACGATAGCAATTCCACAAAATATAGCTGCTTGTCGGATTTCTGCTGAAGAAAGTTCAGCATTGTAACGAAATAAATAAGCTACAATTATGCAACCTAATATAATACTACAATCAATTGCCATTAGTACTAGCGTTCGCATTCGAGAGTAGCTCATTTCTTGCCTCCATCATCTCTACTAGTCTTCTTTCTCTCCGTAGTAATAATAGTAGTAGTCATCATTTTTCTTTTTCTTAACATTATTAAGCACTACACCGAGTATCTTAGCGTTTACTCTATCTAACTTTAATTTGGCATCAATAGCAGCAGTACGCTTGACTTGGCCAGAATCGACAACAAGAATTACACCATCACAAATAGAAGCAACTAATTGAGCATCAGTTACAGCTAGTAGAGGTGGCGTATCAATAATGATAATGTCATATATTTGTTTTAGCCCGTTCATTACTTTAATTAATTGGTTAGAACCTAATAATTCCGCAGGATTCGGTGGTATTGGACCAGAACTTATAACATCGATATTTGGAATATCCGTTGCTCTAATAACCTCTTCTAAGCTCGCCTGATTAGTTAGGACATGTGTAATGCCCGCACGATTCGTTACGTTAAAAGTTTTATGTACTGTTGGCTTACGCAAATCTAACTCCATTACTAAGACACTATAATTAGATTGTGCATACGTTACTGCAATATTAGCAGCTGTTGTTGATTTTCCTTCCCCCGGGCTAGCAGAGGTCACCATAATAACTTTCAAGTCATTATCTACAGCTGAAAAACTAATATTCGTTCTTAACGTACGATACGACTCACTAATTGGTGATTTAGGATTACTAAGCGAAATTATCGTTCGTTTCGCGTTATTCGTTGATTGTGACATTTTTCTTCGCCTCCACTCTAGCAGACCTCGTTGTTCGCGAAGCGGATCTAATAGCTCCTACTTTAAAATCTTCAGATGATAATTTAGGAATACTAACTAGAACAGGTAAATCTAAATATTGCGCAACATCCTGTGGATTTTTAATCGTGTCATCCAAATATTCTAATAACAAGGCGATCCCAACACCCAGCATTAAGCCAATAACAATACTTATGGCAATATTAAGCATTGGATTAGGCTGTACTTGCGATGGATTCTCACTAAGCTTCGCTTCATTTAGAATCGAGACATTATTTACAGTCATTATGGTAGGAATTTGTTGAACGAATACTGCAGCTACTTCATTCACAAGTTTAACCGTTGTTTCATAATCATGATGACGTGCAGAAATAGTTAACACTTGTGTATTATTTACTGATGAAACAGTAATTAATTCAATTATTTTTTCTCCAGTCAACTGCAGTTCTGGGTTACGCAATGCTACTTCATCTGTAATCGCTGTTGTTTTAATGATTTGTTTGTATGTATCTATTAATCTGAGATCAAGATTGACACTATTTAGATCAAGTCCACTAGAGACTTCGTTGTTGTTGTTAACAATTAATTTTGTGGTAGATTCATATTCAGGCTTAATAAAAAAATAACTAACAATTGCAGTTACGATTGCTAGTGTTGCAACAATTGCTACGATTATCCTGAGTCTTTTCTTTATTATCTCCACATAATCTCTTAATTCTAATTCCATTATATGAATGTGCTCCCGTCTATACATATTCTAGTTGTTCGTGTTGTTAGGGGTCTTATCTGCATAATATCTCAAAAGAAAAAGATTCCTCCCCCCATAGATGCAGAGGAGGAATCCCAACTATTATCTTAAGCTTAGTAATTTGTTAATAACTACAGCTGCTTCAGCACGAGTGAATGTTCCTTTTGGATCATAAATGCCTAATCCTTTACCTTGTACAATTCCCTCTTGAGCAACTAGTGCAACACCTGCACGATGCGCTGGAACAACTTCAGTTTGGTCTGCAAATACATTTAATGTCTCATTCACATCACCAACTGGTTTGTATCCTAATACTTTCACAAGTACGTTAGAAGTAATTGTCGCCATTTCACTTCTTGTAATTGGTGCATCAGGGTCAAACGTAGTGCTTGTACGACCATTAATGAAGCCGTATGCTGCTGCTGTTGCAACAACAGATTGATACCAATCATCCTCATTTACATCAGTAAATGTTTCAGTATTAGTTTGCACCTCGATGCCAAGTGTTCTTACAAGCATAGCTGTAAACTCAGCACGAGTAATTTCAGCACGTGGAGCGAATACTCCTTCAGCGCGTCCAACAATGATACCTTTTGCTGCTGCTTTTAGAATATCATCCTCTGCCCAAGCAAGTTCACTACTATCTTTGAACGCTACTGGATTTTCGATAACAACATATGATGAGAAAGAGTTACGCATTGCAGAGAATTGCTTTTTACCTGGGATATAAGTACCACCCAAATTAATTAATTTGCTTCCTTCGATTTTTGCAAGTGTAAGGAATTGTTCATTATTAACACTTCCACTATTCACCGGAAGAACAATACGTGCTTGAGATAGGAATTCATGTTTCTCTTTACCATCAGCGCCAATTACTACAACATTGAATACATCTGATACTTGCTTCATGCCGCCTGTTAATTGAGGAGTAATACCAGTAAGTGCACCATTAGCTTGAAGAGCAGATACTTGCTTCATACCACCTGTTGATTCAAGAGTAATACCAGTAGCTTTTGTAATTTGAAGTGCATTATTTGCTGCAAGCTCCGTTAATGGAACCTCGATCAACGCACCATTAGAAGTTACTCCAACTGCGTAGATCCCTTTTGCTTTAAGAGCACTTAGTAGTTCACCACTAATTACTACTTTAACACCATCAAGATTTCCTACTGATAGATTAAGTACCGGTTTAACTGGATCAGCATCTTTTACAACTGCTTGAAGTGCTGCATTAGTCGATTTCAATACAGAATCCAATTGACTGAATACATTAGTTAAGTCTGCTGGTGTTAACTTCAGTTCACTAACACCATTATTAGAAGTCACTCTACTTCCTGCGTTCACAGTCAGTGCAGCTCTTAATTCTTCTTCAACAATCGCACGAAGCGCGAATATATCTTTATTAGAAGTTAGTTCTCCAATTTCTGCTAAAGCTGCTGCAAGTTTATCACTAATACTTTTAGCTAACGCATCTGCGTTAGTTGATAAACCTAGACCAGTGTCAACTGGAGGCGTTACACTCCCCTGTGGGTATAACGTTACCGTTTGTGTAAATACTTTAGCATTATTTAAGTAGCTCGGAACTAGAGCGCCTTGTTTCAATTTAGCTGTTATTACAATGTCAGTAGCTGATGTAATAGCAGATGTAGTTTTTGCAGTTAGGAAACCATCTGCACCAATTTCAAAAGTAACTCCTGTCGCTTCGAAGTTGAATGCTGAGAACGGAAGTGAATTTACTCCTAGAATTTTGAATTGTGTAAACTTGTAAGTATTAGAATCAACTCTTTGTGCACTACCAAGTGCACCTTCAGTTACAAGACTAGCTTTCACATAAGCAAGACCAAGGGCAGCACTTGCTTTTTTGTATACAGTTGGATTAGCTGCGAAGATCTCTGTTTCTACAACATTTCTTACATTTGTGAAATCATCTTTCAAAGCTTTCTTTGTTGGATAAAGTTCTGTTAGTAGTGTCACTACTTTATAGTTACTATTTGCCCAATGTAGATCAACTAGAGCATCAAACTGGCCTGTTACTAGTGCATTAATTTCCTCAAAGCTATCGATTGCAGTAAGAGGCTGGTCTTTAATAGCTGCAAGTGCAAGTCTCTCAAGTTCATTCACAAAGCTATCAATGTCTGCTTTGTTAAGTTTCGTGAAGCCCTCTCCATCCAATAAAGTATTAAGTCTATCTAAGCTATCGTTAAGCTCAGTAGAAATTTCTGTTATGTTCGGATATAACTCTACAATTGACAATTGCGCAATTATTGTTAATTCATCTTTAACTTGATCAGCAAAAGCTGGTTTTGCATCAAGTGCATCCCATAGATTAGGCAGCAACAATGCTACATCAGCATTATCCAAATAACTCTCAACTTGGTCAACCGCTGGATCAACTAGCGGTTTCAATTGACTATCTAATTGTGCATATACATTGTTCAGCTTACTAACTGTAGTAACGACAGCTGGGTCTGCTGCACTCACCTTATAAGAAACAGGGCCAAAAGTTAATGCGTTTGCTGCAAGTAGTGCTACAGCAGATAACATAATCGTTTTTTTAGTCATTTTCTTCATCTCATTATCACCTCATATATTATTATGACAAATTCGTCATTTGAAACTATTAGCCTAGGAACTTTGCAATTAATGCAGCCTTAGTATCAGCATATTGCTTTTGGAATTTGGTAGCATCATCGCCAATTTCATAACCATGTTGCTCTAGCTGTGAGTTCAAACTACTTATTGCTTCACCAACTTTTGTATCGCACTCTCCTAGCGCAGCAATACCTTGATCAAGATAGGTTTGCTTTTCACTATCTGATGCGGATACATACTTGTCATACAGGCTATAAGCTTTTGTAGAACAAGCCGTTTGTAATTCTTCAAGCTTCGTCTGAGTTGCAGCTACAATACTTGCTCTTGTCGGTTTAGTTGGATCAACTTCTCCCGATCCTGAACCGCCTGTTCCAGTACCCGGATTAGTTCCAGTACCTGGATTAGTCGAGCCATTGCCATTCCCTGGATTAGAACCCCCTTGATTCTTATCCAGCTTCATTGTAATGCTTTTAGTAACGCCATCATATGAGATAGTACTGTTAGTTTGTTCTGAGAAGTATCTAACTGGAACATATACTGTACCCTTATAATTGATCGTTATAGCATCGATAGGTGATGGCTTCTTCACACCAAAAAACTTATATTTTGTTTCAATTGTAGCCAGTGTAATCTTCTCTGTGCGAGAAGTAGATGCGGGCTTTGTAATATCCGCATTTGCAGTTAAGAATTGCTTTTTATACTGTAGCAGTTGTTTCAATTGTGCAGTTGTAGGTTGATCAATGATAACTGTCGAATTAGCTTGGTCCCATACAACCCACAGTTCAAACAAATAGCTTGCAAAGCGAATCGGTACATAAGTACGGCCTTTGTAAACAAATGCCTGTTGCTCTTTGGACGTGTGATAAACTTTACCATCCACAATGAAATGCATATCCATACGCTCGACTGTAAGTGTTTGTTTGCTTGCTGCTTCACTTAATTGTGAACCAACAGAGCTACCTCCTACCATCAAAACTAATAAAATCGCGATGGTTTGTACTACTCTTTTCATAGATAATCTCATTTCTCTCCTCCATTTTCTCGTTTGCCTTACCAAAATCTATACCAACTACGCTTTGCTACTAAGGGAAGCTCTTGTTCAATCGCTTCATTATGCAGTAACAGCTTAGCGTTGTTTTGATAGTAATCAACAAATTTACTCCCTAACTGTTTATGTATGAATTGGTATGCTTCAGAAAGAATACATGGTCTAGTCTGGACATTGTGCGCGTCTGTTGCAATAAAATGAACAAGTCCTTCTTTACACATCGTTAATGATATTTTTTGTATGTTTTTACCTAGCTGACCTGTTATAGAGTTGGTCGTCATCTGAGCTAATGCTCCATCTCGAACGAAATCTCGTAATCTAGTACTATCATTAGCAAGTTCCTTATTACGTTCTGGATGTGCAATAATCGGAACGATACCTATTAAACTTAACTCATACAAGAGCTCTTCTGCTAAATCAGGAACATGTGAACTTGGAAATTCTACAAGCATATATCTACTATTATTAAGTGACTGAAGCAGTCCATTCTCGTAATCTAGTAAAAGATCCGAATAAGTACGCACTTCTTGTCCAGGATATATATGTAATGGAATATTATGTATTTCTAATTGTTGTGATAATTGCTTAACTGCCTCTATTATCGTGTCACGTTCATTAATAAAGCGATGTGCTCGATGATGCGGAGTTGCCACAATATGATGAATTCCATCTTTCACCGCCTGTCTTGCCATCATAATTGCTTCTTCCATATTTGAGGTGCCGTCATCAATTTTAGGCAGTATATGACAATGTATATCAATCACAGTTAAATCCCTCTCCTAATGTATTCCAATTAGTATAATATAAATCCCCCATATTTTCCAGTGAAAATATATCTATATTCTTATTTTTATTCATATTACCTGAGCCGTTTATTACTTTATCTCTATTATTTATTTCATATATCATATTTATAGCACTTTATTACTATATCTTAATATCCATCTACATTATTCGACAATCAATCCGTGACTTTAACATTATTTCTGATTATTTCTATTCTATCTCAATAATTTTATTATAAGGAAAAAGAGCTATTCCAATGTAGATTTTAACTTACATTGGAATAGCTCTTTCGCATTATTGATGGTATGAATAGCCTAAGAGTGAATTTGTGTCACCTGAAAATTGATTAAACATGTCTAATCACAACTAACATTAAAACTGTAATCATCTGTCACCACAATTGATTTGTCGCTGAATCTAATTATGCCCATTAGCTAAAAAAAGGTTCTCCTAAAGTATTAATTAGGAGAACCTGCTTCAATTAATTATAATTAAACATCCGTTTTTGCGATTCCAGTTAACTCTTTAAGTTGGAACATTGTACTAATGGCGTCATCTTTATCGATGCTAAAGACTGCTCTACCAATCGCTTTACGCTCTTCTATAATCGTACGTTCAGAATCTACAGTATATTTACTACCTTTTTCAGTAAATGCTGCAACCTGAATCGGTTCTCGACAATAGAATGCTGCAAATAACTTCGAACCATTTGTGCGAACCCGTTTACCTTCTTTGAATTCAAAGGTTTGAACGCCTTTACCACCTCGAGCTTGAATCGGATAATCAAGTAACAATGTACGTTTCCCGTGACCGGTATCAGATACGACAAGTATCTCACCCTCATCATTATCAACCCAAAGTCCCGAAATAACCTCATCATCTGCTTTTAAGCTAATACCTTTAACTCCACCAGCAATACGTCCCATTGGATTCACTTCACTTTCAGAGAAACGAATGGACATCCCTTGTGCAGTAACCAGTATCAATTCTAATGCTCCATCACTCAATGCTACTGTTACAATTTCATCACCATCAGCTACTTTACATGCTGAGATTGCTGTTGAGCGAGTCGTTGCATATTCTTTCAGTTCCGTTCGTTTGACTTGCCCTCGCTTTGTAACAAATACGAGACTCTTCTCGATGTTCAAATCTCTAATAGGAATAACCGTGACAATACTATCATCTTTCGCAAGTGGAATGATGTTAACGATTGCTGTCCCTGTATCCTTCCATTTGAACTCTGGAATCTGATGAACAGGCAGTAAGAAGTATTGTCCTTTTTTCGTAAATAAGAGCAAGTTATCTAAAGTGTTCACTTGTAAGAAGTCACGAATTACATCGCCATCCTTCACGCCTGAACTTTCAAGTTCAGCACCTGACCTCGTGTAAGAAAGCATATTTGTACGCTTCACATAACCTTCGTGACTCAATGTAACAAGTACATCTTCCGAATTAACGAGTACTTCCAGATTTACTTTCAGCTCTTCAACTTCACTTTGAATATCAGAACGACGCGGAATTTCATAAGTCGTTTTGATCTCAAGTAGTTCCTGTTGAATTACAGAAATTAATTTCTTAGGATTATCAAGAATAGAACGCAAATACTTAATCTTTTTCATCGTATCCGCATGTTCTTTTTCTAAAGAATTAATCTCAAGATTCGTTAAGCGATACAATTGTAATGTTAGAATAGCATCCGCTTGCCGCTCACTAAATCCATATTTCGCCATCAAATTATCGCTAGCATCAGCACGGTTTATAGAAGCTTTAATCGTTTCTATGATTTCATCCAGAAGGTTAAGAGCTTTCACTAGTCCTTCTAGAACATGAGCACGATCTTCAGCTTTTTCGAGATCATATTGAGTACGTAATGTAACAATCTCTTTCTGATGCTCGATATACGCAGCAATCATTGAAATAATTCCTAGCTGTTGTGGCGCTTTGTTCACAATAGCTACCATATTAAAGTTATAAGTAACTTGCAAATCTGTTTTTTTGAACAAATATGCAAGAATACCAGTAGCGTCTGTTTCTTTCTTCAGCTCGACAACAATTCGCAATCCATTACGACCACTCTCATCACGAACTTCAGCAATACCATCTATTTTTTTCTCAAGTCGAATATTTTCCATCGCCGTAACTAGACGGGATTTTACAACTTGATAAGGAATTTCTGTAATAACGATCTGCTGTTTGCCACCACGAAGCGTCTCGATTTCTGTTTTGGAGCGTAAGTAAATACGTCCCTTACCTCTTTCGTAGGCATCACGAATACCTTCTTCCCCCATAATAATACCACCTGTAGGGAAATCGGGTCCTTTAACAATTTGCATAATTTCAGAAAGCTCAATTGATGGATTATTCATATAAGCAATACTAGCATCAATAATCTCACCTAAATGATGTGGAGGAATTTCTGTTGCAAATCCAGCAGATATTCCACTTGCACCATTGGCTAACAAATTCGGATAACGCGATGGTAACACGACAGGCTCTTTTGTTGTATTATCAAAGTTATCTTTGAACAATACGGTACGCTTTTCAATATCGCGTAATAATTCCATCGCTATCTTCGATAAGCGCGCTTCTGTATAACGCATCGCAGCTGCAGGATCATCATCTTGTGATCCCCAGTTTCCATGACCGTCAACAAGTGGATATCCCATCTTCCAAGGTTGCGCCATCCTTACCATACCCTCGTAAATAGATGAATCACCATGGGGATGATAGTTACCCATAACGTCACCGACGGTTTTAGCAGATTTACGATATGGTTTATCAGGACTATTACCTGAATCATACATCGCATATAATATACGACGTTGTACTGGCTTCAAGCCGTCGCGCACATCGGGTATAGCACGATCTTGTATTATATATTTGGAATAGCGCCCGAAGCGGTCTCCAACCACTTCTTCTAGAAACGCCGGTAAAAATTCTTCTAAAGTACTCATAAACCTCGCTCCTTAAACTTTTCATCAGTATCACGAACTTGAGGAAGTGTGAGCCTACTCAACATACTCTGTAAAGTCTACATTTTCGATGATCCAGCGTTTACGAGGATCTACTTTGTCTCCCATAAGCGTAGATACACGACGTTCTGCCTTAGCAGCATCTTCGATTTGAACTTGAAGCAGCGTACGCGTCTCAGGATCCATTGTCGTCTCCCAAAGCTGATCAGGGTTCATCTCACCAAGACCTTTGTAACGTTGTAATTCGTATCCTTTACTCATTTCTTTTGCATAATTTTGTAACTCTTCGTCACTCCAAGCATAACGAACTGTGTTAAGCTTTCCTGATTTACGAGTTACTTTATATAAAGGTGGCTGAGCGATATAGACACGCCCACTATCAATTAACGGCTTCATATAACGGTAGAAGAATGTAAGTAGTAACACTTGAATATGAGCTCCATCAGTATCAGCATCGGTCATAATGATGACTTTGCTATAGTTACTTTCATCAGCTTCAAATTCAGAGCCTACACCAGCACCTATTGCAGATATAATTGCACGGTACTCTTCATTTTTCAAAATATCAGCAAGTTTTGATTTCTCGGGATTCATCGGCTTACCTTTAAGTGGTAAAATTGCTTGATGTTTCGAGTCTCGTCCTTGCTTAGCTGATCCGCCAGCAGAGTCACCTTCTACAATAAATAACTCATTGCGACTAGCATCTTTAGACTGGGCAGGAGTAAGCTTACCACCCAAATTGGAACTTTCACTACGTTTTTTCCCTGAGCGTATCTCTTCTCGTGCTTTACGCGCTGCTTCACGTGCCTTTGCAGCTTGTACAGCTTTCTTCAAAAGAGATTGTCCAACTTGTGGATTTTCCTCAAGAAAGACATTCATACGCTCTGTTACAATGGCATCAACTGTACCACGTGCAGATGAACTTCCGAGTTGATCTTTCGTTTGACCAACAAATTCAACCTCAGACATTTTTGTATTAATGACCGTCATCATACCTTCACGTAGATCATTACCATCAAGGTTTTTATCCTTCTCTTTAAGGATACCTACCTTACGAGCATAATCATTCATTACACGAGTATATGCTGCCTTAAACCCTGTCTCATGTGTACCACCGCCACGAGTTGGAATAGAGTTAACGAAGGATACGATGGTTTCTGTATACCCATCGTTATATTGAAGGGCAATTTCAACTTCAATATCTTCTTTCTCACCAGCAAAATGAACAACATCATGCAAGACGGATTTACCCTCATTCAGGAATTCGACAAATTGACTCGCTCCACCTTCGTAATGGAAAATATCCATTGTACCAGTGCGGTCATCTTTGATCGTTACTTTCAAACCCGAATTAAGAAAGGCAATTTCTTGTAAACGCTCTGATAAAGTATCGTAATTGAAATGAATGCCGTTAGTGAATACTTTAATATCCGGTTTGAATGTAACTTTTGTTCCCGTGCGATTTGTATTCCCAGTCACTTCAAGTGTAGTTACTGGTTCTCCAACATGCTCTTTACCTTTTTTATCTATCCAATATTCAAAACGTTGCTTATGAATTTTTCCATCACGGAAAATCTCTACCTCTAGCCATTCTGACAATGCATTCGTAACTGATGCACCTACGCCATGCAAACCACCGGATTTCTTGTACCCGCCGCCGCCAAACTTTCCACCTGCATGCAAAATTGTAAATACGACTTGAGGAGTTGGAATTCCTGATTTGTGCATAGCTGTCGGAATACCTCGACCATTATCATGAATGGTAATCGAACCATTTTTATGTAATGTCACTTCTATCGCTGAACAATGCTTAGCTAAATGCTCATCCACAGCATTATCAATAATTTCCCAAACCAAATGATGTAGTCCAGAGTTACCAGTACTACCAATATACATACCTGGACGTTTTCTTACTGCGGTTAATCCTTCAAGAATTTGAATATCATCCGCACCATAATCTTCGCTCTTTGAAGCTGTATTAAAAAGATCGATTTGCTCTGTCATGATCTTCCCCCAATCAACTACCTGTCATTGTCTTTATTAATGAAGTTTAATTAAAATTAACATTGTCTTCAAGTGAATGTTCAAAAAGCGGGCTTTCGAAAGCTGTGAAGATCGAGTTGCTTTTCGGAAAGAGGACAACTAAGTAAGACGTATATAGTGTACTTTATTAGTACACTAGTCCCGAACTTCCCAAGTAAGCTTCAGCTTCGATAGCGAGAAAGTTTCCTGCATCACTTCGTTATCAAAGTCTGCTTTTTGAACATCCTCTTAAAACAAACATATTAACATCATACTCGCAATACTGCCAATTAGGCAAACAGTAATCCCAATTTTTGTGAAACAATGATTGGATTTTATCATAATTTACCGTTTCATCGATACGAACATACATTCTACACGACTAGAGCGAAGATAGCAAATACAATCGAAAAGATATTGATAAACGTTCAACGATAGTATGAGATATCGACGCTTTAGACCTCATTTTTAGTGTCTATGTGGCGATTACTTGAGAAATCGTCGCATTTGGCATCATTTTTAGTGCCTACGCGACGATTACTTGAGATATCGAGGCATTTAACCTCATTTTTAGTATCTATGTGGCGATTACTTGAGAAATCGACGCATTTGACCTCATTTTTAGTGTCTGCGCGACGATTACTTGAGAAATCGACGCATTTAACCTCTTTTTTAGTGTCTACGCGACGATTACATGAGATACCGAAGTATTTGACCTCATTTTTAGTGCCCAAGCGACGATTACATGAGAAATCGACGCATTTGACCTCACTTTTAGTCCCATTCTACGATTACTTGCGAAATCGTCGCATTTGACCTCTTTTTTAGCGCCTATGTGGCAATTACATGCGAAATCGACGCATTTGACCTCATTATTAGTGTCTATGTGGCGATTACATGAGAAATCGACGCATTTGACCTCATTATTAGTGCCCATGCGACAATTGTATGCCACATCGACGCATCATACCTCATTTTTAGGGCTTATGTGGCGATTGCATGCTATATTAACGCACAGTAAAGATGAACTTTGATCAACTTAATTCCATAGGCAAAAAGCTTTAGCCAATCCCTGATTCCATCACGGATAACTAAAGCTTTTATAACATATTATATCCAATTATTAGTTCATCAAGCGTTAACGCTCTTCATTGACTCCAATATAATAGCTTTCGTAGCTTCATAAATATCATTAAATTGATCTAACGGCAGTGGATTTACCCCTAATCCTAATTCAATCGTAAACCCAGGTCTACGCCAATCTTGTATGAACCAATCTTTATAACCAGCTGTACTGTTCACCGTTCGGACTGCAGTATATCCACTCGCTTGTGCCATTCGATTTGCAATCATTTCTGATTCAGGTGGTTCAAGTCCTTGGAATCCCCAATAAATTTCTTCCCCTTGCGTATGCAACGCTAACACTTGGTTGAAATTTCTCTCTTTTGTCAGATCTGCAAGTGCAATAACTTCAGGCTCAGTTAGAGGGGCAGTACCTGAGTAATCTCGTGGAGCTGGCTCTTGCGGTCCTTGTACAGCATCAACCTCCCAAAGTGCTGGGAACTGTTTATTAAGATCAACACCATTAATATTGGCTTTCCAACCTTGAAAATCAGTACTTTCATCATTAATGTAATATGCATTTGAGCGAAATGGCTCTTCGTCTGGTAAACCATTCAACACAAGATTTACACCATCCGGATTAACCATTGGAACGAAAGAGAAGGTATTCGTCTTATAACTTGGATAAATACTTTGACCGTTCAATGTTCCACTATTCGTTAATGCAAGCAAGTAATCATTGATAAATGTCATCAATGATGCCGCAGTAATCCATTCATTGGCATGCATCGCTGCATTATAATGTAACTCTGATGGACCCGTTCCTAACCGCAATTCTAATATGTCTTTGCCCATCACTGATTTTCCGATCGAATTCACAGTTAACATCGGATATACTTCCATTAATCTCATAGCATCTTGATATAAATGATCATATGTGTAATTTTTGTTAGCATTGATAACTCTGCCAACAATTCGACGAGGCAATCTTATTTTTGATCCAATGTGTAATTGATCAACTTCTAAATTCGGATTACTTTGCAATAAAAGATTTACTGTAATATTGTTACGCTTAGCAATTTGCCAAATCGTATCGCCCGCTACAATTTCATATTCATACCATTCATAACCAGGAATTATGACAACGTCTCCGATTTGTAATTGTTCGCCTAGATTCGGATTTGCGTCGATAATTAGTCCAATTGGGATTTCGAACATGACACTATAATTCCACAACGTATCACCTTGTCGAACCAATATTTCCATCCGTCATTCCTTCCTTTCCAAATGCTCTTATTCTAGCATATGACAGAAGCCTAGAAATCGTGAATGAATTCAACTTGAGGGAACATGACAAGCGAATCCTTAAGGATAAAATATTGTATTCAATGAATCTGCGAGTTTGTATCATTGCATCTACAAGTTCTGTTTCAAATTCTGAAAGAATTATGTATTTCGAAATTTAGTGTGTGATGTGAGGTTCTCAAGCATTTGAGGAGTAATAATTATATCAAGTTGTTTAAAAGCCATTAAAACAGCACCAGTTACTGGAGGGTGAGCTGGGGTAACGATACTATACTTTTTATTGTTACCTTCCGACATTCGAGAAGCAAGTTGCTGTTGAAAATATTCGCTGTTTACTACACTTCCTATCAATGCAACTTTGACTTCTGGTTCAGAGAAGTAAGAAGCGAGAATTTCTACACCGACCGTAATCTGGTGTATAGCTCGATTACAGACTGTTTGTGCCAAAGGACTACTCTTAATAGCAAACTCGGTAATTATTGGGGCTAATTCAGCAAACCGTCGATTCCGCTTTCTTTCGTCAGTAATAAATCCTTCTAAAGCAAGTTGTGACAAATCTTCTACCGAAGCCACGTACCAGAACTGTAATATAGACTGTATCAACTGTTGATCTTGTGCCTGCACATTGCCAGCTAATAATTCATAGGTTGCATCATATCCCAAAAATCGTGCCGCACTGGCCGCATATTGATGTAGATCATAGTTTCTAATATGCTTACCTTCCTCTGTTACTGAGAAAATGATTGCACCTGTACCCGAAATAACGATAATCCCTGGTTCTGATAATAAAGCGCCGCTATGCGCGACTACTGCGTCATTTACATGTAATTTTGCACAATTAAGTCCTGGAAGGTCAGTAAGTGCTTCAACCCAATTCAAATCAGCTTCTGAATCATAACCAGCAATACCAGCAACAAGTCCGACTACTTGACTTACATTTCTCCCTGATTCATGCAATGCCTGTACAAGTGCCTGATATACATTTTCTCTTGCTTGTAAATCCTTATAAATAGAAGATGAACCTTTTTCAACGTAAGATAATACCGTCCCTTTTGTATCTGCTACTATGACTCGTGTATGAGTTCCCCCACCGTCTATTCCAACCACGACACGATTATTATAGTCCTCCATTTACTAACTCCCTTCAGCAGAAAAATGAAAACTACGATGATTGCCTTATTAGCATTAATAATATTGTTATATTATACAACTTTACCAAACTATCTCATATCCTAAAATTCACTTTAAGCCATCACCATTCTAATCGTATATTTTGTCAGACCACAATTTTCCACAGTCATAAACTTTACTTGCTCTCAACAAAAACACTCCAATGATTAGATAGAAATCTAACCATTGGAGTGTTTTTTACAAATTATTAAGCTTTTTCATCAGTACAACCGAATGACTAGTTACTAGTCATTCTTCTATTTATATTTACTCCAGTTGGTATCACTGTTGTTAAGTAAATAGTCAAAATCATTTTCCAGTCGCTTTTGCTCTAATCGTTGTTGCTCCGCTTTCGCAGCAGCTTCCTTGTTCTTACGATCTTGATCCGCTTGTACAAGTGCATCACTTTGTGCTTTTAATTTCTCTAGCACATCACCACTTAATAGATCTTTCAAACTTGATCCACTTGTCGCGTTAGATTCACTGTTGACACTCGTATATTCCTTTTGCTTTGTTACTTTTTTCTGTTTCTTACCCATATTCTCACCTACTTTAACCTACTTTATATCTTTGATGAATAATGAATTAGCAGCTCTAGTTGCGTAACTTCTTGCTTCCTCCGTATTAACTCCACTAGAAAGTGCTACAGCCATTCGGCGACCAACTTTAGTTTCTGGCTTACCAAATATGCGAACTGTAGTGTTAGGCACAGATAACGCCTCTTCAATCCCACCGATATTAAATTGTTTTGTTTCCGTTGTTGCTTTCAATGTATGCGTCGCACCAGGCGTCAATTGACGAATAGTAGGTATAGGATAGCCTAGAATTGCTCTAACATGCAAGGCAAACTGTGAAAAATCTTGTGTTGCCATCGTCACCATACCTGTATCATGTGGACGTGGTGATACTTCACTGAATAAAACGCCGTCCTTCGTTAGGAATAGCTCAACACCATAGATCCCATAGCCACCTAATTCATCAGTAATCGTACGAGCAATTTGCTCGGCTTCAAGTATTTGAGACTCAGACATCGCATGTGGCTGCCATGATTCGATATAATCACCGTCACGTTGTATATGACCAATAGGATTACAGAAAGTAGTTCCAGATGCAGAGCGCACCGTCAACAACGTAATTTCTGATTCAAATTGTACAAATCCTTCAACGATTATACGTGGTTTTTGCGTTCTTCCACCTTCCATCGCATATGTCCAGCATTTTTCTATATCTTCTTCGGAATGACATACACTTTGTCCTTTTCCTGAGGAACTCATCAGCGGTTTAATGACACATGGAAACCCAAGTACTTCCGTCGCTTCACGTAATTGCTCTAATGATTCTGCAAATTGATAAGGTGCTGTTGGTAAACCAAGAGTTTCTGCTGCTAATCGACGAATGCCTTCACGATCCATTGTAAGCTGAGTAGCACGAGCGGTTGGAATAACTCGATGACCTTCGGACTCTAATTGCACTAACATATCTGTAGCTATTGCTTCGATTTCAGGAACAATATAATCAGGCTTTTCAGCTTCAATGACTTGGCGCAATGCTTCTCCATCTTGCATATTGATAACATATGAACGATGAGCTACTTGCATAGCTGGAGCATGTTCATAACGATCTACAGCAATCGTTTCAACACCTAGACGCTGTGCTTCCATAATAACTTCTTTCCCTAACTCTCCAGAACCTAATAATAGTAATTTACGAGCTTGATTTGAAAATGGTGCTCCATACATAACAAAGAACCTCCTGGAATAATAAGACTACCCACTCGAATATCAATATTCGTGAATAGACATTGTTTTACTCCATTATTGAGGTTCTTCAAAGAAAAATCAACTATAAACATCTTATTGAGTTTACTATTGTCAAATAATGTCCGTCTTTAGAACTGCTTCTTCTAATAAAGGTTCAAGAAGCGGGCTTTCAGAACCGAGAAGATGCCCCACAGCGAAAACGAGTAGCACAGCGTACGTATTGTGTACGTGAGCACACGCAGGCTTTCGATGGGGAGCATATTCGACGTCGATTAAACTACACAGCCTAAGCATCGTTATCAAAGTCCGCTTTTTGAACTACCTCTCTAAAGGTAACGATATTGCGCTTGTATTAGCCCGTAGTAAACCCCCTTCTCATTCATCAATCGCTGATGATTACCTTGTTCAACGATTTGACCATGATCTAGCACGATAATTTCATCGGCATTACGAATGGTAGATAGTCGATGAGCGATCATGAACGATGTTCTGCCTTTAAGTAATACTTTCAATGCATCTTGAATCTTCAATTCCGTATCTGTATCAATGCTTGCCGTAGCTTCATCGAGAATAAGAATTTTCGGATCTGACAGTAACGCTCTGGCAAATGATAATAATTGTCTTTGTCCCATAGACAACATATTACCACGCTCTTCTACTTGCGTATCATATCCATCTGGCAAACTCATAATGAAATCATGAGCATTAACCGCTTGTGCAACTTTTACAATTTGATCGTGTGTCGCATCTAATTTACCATAACGAATATTATCTTTAATCGTACCTGAGAAGATGAATGTATCTTGCATAACAAGACCTACTTGTGTTCTTAAACTCTCGAACGTAATATCGCGAATATCGGTATTGTCGATCATAACCCTACCTTGCACAGGATCATAGAAGCGACATAATAGGTTAATAATTGTACTTTTACCCGAACCAGTATGACCGACCAAAGCGATAGATTGACCCGCTTTCACATCAATCGAGATGTTTTTCAGTGCTGGTCTACCTGGCTCATATTCAAAGACAATATTATCAAACTTCACATTACCTACGATATGCGGCAAGTTACGTGCTTCTGTCTTCTGTGCAACATTCGGCTCTTCATCGATAAATTCGAATATACGCTCAGATGACGCCATTGCGATTAATAGTTGCGAATACATCTGTCCAAGACGATTGATCGGCTCCCAGAAGTTACTCATATAACTTGAGTATGCAACTAACATACCTACTGAGAATACACCGATCTGAATGAGATGCGTACCGTACCAGAATAGTATACAAGTACCGATCGCAGCAGTAACCTCTATAATGGGACCAAACGCCTGATTCATTGCAGATGCTTTATTCCAAGATTTCAAGTTAGATGCATTCATATCTTTGAAAAATTCAATATTGTTCTCTTCTTGTACATAGGCTTGCGTCACTTTCATCCCTTGAATACTTTCATTCAAATGTGAATTAATACGCGAGTTTTTCATACGTACGTCCTGCCAAGCAAAACGAATACGTTTTCTCAATGAAGTCGAAATAATAAACATTAGCGGTACAGTAATCATAACTGCCAAGCCAAGCTTAAAGTTAATGACTAACAAGATAACGACTATACCTACTAATTGAATAATATCCATCAATAGATTTACGACACCGTTGGTGAACAAATCCTGCAAGGCATTGACATCATTCGTTACACGTACAAGGACTGAACCCGCTGGACGCTTATCGAAAAAGCGGAATGATAACTTCTGAATATGAGTGAATATATGTGTACGAAGATCGTAAAGTACCTTTTGACCAATGACATTCGTATTACGAATCCGATACTGGGTTGCAAACAACTGAATGAGATACATCGCAATCATAATTGCTCCGAGAAGCCAAAGATCGCTAGTTTTCCCCGACCCTAGTTCGGGATTAATAACATGGTCAATTCCATAATAGATAAGTAGTGGAACACCAAGTCTCGTTAATGTGCCGATTATCATCATAATAATAACAGGAATAAGTTCACGTTTATAAGGCTTCATGTAAGTAAATAATCTACTAAGTTGTTCCCAGTTAAAACTTTTTTCGATAGCATCATCATCAGTATATATAAAACGATCATTTTTTATCGTTTCTTCTGCTTTTGCTTTTTTCGCCACTTGTCAGTCCTCCCACAACTTTTTATTACCTACTTGATTTATTTCTCTGCAAATAAAAAGTAGCTTCGAAAGCATATTCTACACTTTCTCACTAACCGCAGAGGCAGTTTGTTGCTCTGGCGAATCAGCATATTGAATTTTATATGTGTCACGGTAAGGTCCGTCTTGCGTTAATAGTGATTGATGATTACCACGTTGTACAATATGACCTTCGTCTAACACGATGATCTCATCTGCAAATCTTAATGATGAAATACGATGCGCAATAATAAATGTCGTTCTTCCAGCCATAAGCTCCTTGAAGCCCGCTTGAATTTCGTGTTCTGTTTCCATATCCACTGCACTTGTCGCATCATCAAGAATTAAGATTTTAGGATTTTTAATAAATGCGCGCGCAATCGCGAGACGTTGCTTCTGTCCACCAGATAGTCCCATGCCTCGCTCACCGACTACCGTGTCATATCCTAATGGCAGTTCCATAATAAAGTCATGCGCTTTTGCAAGCTTAGCAGCAACTTCAATCTCCTCTTGTGATACACCTGAGATACCATAAGAAATATTATCTCGAATTGAGGATGAGAATAAGAACGTTTCTTGAAAAACAGGAGCAATTATTGTTCGCAATGATGCGACATCTAAATCGCGAATATCTTGACCATCAACCATAATCGAACCTTGCTTAACATCATATGCCCGCATAAGTAATTGAATAATCGTTGATTTACCAGATCCTGTAGCTCCTAATAAACCAATAACTGACCCTGCTGGAGCATGTAAGTCAATATTAGATACAGCTGGCTTCTTGTCTGGATAATTAAATGTAACTTGATTAAATTTCACTTCACCCACGACACTTGAACTATTAAGTATTTTTGCATTTGCTTTATTCTTAACTTGAATAGGCTCTGCTAACAAGTTTAACACGCGTTCACTAGAAGCTTTGAATTGCGTATAGTTATTAATATGGAACCCTAGTCCCCACATTGGACCAATAATGAACCAGATCAGATTGAAAGATGCAACAAATTGACCAAGCGTTAAAGAACCACTCATAACCATCGTTCCGCCCGCTACAAGTAAAATAACGACACATAGATTAGCTACAAGTTCCATCATTGGGAAGTACTGCGCCCATTTGACTGATGCATTAATTTGATTGTTTTGAAAAGCAATACTACGTTCAGAGAATTTATCTACTTCGAATCCTTCTCTTGCATAAGATTTAACAGTACGTACCCCTGTAATATTTTCTTGTACAGCAGTTGTTAGGTTACTCATCGCTTTACGCATTTCTCTAAATATAGGATGAATCCGACCTTCAAAACGGAAAGCAAGATATAGCAATAAAGGAAGCGGAAGTAACGTTATTAATGTTAACTTCCAACTGAACACCATCATCATCGTTCCACCTAAAATCGCCATAAGAAAAACATTTAATAGCTGAGCAAAACCAAAACCAATAAAGTTACGAATAGCTTCAAGGTCTGCCGTTAAGCGTGACATTAGATCACCCGTTTTTGCCTTATCGTAATATTGATAAGATAACGCATTCAATTTCTCGTACAATGCATTTCTCATTCTTGTAGCGACCCGATTACCAAGTCTACCACCACACAAACCATGTAAAAACTGATTCATTGCCTTAAATGTTACGACTGCTACGACTAATAACGCAATCGGTACGACGAGTTCAAAATTCTCCTGCATAATAACCTCGTCGATCAAGTACTTCATAAGGTAGGGCTGAGCAAGACCTATTCCAGTAGCAAGAACGAGGAAAAATAATGATCCCACAATAAATTTCTTCTCTGGAGAATAGAAGGCTTTCAGCTTCCTCAGTATTTCCAAGACGGTCAACTCCCCACATTTGTTTAATATGAAAGAATCTTATCAACTCCTGCAAATAACAGCAAACTGCAATTTGTAGCGTTTCCAACTATGTGCACTCTAAAAGTGGCAAATGAGTGAACATAGTTTCACTTTACTCTTAAATAATGGAACTTAGTAGCCAATATGTCAGTATTGCTCCATTTTTGTATGTTTTCACACTCATTTATGCAAAAAAGCCCATTTCTTTCTAACCTAGAAAGAAATGGGCTTCCGCTTAAGTTTTTTACAAAAAAATGACTAAGAAATATTGACGACCTCATTCACTGCTCTCGATATTTCTTGTAGCTGTAATACATAGGCTTCATCAGACAGTAGCTTGCGCTGTTGCGATGTAAATTGAGCAACACTTGCAAGTAATTTATCTGCTTGCGAATTCGCAAGTTGTTTCCACTGTGAATCATAATGTAGCTGCCACTCTGAGCTAACTGCTTGCATCCACATCTCCATCGTTGGAAACAGTATAGCATCTAACTCTTTACGGAGTGCAACTTTACCAGCGCCTTCAAAAAATGTTTTCGGTGATTTGAATTGACTCCAAAGCCACTTTGATTTCATGTCATCAAAAGTCCAAGAAGATTGTCCTGCTGGCTGAACAATATGTTCGACCTGGAATGTTGCGATTTGATAACCATTTAACCTCTGCATTGCTTGTTGCCCTAATTGTGTATATGGTTCAGCCAATTGATTCTTCAAATTCTTCTCGATACGTAACGTTGTCGCTAACAATTCTTGCTCCAATTCTAGGGCAAGCGTTCTTTGCAATTCTAGCCATGAAGTCCAGACCGCTTGTTGCAGTTGCCCAATATCATCACGTAATTGCGACGGGTTAAATGCATAATTGTAGAAATCACCAAAGCGGAAACGAATTCGCTGAATAATGTAATACATCAACTCTTCAATTTCTTGAACTAATGCTTGAGGTATTGGTGAATTTGCGAATCGTTGGATCTGCTCTCCTAATTCACGTTCTGACAACGCGATTGCTTGGAGCGTTGCTGCTTTGTCTGCTTGTGCATCACGAGCTCCATTTAATAGACCAGATACTAATTGTTGGCTACGCAGTAATTCTTGCTTAGCAGCATCTACCGTTAATGAACCTAACTCTTCATGAATGAATCGGAAAAATAATTGTTCGAATGCTGAAAGGCCTGATTGCTGCAATAATGTCTCATCTTTACTTTGTCTCGCTTCTAAAGCTTGAATGCTGGATATCGGGAACAATCTAGGCTGCATTATGCCATGTCCATTCAAATTGCTCTCAACATGATTAAGGACACCTTGAAGCTCATCGCTATCCGAAGCTAGATCTGCTGCATTGACAATAAAGAACATTTTATCAAGTTCAAACTGATCCTTCACACGTCCCAATTGATTCAAAAATTGTCTATCTGCATGTGAAAATGCGTGATTGTAGTACGTGACAAATATTATCGCATCCGTATTTTTAATATAATTGAACGCGACGCCAGTATGCCTTGCATTTACAGAATCAGCTCCAGGAGTGTCCACTAATATAATTCCTGCAGCTGTCAACGGACAATCATAATAGAACTTAATTTCTTGTACATAGCAAGATAGCTGTTCTTCTGCAACATACTTCACATACAGATCACGATCCACTTTACGTTCTTTGCCTAACCATTGTTCTTGCGCAGCCCATCCCTGTCTTGCCGCTTTAATGAAGCTATAATGTGCTCTTCCCCCATTGTGAATACTATCAGGCGTTATACCATCAATAAGCTTGAAGAGATGCTCTACATCTTCTCTCGCTTTTTGAGTAATTGTATGTCCTAACAATGATAAGGAGTAATAAATATCATCGAGCATTAACTCTTTTGATTTCATATAAATGAGTGCTGTGTTATGTTCAAATCTTTCATTTGGAGGCATTAAACTGTTAATTGCAGCTGTCGTTGGATTCGGACTAACTGGCAATACCGCTTCTCCGATAAGTGCGTTAGCTAACGATGATTTACCAGCGCTGAACGCTCCAAATAATGAAATCGTAAACTCATTATGAGTTAGTCGTTCACTCTTCACTAACAAATCATGTGCATTTCCATCAAGACCTTCAACAGACGAGATTAGCTTCGCTACTGCTTTAAGCTGATCACTTATGCTGGTCTGCAAGGATTGTTGTTGCTCTACAGAAAATGAGCTAATCTTGTTATCCTCTTGTGCTGCAAACATCTCACTTAAGTCCACATGTTCTCTCTGCTCAACAAAAGTAACAAGTTCTTGATCGCTGTCTGGTTGTGTATCTTCTAGTTGTAGTTGTATTGGATCAGGAAGGGTAGGAGATTCAATTGGTGGTTCCAAACTAGACAATAATTTCGCTTGATAATTATTGATTTCCGTTTCAAGCAAACGATATTGTTCTACTGCAGATGCTTTTTCGTTCCACTGCATTAGTTGCTCTTGCAACTCAATAATTTGTGTCTTATTACTTTCTTTGAAGAATTCCCACAGTTGGTCGACAATATCTAATGCGACTTGACGATAACTAAGCTTAATTGCACTAGCCAAATCTTTGCTATATGTCATCGTATATTCATTACCAAAAACTGCACCATGGTTTACTTTAGAGATAAGCATTTGTTCCTTTGGACTATTCTCATCGATCTTTAAGAGCAATTGCTCTAATAATTGATCGTCAAAAACAATCCTTTTACCTGCGTTACGAAGTAATACTTTAAGATGCCATTCAATCGCGGCATTTGTAAGCTTCTGCAGTTCTTCATGAAATTGTGCTAAGCGACGCTCTTGCTCTTGGGTAGTTTTACCTTTAGCAAATAACAAACCTTGACGAAAACCTGGTTTGCGACTTTCAAGAAATTGATGTGCCAAATCCCGCAATTCAGCAGGTGTAATATTAGCATTGTCTAACAAAGCTTCAATCTCTTTACGAAGCTCGATCGGAAACTGTTCTATATGCATGTGTAACTCTGAAATTCGTGCGTTAAGCTCCTTCAATTGCGATTCCACATGAATTAGCTGATCTTCGCCTCCAATAGCTTGGAGGAGCTTGTGACGCTTCTCTGAGGAATGTTCCTCTATTACCTGTCCATGTTCCTTCGCTAACTGAAAAATCGATGACCAGACACTGAATGTACTCAGATGCGATTGTTGCTTAGTCAACTCATCTATCAAACGTTGCAGTAGCTGCCATTGATGATGTGGATGATTAGGTTCTCGCAGTGACAAGTACAAAATTCCTGCAGGTTCCAAATGCCATGCATGGAATGCTTCTACAACACTTTGTTCGTAATCTGCAAAACTTAATTCTTGTTCACGGTGCTTATCGATCTGATTAACAATAAAGTATAATGGCTTATTCCATTCCTTCAACTCTTTCGCAAAGGAAAAGTTGATCTCTGACTGAACATGATTGTAATCCATGACATAGAAAACTACATCAGCCATATGTAAAGCTGACTCTGTCGCTAATTTATGGGCGGCATCCGTAGAATCTATGCCAGGTGTATCAAGTAGGACGAGCCCATTCTTTAAGAGCGGACTTGGATAATGAATGTTGACTGAAATAAATTGTTCACCATCTGTACAATATTGATCTAACTGCTCAATCGCTACTTCATCATAACGAGTTGTACCATTACTCCACACTTCTACTTCTGCCTTGCTTTGCTCACTATAAGAAATCGTTACGACATTCGCACTAGTGGGTATTGGGCTAGAAGGTAGCAATTTGGCACCACATAAAGTATTTACTAATGTAGATTTGCCTGCAGAAAAGTGTCCACATAAAGCAATAGTAAGCTGACCTTCAGTCAGCTTACTATTCAACTCTAATGCTTTGTGAGCATGTATATGATCGTTATGTGAAGTCATTTCACCTGAGATATATTGAATCTTCTCTAGTAAACTGGCCATCGACATATCAATGTCTCTCCTTATTCAACAACTTCTTCTTCATATACTTCTTCGTCTTCTCCATCAGAAGGTAAGCAGATCTCGAATACATTACCATGTTGAAGAATCATAATATCTCGAGCTTTTTCTCTCATTACTACAACTTCTGGTTTAACACGCATACGTTCAATGTATTGGTGCGGTACATGTCCTGAACCACTTACCGTAATACCATCGAATAAAATATCTTCATTTTCTTGAGGAGGTGATTCAAGAACTTGTTCATAGATATCAGAAAATTGTTCAAAACTATTTGTGTATACAGAAATGCATTTCATTTGTTAATCATCCTCATTACGTTAGTTTAGTTTTTAACTTAGCTTTAGTTTTTTCTGTGACTTTCATACGTTTCTTTCCTTCTTTGCACAACTCAATTAAAGGACAGACTGCACATTGCGGATTTTGCGCTTTGCAATGATAGCGACCAAAAAAGATTAAACGGTGATGTGTTAGGGTCCATTCCTCTCGCGGTACCAGCTTCATCAGTTTATGTTCTACTTCTAATACGTTATCGTCTTGTTTGGCAAAACCTAAACGCTTGGAGACTCGATCCACATGGGTATCAACTGCAATGGCAGGAACACCAAACGCATTTGACATTACCACATTAGCCGTCTTACGTCCAACGCCAGGTAATTCAACTAGGCCTTCATGAGTATTTGGTACATCACCATTATACTTATCAATGACGATACGGCACAATTTTTGTATATTAGAAGCTTTACTACGAAATAAACCTATTCTCCGGATATCTCCTTCAAGTTCTTCAAGAGGCACAGCCAAATAATCTGCAGGAGATTTATACTTTTGGAATAAATTAACCGTCACCTTATTCACTGTTTCATCTGTACATTGAGCTGAAAGCAGTACAGCAATCGTTAATTCAAATGGATTGCTGTGAATAAGTTCACAATGAGCATCAGGAAACATATCAGCTAATATGTCTAATACATGCCTCATTTTTTGCTTTCCATTCATTCGTTTGCCTCCACTTCATAACCATCGTTCAAAGTGTAGCGAAAAAATCTACACTGTGCAAGTAACAATTCACTATATTACAAAAAAAACTGCCCTAAAAGGGCAGTTTTCACAAAATGTTACGTATAATGACTCATTTAAGGTATAGTAATCGTTGAAATTTGGTAACCAGCAAATACTACATTAACAGTACTACCGATAACAAGATCATTAATTGTTGCTGGTGAACCATCAGCTTTCACAACATTAACTTCTGTAAATAATGCAGAATATGGGTTACCTTTAGCATCTTTGAATTTAATATCTTTTGTTAATTGTGTAATCGATTGAATCGTTAACGGATGTGTTTCATGCAATCTGAAAGATGAAACCTTCATTTCATTAGAAGCAAGAGAGAATGTTAAACTCGAACCAATCTTCATGTTCAAGAAATTAGTCGTCGTATTTGTTAGACTTTGAATTGTTGCCCCATTGTAAGGTAACTTCACTATCGATCCATCAATAAGTTTGAACGTTACCATTTTGTCTGTATCGTTCAACTCAACTAATTCACCTTCATACTCCGTAACCATATCATAATAGATAACAACATTTTTACCATCTTGCTCTGCATATCGAATTACAATATTTTTCCAAGTAGCAACCATACCTTTAACGTTTGCATAATCAACTAATACACCATCTATCATATAGCGTGTACTGTTCGTCAAAAATAAAGCTTCCGCCTTATTACCTTCGGAATTCATTGCAGTTATCAAATTGTTCGTAGTGTCGACATTAATAAGTTTTGGAGCATACATCGTCTTAATATTACGATTAGATACAACAATACTCGTAACTTCATCTTTTTCATTCATCGTAATCGTCACTTGGTCAGCTTCGCCAATTAGATCTGAAATTGATGGATTATTTATAAAAGGAATTGAAATCGCTACTTTCGGAGCAAGGAACTTACTTACAAGACCTTTATCCGTTTTTACAGTAATAGATTTACTATTTGAATTGTAGAATAATCCTGAAATTGTTGTTACTACTTGCTCGGCATTATTCAACGTGATGGAAATTGGGATTGCATTATCACGGAAAGTATCTCGTAAAATCGTAATACTATCATTTTCTTTAATTGATGTTACTGGAATAGTTTCACCTTTGGCATTCAATATTTTCACTTTATCATTGTAAGTGATTGCGACAGGTTTGTTGTCAATCCATACATAGATTGTTTTCTCAGCAGTATTAACTTTACCAACAGTGTATGTAACACTCTCCACATGCTTTTCATATCCTTGAGCTTCGATGAATTTAGCAACTCCACCTGATACGAAAACAGCTACTTTTCCATATTGCGTCAGTTTACTTCTATCAACTGCAAAATCATTATCCGTCTCGTAATATCCAGTTGTAGCATCTGTCGTATACGTTGTTTCAACATTATTCTCATATAGAGTAATAGATTTATCCGTGATCGCAGTTACAACACCATAATGCTGACCTTCTACTTCAATTGGGAAGTCCTTTTGCGCACGGCTTAGTATTGTAGCAAAACTTGCACGATTAATTGGAGATGTAGGACCAAACGTTGTTGTTGTAAGTCCTTTTATTAACCCTAATTCAATCGCTGCATTCACATAACCAAGATATTTACTATCGATTTTGCTGTTATCTGTAAATTTGGTGGCAGTTGTAGCAAGTTGTGATGCTTTCTCTTCAGCACCTAGTGCTTTAATTATTAATTTAGTAACCCATTCACGACTTGCTGCTTTAGAACCCCATTTATTAGCTTTATCCGCTGCTGCTAGCTTATACTCAAGCTCACGATCTAAAAGGCCTTTTTCGAAGGCTAATTCTATGTATGGTTTATAATCATCTTTCACAACAAAACCTTCATTGAAAAAGATCATATCTGCTTCTTTAAGTTCATTCGTTAAGCCTGCAAAACGGATCGCCATAATAACAGCTTCTTCTTGCGAAATTGTATTATTATGTTGGAATGTAAACACTCCTGTTTTTTTGTCTTGATACCCTTTAACGATTTGTTGCAAAGATAAACGATATATATGCTTTTCACCGTAAAAGCCCGCTGGAATATCTACAAATGGTGTAATTCCAGTTGTTGCTGCTTGTACTACTGCAGCATTTGATGTTAATACTGGAATAGCGCTACCAGTAATTAGAGTAAAAGCAATTGCACCCGACATAATCTTTTTCCATGAAAAATGTTTTGGCATAATGGATTCCCACCTTATTTATAATAATTATAGGAGGATATGAATAGCTTCATATCCTCCATCAAAGTAAAGTACAACCCGCAGAGGAATGGTGTTAACTTGCCCATTGTAATCCACTACGGTTTGTACATATTGTACAGTTTATTTCAAAAATCTACTAATCTATCATAACATTATTGAATGATAGATTGAAATAGCAACCGGTATCGTTTCAACAATAATAACGACCATTATTTCAAATTAAGATATTCTTTTACACCAGCAGCAACTTCTTCAGCAAATTTTTTCTGGGTTGCTTCATTAAACAGAACTTTAACATCATTGTCATTACTCATAAAACCAACTTCTAATAATATTGCAGGCATTGTTGTAGCCTTGATTACTTTAAAACCAGCAGTTTTCACACCACGGTCTTTCAAACCTACAGCAGCAACCATTCGCGGATGTATAGTTTCAGCTAACTTCTTACTATCGGCACGACTGTAATACGTTTCTGTACCGCTAGGAGCACTTGTAGTAAAACCATTCGCGTGAACAGATATAAATATATCTGCTTTCTTACCCAGTCCTGGTATTTTCTCTGCGAATGCAACACGTTCATTTAATTCTAAGAAGGTATCATCAGATCTAGTAAGATGAACGACTATTTTCGGGTTTTTTTCAAGTTCTGTCTTTAGTTTCAATACCGCACTTAGATTAAACGTTTTCTCAAAAAGTCCTAATTTATTATTAACGTAGCCTGGATCCTGCTTACCGTGACCTGCATCAAGCACAACATGATAAACATCTTTTCCTGTTACTGGTGGAACAGTAGGTGTCGGTGTTGGAGATGGTGTCGGTGAAGGCGTTGGAGATGGCGTAGGTGTTTCCGTATCGACATTATCACCAAACAATATTTTCACTTCTGTATCCGTTTTGACAATTTGGTACTTTGGAACTTCGTTAAATAGAATAACAAATCTTGCTTTTAACGGATTATTGCTAAAAATAGAATAGCGATATCCTGTTATGTTCTGATAACCATCTAACGTTACTTCTGTCTGCCCTTTTATAAAACCATTAGATAAGTCATATGTATAACTTGTATCTGGTAGATCAACGACAAGCCTGTTCGGTGAAGTTAACAACATCGTTGTTGGCTCTTTCATTGAACCTGTATAGTTAATATGAATAGTAGAATCTGCATCCACCGTTACTCCAGTAACCGTACCTGTTTGCACTGCAGGTACCGTCGGTTCCGTTACTTCAGGCACTTTCACCGGACTGGTCAAATATATTTCTTTCTCCGCTTGTTTCCAAACTAGTTTAAACCCTAAAATCTCAGTTACAAAACGTAGGGGCACCATTGTTCGCCCTTTAACTACAATCGGAGCCAAAGCTAACTCATAGCTTTCATTGTTAACCAATCCAATTTTCTGTCCTATCGTTAGTACGATATTAAAGTCATCATCCGTTACTGTAACTTGTTCTAATGCTTGATTCCATTTTACGCCATATCCGAGGCCTGTTGATAATACAGCTAGTGGGACAAGTGTGGTACCTTGTATAATGACTGGATCCACATCACTTTTTAACTGATTTCCATCAACAAAAATTTTTGGAACAACTGCCGCTGATACATTGCCTACTAATCCAAACATTACAAATAAACATAGAACAATAATAAAACTACTTTTACTTTTTTTCATTTCCCACCTCGATGATCATTTCTTCAATCTCATATGTTGTCAACCTATCACCAATTTAGACGCATTTTGTCCAAAAAAGTTGCGCTAGGCAAAAAATATTAAACTATTAAAATATCTCTATGGATCATTATATCTTTTATTTATTAATATGTATGTAAAGGAATTTAGAAATAAAAACACCGACCAGCAATAAATTGCCAATCGGTGCCTTCAAATCGTATATTAAACGATGCCTTGTGCGCGTTTTTCTTCATATGCAGTAATTGCATCTGCATGTTGAAGTGTAAGACCAATATCATCAAGACCTTGAAGTAAAAATTGACGACGGTGCTCATCGATATCAATATTAATATCAAGACCATAGTTATCAGTTAACTTCTTACTCTCAAGATCAACACTTAGTTGATAGCCATCATACTTAGCTGTACGTTGGAATAAGTCTTCCACTTGCTCTTCGCTAAGCTTAATAGGTAGAATACCATTTTTGAAACAGTTATTAAAGAAGATATCCGCATAAGATGGAGCGATAACTACTTTATAACCATAATCAAGGATTGCCCAAGGAGCATGCTCACGAGAAGATCCACAACCAAAGTTAGCACGAGAAATAAGTACAGATGCACCTTCATAACGTGGTTTGTTCGGTTCGAATTCAGGATTCACATTACCTTCTTCGTCAAAACGCCATTCGTAGAATAAGAATTGACCAAAACCACTACGCTCAATACGTTTCAAAAATTGTTTTGGAATGATAGCATCCGTATCAACGTTGACACGGTCAACGGGAGCTACGATACCTGTATGTTGAATAAATTTATCCATGATGGTTACCCCTTTCTTATCTCCAATTAGTTAGCTACTGGTTGTTTAACTTCCCAGTTACGAACATCTGTGAAACGCCCTTCGATAGCTGCAGCTGCTGCCATTGCAGGAGACACTAGATGTGTTCTACCACCACGACCTTGACGACCCTCAAAGTTACGGTTTGAAGTTGAAGCACAACGTTGACCTGGTTTCAATACGTCTGGGTTCATAGCTAGACACATTGAGCAACCAGCTTCACGCCATTCAAATCCAGCTTCTGTAAAGATTTTATCAAGTCCTTCTTTTTCAGCTTGAATCTTAACGCGACCTGAACCTGGAACAACGATAGCTGTAACTCTATCAGATACTTTATATCCGCGTGCGATTTCAGCAGCAGCACGTAAATCTTCAATACGACCATTCGTACAAGAACCGATAAATACATAATCGATTTCAATCTCAGTCATTGGTGTACCTGGTTTCAAGTCCATATATTCAAGCGCTGCTTCCGCAGCTTTACGTTCATTTTCAGTAGCCATTTCAGCTGGGTTAGGAACATTAGCTTCAATGTTAGTACCCATACCTGGGCTAGTTCCCCAAGTTACTTGCGGAATTAGAGAATCAACATCAAAGTCAACAACTGTATCGAATTCAGCGCCTTCGTCAGTTACTAGCTCTTTCCAAATTTCTACTGCAGCATCGTAATCAGCAGGAACATGCTGACGACCACGTAAGTAGTTGAAAGTAGTTTCATCTGGAGCGATCATACCTGCACGAGCACCAGCTTCAATGGACATATTACATACAGTCATACGCTCTTCCATTGTAAGACTACGGATTGCTTCGCCAGTGTATTCAACTACATAACCAGTTGCAAAGTCAGTACCATACTGAGCAATAACACCTAGAATCAAATCTTTTGCAGTTACGCCTGGTTTACGTTTACCATTGAAACGAATTTCCATCGTTTTTGCTTTAGATTGTTGCAAACATTGAGTTGCCATAACATGCTCAACCTCAGAAGTACCGATACCGAATGCAAGAGCACCGAATGCACCATGAGTTGAAGTATGTGAGTCACCACAAACGATAGTTTTACCTGGAGCTGTAAGTCCAAGTTCAGGACCCATAACGTGAACAACACCTTGGTCAATTGTATCAAGATCATATAGCGTTACGCCGAAATCTTTACAGTTTTGCGTTAGTGTATCAATTTGTTGTTTAGAAATTGGATCTTTAATGTTGAAACGATCTTGTGTTGGAACGTTGTGGTCCATTGTAGCAAACGTGCGCTCAGGACGACGAACTTTACGACCAGTCATACGAAGACCTTCAAATGCTTGTGGAGAAGTTACTTCATGAACAAGATGCAGGTCGATATAAATTACACTTGGTTTGCCTTCTTCTTGATGAATGACGTGATTTTCCCAAATTTTCTCGAACATTGTTTTTTTCGCCATTAAACTCACCTCTATCGATTCTGTAGCATTGCCGTGCAACGCATATTTTTATTAAATTAACTATAACATGTCTTTTTTCATTATTCTAAGATATAATATCTATAGCCTTTATAGATAAAACCTATAGAAGAGTAAAACTTTATTGATTTTGATAATCCTTCTCAATTAGGATCGCTCCGAGAACCGATTGCTATTTTTATCGGGGACACTTTGAGAGCTGATTGTATTTCATGTAGGAGACCGCTACGAGAACGAATTGCTGTTTCAATCGCCGTTGTCCTCGGATTTATTGTAATTGTAATAGTGGTACAAATCCGAGGACAAAAACGACCGCTACGCTTTTCCACTAGCAATCCGTTCTCTTCGCTGGGAATTCATATTAGCGATAAGTTCTCTCTGCTGGGGAGTACACTAGCGCGTCGTTCTCTCCGCGGGGGAGTTTACACTATCAATTAATTCTCTCCGCTGGGGGTTTACACTAGCAAGTCATTCTCTTCGCTGGGGTAGTAGGTCTGTGCTTTTAAGTATTACTGCGACTTAATAATTTCTTCAAACTTTCTTCAAACAAATATGTACTAAACGGATCATAAATGAACTTTCATATACTAATTTCACACCAAATAACTATAAGGTAGGTATTAAAATGGAATTAAGACAATTAAGTTACGTTATACAAATCGCGAAGGACAAGAACTTTTCTCGGGCAGCGGAGAAGCTTCATATTGCACAGCCTTCTCTTAGTCAGCAACTTTCTAAGCTTGAGCAAGAGCTGAATGTGATGTTATTTCGAAGAACGACTAATTCTGTGGAACCAACTGAGGCTGGTCAAGTATTTGTAGATAAAGCGCAAGATATACTTGATGCGGTTGAGCAACTTCGTCAAGAGATGGATGATATGGCGCAAATGCGTAAAGGTAAACTTGTAGTTGGGACATTACCTATTACTGGAGCACATATTCTACCACTTGTACTTCCTCGTTTTGGCGAACAATATCCACAAATTGAAGTCGTGCTTGTCGAGGAGACGACCGCAAAGCTTGAGCAATTAACGGCTAGCGGTGGGACGGATCTAAGTTTACTTACTTTACCGCTTATTGACGCTACCTTATCGTGTGAACCTTATATGGAAGAAGAAATCTGTGTCGCAGTTCCGAAAAACCATAGACTTGCGGGTCGCACAGATCCAATAGATATACTTGAGTTGAGAGATGAACCCTTTATTGCTCTGAAACGTGGTCAAGGGTTTCGTCAAATTACATTAGAACTCTGTGAAACCGCAGGCTTTACGCCAAGAGTTGTATTTGAGAGTACTAATATTGATACTGTGCAATCACTTGTTGCTGGTGAGATGGGTATCGCATTCGTTCCAAATATGTTGACTCGCAATTCACTGTCTGATTATACACCGATATATCTTAAGCTGAAATCACATCCAACTCGGACTCTTGTGATCGCTAGTCGTAAAGGAAGATATTTATCTAAGGCAGCTCAAGCTTTTATTGCTACTTTAAGAGAAACAATTAATGAGCATTAACTGCCTATTTCTAAATTTTATAAGGAGAGATTTCAATAAAAAATTTTCTATTACAATCACACTGTATATTTCCAACACCTGAAATAATAAAAACTGCGGATTTTTATGAACAGAAAATGGGATTCAAAGCTGTTCAATTTCTCGAAGCAACAGAACCTCATATTTGTTTGTATCGAGATACAACAGAAATTATATTAACTAGAACAAACGGACAAAAAGTAATACCTAATAGAGAATTATATGGCTATGGATATGATGCATACTTTATTACAAAGAATCAGGAAGAACTTCAAGAAGAGTTTATTAACTCTAATGTGAAATTAATCCGTAGATTAGATCATACTGATTACAACAATAAAGAATTTGTAGTTGAAGACATAGATGGAAGATGGATTGCATTTGGTATTAAACTAGGTTAATTGTACTTAATCAAACCTAAAATAATAATGATAATTAAAGTTAACTGAATCTAAATTAAAAACAGGGTTGCCCCACTACATGTAGGAGCAACCCTGTTTTTACGATATAATTGTATAATTAATATCATATGTACATGCCCTTTGATGATTATTAATTATCCTACTTAGTACTGCTCAGGTCGGCGATCTTTGAACACTGGAATGGTAGAGCGAACTTTATCAACGATGCTCATATCTATTTCTCCACTCAATATCGTCTCCTCGTCTCCAGCTTCAGCAACGATTTCTCCCCAAGGATCAATAACGATAGAATGACCGAAGAATTCACTCTCACCACTTATACCCATGCGATTGCATGCAATAACATACATTTGATTTTCTATTGCTCTAGCCATTAACAATGTTCTCCAATGATGCAGTCGAGGATTTGGCCATTGTGCAGGCACAAACATTACTTTAGCTCCATCTAGTGCAAGACGACGGAACAATTCTGGGAAACGAATATCATAACAAATCATCATCCCTGCATCAATTCCATCTATTTGTAATTGCCCTACTTTGTCCCCTGCTTGCAAATACTTCTCTTCATCCATAAGACGGAACAAATGTAACTTAGAATAATCACTAATTACTTCACCATTACGATTGAACGCATAAATTGTATTATACACACCATCTTCTTTGGATTCCGCAATAGAGCCAGCAACAATGTTCACTTTATGTTCTGCTGCGAACTGTGATAACCATAATTTTGTTGATTCACCGTTACGATCGGCTAATGTTGTAATTTCGGTTAAGGCATAACCTGTATTCCACATTTCCGGAAATAGAATAACATCAGGTTTTTGATCTGCAGATACTGCCTGATATAACTTATTTTTTAATTTCACAGTATTCGCTTCTACATTACCAACCTCAACGTGCATTTGAATGATTGCGAATTTCAACGTCTGACTCATGATGACTCCTCCTAAAACTTTTCATTAGCTTCTTGTATTGCTACTTAGATATGAAAAGTAGCTTCGTAAGCGTTGATCTAACTTTTCATTAGCTTCCTGATTAGAACCATTTCCCTAATCATACCTTGTCATGGATACATGTCAAGATGGGCAAGCTAATCTCATCACAGCATGTTACTTTTATAATTTGAGCTTACTATTACTAAGCTTGGAATATTATTCAATTCCCATTGCTTATTGTCATTCGCTTACAATTGGAATAAGTAACACTGCATCTTAATTGAAGGAGAATAACCAATGAAAATACTTTCACTCTTCTCACTTGCAATATGTTTTTGTTTTTCTTCATTGTTACCCCTAGAACATTCCTATGGTGCACCGAATCATTATGAAGTCGATGCAGAAGCCGCATTTATAGGTGAAGACAATGCAATACCGACGCAATTAATGCTCCCAGAGCAAAGTGAGCTCGCCAATCGAGTTCAAGTTTTTGACGTAAAGAAAGGGCAAGTTGTTCAAACAACCGAAAACAATGATTATTTCCAAAAAAATGTTCATCAATGGCTATCTGGCATTACTGGCTTTGCTCCTGAAGTATCTCCAGACTTAAAAGCAAAATATATTGTACGTGTACCTGTTAAACCAGCTGCAACTCTGAAAGTCGGAACAACGAAACTAAATGTCATCGAAGTATTTCTCTTCTATTATGAGGACAAAGAACCAATGTTGCTCATATTTGATGAAGCAAAGAAGCCTTATATTTTCAACATTCATAATGATGTAAAACCATTCATTCAATATTTATCTATTCCCGATTAACAGGCTTGGATTTTTTCCTCATCCACTTCATTTCTCTCGCCATTCATGCTACATTAGTTCTATTGTAAAAATTGAAAAGTAATTTCGAATCATGGATGGTGGAGAGTTAATGACGACAAAGCAAAAAATAATAATCGAACCTGCAACTAGAATGACCGGTCTACCCACTCAATTTTTTTCTACTCTTGTTGCAAAAGCAAACAAACAAATTGCATTAGGTAAAGATGTAATTAATTTAGGTCAAGGTAATCCCGATCAGCCGACACCTCCACATATTGTGAGTTCTCTACAACAAGCTGCTGCAAATCCGCAGTATCATAAATATCCTCCATTTAGTGGTTATAGTTTCTTGAAGGAAGCTGTTGTGACTCGCTATAAGGAAGATTATGACGTTGATCTTGATCCACAAACAGAAGTTGCAATATTATTTGGTGGTAAAACTGGACTAGTAGAAATTAGTCAGTGTTTCCTTAATCCAGACGATGTTTGTCTAGTTCCTGACCCTGGCTATCCAGATTATTGGTCTGGTGTTGCTCTAGCAGGTGCTAGTATGCATTTCATGCCACTTATTGAACGTAACGAATACTTACCTGACTTAGCAGCGATCGATCCTGCCATTGCAGATAAAGCTAAGCTGATGTTTTTAAATTATCCTAATAATCCTACCGGAGCGACTGCTGATAGTGCCTTCTATGATGAAGCTATCGCATTTGCTCGCAAACATAATATTATCGTAACAAGTGACTTTGCCTACGGAACGATTGGCTTCGACGGCAAAAAGCCAACTAGCTTCTTACAATCTGCAGGAGCAAAAGATGTCGGCATTGAGTTTTACACTTTATCGAAAAGTTACAATATGGCTGGCTGGCGTGTTGGTTTTGCTCTAGGTAATGCACAAATTATTGAGCAAATAAATTTGATTCAAGATCATTATTATTGCTCTCTATTCGGTGGTATCCAAGAAGCAGCTGCAGTTGCTTTAACCAGTTCACAAGAGTGCGTAGAACAATTAACAGCTACTTATGAAAGTCGTCGTGATGCACTCTTCACTGCGCTTGACGAAATAGGTTGGAAAGCTGCGAAGCCTACTGGTTCATTCTTCTGTTGGTTACCAGTACCAGAAGGATACTCTTCTGCATCATTTGCTGATCTTCTATTAGAAAAAGCAGCAGTAGTTGTAGCTCCTGGACATGGATTCGGAACTTCAGGAGAAGGTTATGTTCGCCTTGGTCTTCTGACAAGTGAGGAGAGATTGCAGGAAGCTGTCTATCGCATCGGCAAACTCAACCTCTTTTGATCGTGATCGCACGTGATCACGATGTGAAGCTTCGTAGTATAGTCGGCATCGAATATGGCATTCATCGTTAGCTCCAGTGCTCATGTACCAATAACGTACATTCCGCGCTTCGCGTCACTAGCTTCATCCCATCTTCTCGGTGCTGACGCGCGATCTTCTCGAGGAAGCTTTCTTCTTGAATAGCTACCTCGACATGACTTCTTGGATTTCCTTCGATGATCTGGGCTGTCGCTCACTTTGTGATCGAAACGCTGCTTACTTCTTGAATGGCTACCTCGACATGACTTCTTGGATTTCCTCGATGGTCTGGGGCTGTCGTTCACTTCGTGATCGAAGCGCTGCTTGTTCTTGCTTCTTGATTGGATATCTTCGATGGCCTGGGTAGTGGCCGTATTATGGCTTGTTTTCTTTACAGCTACATCCATTTCATGATATTCTATTAACAATTACATATTAACGTGTTGATGAGACCAGTAAGTAGAAATTGCTTAATCCAGAGAGTAAATTCCTTGGGCTGAAAGAATTTACTATTAGCATACTACTGAAACCAATCTCTGAACGGCCGATAACAATCGGACAGCGCCTTCTGTTATAAGGCTTAAGCTGGACACTATACTTGTGTCAACTAAGGTGGTACCGCGGGAGTTAACGACTTTCGTCCTTTATTTAGGACGAAGGTCTTTTTTATTGTCTTCACTACTTTAAGCTAGGATGGTATATATGGAACGAATTGTCGTGAAAATCGGTAGTAGCTCCCTAACCTCTGATGAGGGTGGACTACATAAACAAAATATTCAATTTTTTGCTGCTGAACTTGCTGAATTATATAAACAAGGTAACGATGTTATTCTTGTTACTTCAGGTGCGGTAGCTGCTGGTTTCCGTGAAATCGGATACGAGTCTCGTCCTAAAATGGTTCATCAAAAACAAGCTGCTGCTGCAGTAGGTCAAGCATTATTAATGCAAGCGTATCAAGAAGCTTTCTCACAATATGGTATCGTTGCAGCGCAAATATTACTTACTCGCTATGATTTCTCTAATCGTAAACGGATTAATAACGCTTTAATGACAATCGAAGAATTACTTGCTCAACGTATTATTCCGATCATTAATGAGAACGATACGGTTTCTACCGCTGAAATCGTTTTGAAATTCGGTGATAATGATCATCTATCCGCGCTTGTAGCTACAATGACTAAAGCTAATAAGTTGGCGATTATTACTGATATGGATGGCTTATATACAGCTGATCCCCGTAAAGATCCTGATGCAACCAAAATCGAACGAGTTGCTGAAATATCAGATGCTATTATGGCACTAGCTGGTGGGGCTGGCAGCGCTGTCGGTACTGGTGGTATGAGATCAAAAATTGAAGCTGCTCGTATTGCAATGCGAGGTGGCGTAACAACATTCATCGGGCGTGTACAATATACTGGAGAATTACCTTCCGCTATTTTAGGGAATGGTCGAGGTACATACTTCGATACAGAACAAACATCGTTACCTATGAAAAAACAATGGTTAGGCTTCCACTCTACTCCAGTCGGTTCAATTACGATTGATAATGGAGCTGTAACAGCACTTATTGATAGACATAAAAGTTTATTGCCCGCAGGCGTAGTTCAAGTATCTGGAGATTTCCATCCTGGCGATGTGGTTGAAGTTATCGACACACAAGGCACCATTGTTGGGCGAGGTGTTGTCAACTATGCAACATGGCAATTACAAGCTGCTGCAGGACTTAATTCCGATGAAGTTGAACGACGTGTTGACGTACAGCGCATAGAAGTAATTCACAGAGATGAATGGATCACTCTTTAGAAGTTGTTTAAAAAGTGGAATTTTATAACGATGTAGTTCTAACGCAGCTTATTCGACATCGAATATGTCCCCCATCGAAAGCCTGTGTGTGCTCGCGTACACAATACGTACGCTGTGCTACTCGTTTTCGCTGTGAGCCATCTTCTCGATTCTGAAAGCCCGCTTTTTAAACTTTTATTTTAAGTTTCGTGCATTTGTCCGCTTGTGTACTCGTATCGTACACGTTGCTGGGTTTTGTTACATTGCGTGATTATCAAGACAACAATGAAAATTTAGGAGGGTTTATGATGACGAATTTCTCGGAAGTAAAAACTAAAGCGTTGCTTGCTAAGCAAGCTGCTGCTGTAATGAATAATTTATCTACTGAACAAAAAAATAACGCTTTGCTTGCGATGGCTGATGCACTAGTTAATGAAAGTGCAGCTATTATTAAAGCTAATGCGCTTGATATTGAACATGGCAGAAATAATGGTACAACTGAATCATTGCTAGATCGATTAGCTTTGAATGAAGATCGCATAATTGGAATAGCTGATGGCTTAAAACAAGTGGTTGAACTTGAAGATCCAGTTGGTGAGCAGCTTTCTCAATTCTCTCGCCCTAACGGACTTGAAATAAAGCAAATTCGTGTTCCAATAGGTGTTATCGGTATGATTTATGAAGCTCGTCCTAATGTTACGGTTGATGCTACTGGTCTTTGCTTGAAAACAGGGAATACTGTAGTATTACGTGGAGGCTCTGCAGCTCTACAATCTAATCGTAAAATTGTTGAAGTTATGCGTAACGCGCTAATAGCAACTGATGTCCCTGCTAATGCTATTCAATTAATTGAAGATTCAGATCGCGCATCAGTTAATGAAATGCTTAAAGCTAATGGATTACTCGATGTTGTCATACCTCGTGGAGGAGCATCATTAATCCGCACAGTTGTGGAAAATGCTTCGGTTCCAGTTATTGAAACAGGCGCTGGCATATGCCATACATTTGTAGATGAAACTGCTCAATTAGAAATGGCTGCACAAATTGCATTAAATGCAAAAGCACAACGTCCATCTGTATGTAACTCAATGGAAACTTTACTTGTTCACGAGAAATTCGCTCAAACGCATCTAGCACAATTACTTGCTCCATTAACAGAAGCAAATGTTGAAATTCGCGGCTGTAAAGACGCACAATTACTATTAAGCAGTATTATTGCAGCAACGGAAGAAGATTTCGCTACGGAGTATAATGACTATATACTGAACGTACGAATTGTGAAGGATGTTAATGAAGCCATTGCTCATATTACAAAGTATGGTACGATGCATTCTGAATGTATTGTTACAGAAGATGAGATCAATGCTGCTTTATTCCTACAAAGTATCGATGCAGCAGCTGTCTACCACAACGCCTCCACTCGCTTCACAGATGGTTTTGAGTTTGGCTTTGGAGCTGAAATCGGTATAAGTACACAGAAGTTACATGCTCGTGGACCTATGGGATTACCCTCATTAACTAGTACAAAATATATTATTCAAGGAAATGGACAAATTCGTCCATAATATAGATGAATATAGACTGTGCTTTCAAAGTATCTTTTCATTATGAAAAGTGGCTCAAAACCAAAATCAACTTCATTCAAAGTTGATTTTGGTTTCTTCACCCGATGAATAAAGGACATCAGAAACCTTATTTGCTGAGTATGCCTTTATTTTTCGATCCTTACGGACATAGACGCACTTATTGCACATCTTTGGATGCATTTTGGTTCCATTTACGTTAAATAACGGCTGTCATGTCCTTTAGAGTACCATTGGATCTTGAAATTCACCCATAACGGCTTCTCTGTCCGTTCGGGTGTAGCTTTTATCTCGTCGAGATCTGATTACTGTGTTTAGCATTAGAAGTAATTTTTCATCATCAATGAAGTTAATTTGAAGCATATGAAAAGTTTTAGGAGGGAAAATGTTATGACACACGAGAACTACCATGAAACTAGCGCAATCTCAAATCAACTTATTTGCTTCTACGGAGCCGGTTCGATGGCTGAGGCGATTGCTAGAGGACTACTCAACCAAGAGTTAATTCCAAGCAAACAAGTATCGATGCTTAATCGTTCAAATAAAGATCGTCAACAACAATTACATCTCGAGTACGGTGTTCAAACAACAATGCAAGGTAAAACTAATGAGCAATATCTTCAAGAAGCAAATATCATTTTCCTTGCGATGAAGCCAAAGGATGCAGTTGAAGCCATTCGTGCACTTAAGCCTAATCTTTCTTCTAATCAGTTGATTATTTCGGTAATCGCTGGATTGTCAATTACTGCTCTTGAAAAATTAATTGGAAATGACATGGCTATTGTCCGTACGATGCCCAATACTTCAAGTACTATTGGTTTAGGAGCAACTGGCATTAGTTATTCATCGTCTGTATCTGAAGAACAACGTTTCATGACTGAAATGATGTTTGAATCTATAGGTATTCATGTAGTCATCGAAGAGCAATTACAAGATGCAGTAACAAGTGTATCTGGTAGTGGTCCTGCTTACTTCTACTATGTAATGGAATCGATGATCAAAGGAGCACAGCAATCTGGTCTAACTGCTGAGCAAGCTAAGTTGCTAGTCGTGCAAACTGCTTTAGGTGCAGCATCTATGGTTAATACTACTGGCGAATCTCCTGCTGATTTGCGTCGCAAAGTAACCTCTCCTAATGGAACAACTCAAGCAGCGCTAGAAACGATGGCTGAAGGTAATCTAGAATCAACTATTATTGCTGGAATGAACCGTTGCGCAGAGCGCGCTCAAGAAATTGGTAAAGGCATCGAGGAGGACATCTAATATGAGTATGTGTATTGCAACATATCGATCATATGACGATACAGCTGATTTTAATAAAAAAGCTAATTCTATTGCGATAGGTCTAACTGTAGGTAGTTGGACTGAGCTACCAGAAGCGAAAAAAGCTTCTATGGAAAAACATCTTGGTAAAGTATTATCAATTGATGTTCACGAACCTACTAATGCTGTAGCTGGTGAACGTTATGCAGATATTAAAATTGCATATCCAGACATTAATTTCAGTCAGGATATCCCTGCTCTCCTCGTTACGATTTTCGGAAAATTATCAATGGATGGTCGTATTAAATTAATCGATATAGATGTTTCAGAACAATTCGCATCAGCTTTCCCTGGACCGAAATTCGGTATAGAAGGCATTCGTAATCTTGTTGGTGTGCATGATCGTCCTTTACTTATGAGTATTTTCAAATCCGTTGTTGGCCATGATCTTTCTACACTTCGCGAGCAATTTTATGAGCAAGCTTTAGGTGGAGTTGATCTCATAAAAGATGATGAGATTCTTTTTGAAAATCCATTAACTCCAATCGAAAAACGTGTTGAAGTATGTATGGAAGCTGCTCGACAAGCGGAAACAATCACTGGTCAAAAGTTGCTTTATGCAGTCAACCTTACTGGTCCAACAAGTAAACTAGCTTCTCAAGCCAAAAAAGCAATTAATGCAGGTGCAAATGCACTATTATTTAATACATTATCTTATGGTTATGATGTATTGCATGAATTAAGCAGTGATCCAGACATTAATGTACCAATCGCATCTCATCCAGCTATGGCAGGCGCGATGTATCCATCACCGCATTACGGTATTAACGCAGCAGTATTACTTGGTAAACTTAATCGTTTAGCAGGAGCTGATCTAGTACTCTTCCCTTCTCCATATGGTTCTGTCGTTATGCCAAAGGAAGAAAACCTTGCAATTAAAGAAGTTTTACTTAATGAGATGCATCATTTGAAAACTAGCTTCCCAGTACCATCAGCTGGTATCCATCCAGGTATTGTTCCTTTAATTTTGAAAGACTTTGGAATGGATGTCGTTGTCAATGCAGGTGGCGGTATTCATGGTCACGCGATGGGCACTGCAGCTGGTGGACGAGCATTCCACCAAGCAATTCAAGCAAGCATGAACGGAATTAATTTGCGAGATGCTGCAACGCAGTCACATCACGAAGAGTTACGAGTAGCAATAGAAGCTTGGGGGATCAAACAATAATGACAACAGCTAAGAAGAAAATTGTGTTTTGTGATTTTGACGGCACAATTACAGTTAATGACAACATTGTTGCGATAATTAAACATTTCAAGCCTGAAGGCTGGGAACAATTGGTTGAGAAAGTTATCTCTACTGAGATTTCAATTCAAGAAGGTGTAGGCTCATTATTCCGTCTCATTCCCGCTTCTATGGAAAAAGAAGTTGTTGAATTCGGTATTCAAAATGCTGTCATTCGTGATGGATTTGCCGAATTTGTACAATTCTGCAAAGATAGTAACATTGATTTCTATGTAACGAGTGGTGGTATCGATTTCTTCGTATATCCATTACTTAAATCTTTTGGTATTCCTGAAGATCATATTTTCTGCAATAAAAGTGATTTTACTGGAGAACAAATTGAGATTTTATGGCCACATTCTTGTGATGAACAATGTCACAATCACTGCGGAATGTGTAAACCTACCATTATGCGTAAATTCAGTAGCGAGCAATATGAAAGAATTATTATTGGTGATAGTGTGACTGATTTTGAAGGTGCAAAAATTGCTGATACTGTATACTCAAGATCTCATCTTACTGAAAAATGTAACGAGCTTGGTATAGCACATACAGAATTCCAAACTTTCTTTGACATTATAGAAGCTATGAAACAGAAAGGATAATTACTACTATGAGCTTTGATAAAATTTCATTGCACGAAAAACAAGAAGTATTAATGAAATTACGTGAAGTAAAAGAAGCATTTGCTGCGCGCAATTGGTTCCCAGGTACTGCGGGAAATCTATCGATACGTATCGGAGACTACACACCAGATCAATTCTATTTCGGCATAACTGCAAGTGGTAAAGATAAATATGTTAATACTTCAGAAGACTTTCTATTTGTAGATCAAGATGCTATTCCTTGTGAAACGACTAATTTGAAGCCATCTGCTGAAACGCTGGTACATTGTGAAATTTACCGCAAAACAGGCGCAGGAGCTATTTTCCATATTCACTCTGTGTTTAGCAATGTTATCTCTGAATATTACTGGCATCGCCGTTCTATTCCAGTTGATGGCGTAGAACTAATTAAAGGATTGAATATTTGGGAAGAAGAATATCAGTTGGAAATTCCTATTGTGAATAACTTTGCTCATATCCCTTCTATTATTCCTGAGATTACAGAAAATTTAGATCCGAGAGTACCTGGGATTGTATTGCGTAAACATGGTGTATACGCATGGGGAGCTAACGCTTTTGAAGCGAAACGTCATCTTGAATCATTTGAGTTTATTTTTGAATATGTTTATCGTCTTGAGATGTTGAAAAAAGGTTTACCTTCCGTATAGTGTAAACAGTAATCTTCTTCTTTCATAAATGTCTTATATATAGATACTAAAAAAGGAATGTCCCCGTCGTCATCTCACTAGAGCGTGACTTCTGGACATTCCTTTTTCAATAATTATTTCCGTTTATTAAGTTTGTATAAATTATAACTTTCGCTATCAATCTCGATAATATGCTCAAAGTTAAATCCACACTTTGCTATAACTCTATTCGATGGTATGTTACTTAATAAAGCAATAGCGTTTAGCTCATCGACGTTCGTGTTCTCAAATAAAAAATGGACTATCCCTTTTGCAGCCTGCGTTGTATAGCCTTTACCTCTATGATCCTTAGAAATTGCATACATAATCTCTCGATTAGGAGGTGGCAATTCATCTTTTATGCCTGTACAACACCAACCGATAAGTTCATTTGTCTCTTTCAAAATGATTCCTAATCGTAGTCGTAGTTCACCAATGTCTTCACCTTTCGATAAAGCATCTAAAAACTGTTTATTCTCCGGAATTTCATAGTTAATAAACCAATCTTCCCTTTGTTCTTTTGATACGTTCCAACCTGGTAAATATTCATAAATCTCCGGTTGCCAAGTAAGTTCGTGAAATTTTTCTAAATCAGAAACGATGAACTCTCGTAAAATGACGTCCCCACAATCAATCTTAAAAATAATATCTTCCCCTTATCTAGCTTTGACTTCCCTCAATAGCTAGTAATAATACTGCTGCTGCTAGACCTAAGCGAGGGTCTAATTGTTTGTTTGTATTAGCTGAGAAATCCACATTTAATTTACTAACCATAGGATTAAAGTTTTGTTGGAATTCTACAACCGTTCTCCCATCTATTTCACCATGAAATTTTTGTGGAACTAGATTTGTTAAAAATCTTCTTAGTAATGCAAGTAGCGCACTATCTTCCTTAATAAGACCAACTTCTTGTTCATTAGCATTGAGTATAATCCATTCGTCTTTCAGAATTGACTTCATACCTTTACGACGCAGAGAACCAAGGTTTTCTCTTGTTACAACATCTACTACATCATATGTTGCAGCGAAATCAATTACACTACGAGCTTGAATCATTATCAATTCCTGTTGCATAGATTCATCACTATATAGACGAATATCCTCTTTCAACTTGAAAGCTTTCATCTGAGAGAACATGACTAGCTGTTCATTATTATCATAAATATGAAATTTAGCTCCTAGTACAGTTAATATTTTCTTTCTAACAACGTACTCTGTATGAGTAAAGATCGGATTCAATGAAATACCTCCTATTAGTAGTGCATGTTTAATGTTAATCCCTACCTAATGAGCATCCTCAATTAAACATAAGAGAAAATAGTTAGGAGTCCATTAGATTTACAATGATACTACCATAATAAGGCATTATTCATTTATGTTGCAATATAAACTATTATTGAAATTATATTTTTATGTATATTTATTTTCATTAAACAAACATTATATTTGTGATATATTGCAAACTCGAATTAATCAAACTCACAATTGTACAAAAGTTAGTGGGCTCGCTTCTATTTTACGTCGTCTCTTACCTCATTCATAATAGCACTGGAGGAAATTATGATGAATACAACTAAACAGAATGAGACTGAAAAAATGTTATCTGTTTTTGCATTAGGTGGCTTATTTGAAATAGGCAAAAACATGTATGTCGTGCAATATGATCAAGATATTGTAATTGTCGATTGTGGTTCAAAATTTCCTGATGAAAGTTTGTTAGGTGTAGATCTAATTATCCCTGATATTTCTTACTTATTAGAGAATAAAGAATCGGTACGAGCTATGATTGTGACTCATGGACATGAGGACCATATAGGAGCTATTCCTTACGTACTCAAACAATTGAATATGAAAGTTTATGGATCTGGATTAACTTTAGGTCTAATTAAAGGAAAACTAAAAGAACATCATCTTAATCAAACCGAATTACATGAAATTAACTCGGACTCACATTTGGAACTCGGTAGTCTGAAGCTTTCTTTCTTCCGTACTAATCACAGCATTCCAGACTGTCTTGGTGTTGTTATCGATACTCCTGAAGGCAGAGTTGTACATACGGGCGATTTCAAATTTGATCTTTCACCAGTCAACCAACAATTCCCTGATATACATAAGATGGCTAACATCGGTGAAAGTGGTGTTCTACTTCTACTATCCGAGAGCACCAATGCCGAGCGACCAGGATTCACCCCCTCTGAGAAAATAGTCGGTGAACGTATTCAAGATGCTTTTCAAAGAGCAGAGAACAAAATATTTCTCACAACTTTTGCCTCTAACGTTAATAGACTACAACAAGTCGTAGATGCTTCTCATAAGACCAACCGAAAAATCATTCTACTCGGTAGAAGTATGGTTAATGTCGTAAAAGTTGCCATGGAGTTAGGTTATTTGAACGTTCCTGAAGATATGATTATCGACGCCAACGAAGCTAAAAATTTCCCTAGGGAACGTATCACTGTCCTATGTACTGGGAGTCAAGGGGAACCACTAGCAGCCCTTTCAAGATTAGCTAGCTCTACTCATCCATTGATTGCAATCGAAGAAGGTGACACAGTTATCTTTGCTTCTTCACCTATTCCTGGTAACGAAAGAAGTGTATCAAGTACACTTAATCATCTATATATGTTAGGAGCAGACGTTATCCATGGAAATGGCTCTTCAACTGGCATGCATGTGTCAGGTCACGGAAGTCAAGAGGAATTAAAATTAATGTTAACATTAATGAAACCCCATTATTTTGTTCCGATTCATGGGGAATATCGTATGCTTCATCAACATCGAATTCTTGCTCAATCTGTTGGGGTAGATTGGAACAATATATTCATCTTACGTAATGGAGATACGCTAGATATTGTGAACAAGCAAGCAGAACAATCTCGTCAGGTAACAGCAGGAAATACGCTTGTAGATGGCTTTGGAATTGGAGATGTCGGTGATATTGTACTACGGGACCGTAAACATCTTGCCGAGGATGGCATTCTTGTTGTAATTATCACTTTAAGCCAACAAGAAAGTGCTTTATTATCGGAACCAGAAATTATTACAAGGGGATTTGTATATGTTAAGGAATCAGAGGAACTGTTGAACGCGGTTAGAAATTTAGCTATTGTTGAAATAGATAAACTACAGCAATCAGAAAATGACTGGAAATGGTCTCACTTGAAAACGAATATACGAGACTCTATTGGTAAATTTATATATGCAGAAACAAGACGAAGACCGATGATATTACCTATTATGATTGAAGTATAATCCATCTAGACGGCTTTACAAGAATATCTCAAATTGTTATAAAAATGCGTGAGCTCGTTTTGAGCTCACGCATTTCGCATCACTATATTAAACTAATATATCTCATTCAAAATGGCAATTACTTTTCATTTACTTTAAGTCTAATCACGTTCCAAGAGGTTTTTAAAAGTTGGGCAGTAATATGTCCACCTTCTACAGAAGTTGTTGTGCAAGTTTGTGGGACAACATTGTTCGGGTTATGCTTTGTATTCACTGCTTTAATATCTTCATTGGCTAGTACAATATGTTCGATCAATTGAACTTCACCGAAGCTGCGCAGATCAATATCAAGTTGCAGACCTTCTTCCAAATGTCTGTTTACCGCAAATATCGTTACTTCATTAGACTCTTCATTGTACACACTAATAGATTCTAAGTAAGGGACATCAGTAAAATCTTTCGAATCGTACTTCGGACTACTGACTAGCGGATGAAGAACCGTTCCTCGCCCATAGACAGAAGTATGCAGGAATGGATAGTAAGTCGTTTGTAACCACAATGCTCCCCCATTCTCAGTCATAATCGGAGCAATAACATTAATAAGTTGCGCCATGCATGCCATTTTAACTCTATCAGCATGTTTCAATATCGTAATTAATAAGCAGCCTACAACGAGTGCATCTTCTACATTATATACATCTTCCAGATCTGGTGGTCCGATTTGCCAACGTTGTTCTGCCGTACTCGCCCCTATTGTGTTCCATACATTCCATTCATCTAGCGATAAATATATTTTTTTCTTACTTTTCTTTTTCGCTTTAATATAATCACAAACTGCTGCAACGCTGCTTATGAATTGATCCAAATCAAGTGATTTTGCTAAGAAGTTTGGTGTATCTTTTTCATTGTTATTGTAGTATTGGTGAAGAGACAAGTAATCTACGTTGTCATAAGTTAGATCTAATACTGTCGCTTCCCATTCGGCAAATGTACTCATACCACTACCAGAGCTACCACAAGCGACAAATTCTAATGTTGGATCAATCCAGCGCATCGCTTTAGCTGATTCATTAGCAAGTCGTCCATATTCGTAAGCTGTTTTCGCACCAATTTGCCATGGCCCATCCATTTCATTTCCTAAACACCATGTTTTGAAAGCATGAGGTTCTTTATATCCATGAGCTATACGTAAGTCACTCCAATACGATCCTGAAGGGTGATTACAATATTCAACTAAGTTTCTTGCTGCATCAATTCCTCTAGTCCCTAGATTGACTGCCATCATAACTTCTGATCCAGCTAACTTGGCCCATTCTGCAAATTCATTCGTACCTACATAATTAGGTTCTGTTGTACTCCATGCGAGGTCTAGCCTTTGTTTACGTTCATTTTTCGGACCAACGCCGTCTTCCCAGTTGTATCCAGACACGAAATTCCCACCTGGATAACGAATAATAGGAATGTTTAACGATTGAATTGCCTCTAATGCATCACGACGAAAACCTTGCTCATTTGCAGTAGCATGATCAGGTTCATATATACCACCATATACCGCACGTCCCAAGTGTTCAATAAAAGAACCATATACTCGAGGATCTACCTCAGCTAGCTTAAAATCTTTGTCTACAATCATCTTTGATTTCAATGTCATAAATGTTGTTCCTCCTAAAACTTTTTGTAGCCTCTCGTATTACTTCTTTGTAACAAAAAGTAGCTTCGAAAGCATGGACTAACTTTTTATTAACTTCCTGTAGTAAGTTCTAGCGATGAAAAGTCATATCGGAAGTATTTTCTCATAAGGATTAATTATTTTATTAATCCTTTGGTTGGATTATACTATTATTATAAGTACATTAATTACTTTTACACAATTCAAATATTGAGGATTAACTAATTTACGTATTCTACTGAATTTCGGAGGGATGATAATGTATTTAACAACAAATTCGGAATCATTGCGAGTATATGAAGCGCTAGGAAGCGAAGTAAGACTCAAAATTATTGATTTACTTGATAAGAGAGAAATGCATATTAAAGAATTGGCTACAGAACTATATCTAAGTAGTGCCATCGTAAGTTCTCATGTGACTAAACTTCAGAAGGCTGGGATCGTCAGCTCTCAAATGAAAAGAATCGGTACTGGCACTTATAAATACTGCTCTCTATCCGCTAATTATATGCAAATTAAATTGTCTAGTTCTGCTGACATTGCTAAAAAAGTTGTTGAACTATCTATTCCTGTAGGGCATTATACTGATTTACAGGCACAGCCGACCTGTGGAATCGCAACGACAGAGAAGCTGATAGGATTTTACGATGATCCAAGATACTTTCTTGATCATGAACGAGTTAATGCAGGTATACTTTGGTTTGCAAGAGGTTATGTGGAGTATAAAGTTCCGAATTACTTATTTATGGATCAAATTGTGAAAGAAATTGAAATATCTATGGAAATTGGATCAGAAGCGCCAAGTATTAATGAAAAATGGCCGTCAGATATTATGTTTTCGATGAACGGAATTGAACTTGGGAAATGGACTAGCCCTGGTGATTTTGGTAATATACGAGGTCGTTTAACACCTGACTGGTGGAATCCAACTGTTAATCAATATGGATTGCTAAAAGTATTGAAAATTAACGCTGGAGGAACTTTTGTCGATGGTCAGCAAATATCAGATATTACGTTAAATGATGTTCATTGGAAAAACGACCAATGGTCGTTCCGCTTCACAGCAGATGACATTGGTCGTAGACGAGGTGGCTTAACTATTTTCGGTAGAGGCTTTGGTAACTATAATCAAGATATCGTATTTAGAGTATTCTATGAGTGACTATGAAAGTATGTTGTATTACAGCTCATACTTGCTAATCTGAATACCTAGATTACTATCTCTAAGAAAAATCTAGCGGCTCGGATTAAGCTGTCTAGTAATTTACAATCTTTCTGCAGAAATAATAATAAACATCGGTCTGCGGTTCTCATCTTTCATCATTGGATCATGATTAAACATCTCATCGTAAGGCTTAGGTTCTTGGACAGCTTTAATTGTAAATCCAGATTGTATGACATCATTAATGTAGGTAGAAACTGTACGATGGTATTTAATAACACCTTCTGCTAAAAAGTTGGTTATCCGTGTCCCTTCTGATTGATAATGATCTACTGGCCAATGAAGACGATTTCCTTGATCGTCTTCATACCAATCTTGTTCATCCCTTGAAGTAAAGATCGGATGTTCAACTGAGAAGATGAAAGAACCTCCTGGCTTAAGACAAGCATGCACCTTTTCACAAATATCTTCGAATGATTCGATATAATGAAATGCTAGTGAACTAATCACAACATCAAATTGTGATGGAGCAAATTCGATGTCCTCTATCGGCATTTGCATATAGGTTATAGTAGAATCATTGGAGTATTCACGAGCTTGTTGCAACATATTCTCAGAGATATCTACTCCAATGACTGAACTTGCCCCTTGATCCATAGCATAACGACAATGCCAACCGAACCCACATCCAAGATCGAGAACACTTTTATTATTTAAATCAGGTAGTAAAGATTTTAGGACATGCCATTCTCCAGCAGCTTCTAGTCCTTTGATCGAACGAGCCATTTGTTTATATGCGTTGAAAAATTGCGAATCATCATATTTGTTTTGTTTCATCCGAATTACATCTCCATTGCGTTAGATTAGAACTATCAATATTGTAACATATACCTGTACATTAATACTTCACAGTGTCTTGGTCATCATTCTAATATTATAGTATTAAAAATTACACTGCCCAAGATCTTAAATCTTGGGCAGTGTAATTTGAATAAATCTACTATTAACAACATAATTAACATCAATAGATCCGATCCTTCGTAAGCTTTTGCCTCCTAAAAATATCCCCCTGTCATTTTTAATCAAAACAATACAAGCTTGCTATTAGAAAAGGTATGTCGTTTTTTAAGTCAAACTCTATTGAATCGAAAAGTCTGAATTAAGAAACATTAGAGTGACTTTTATGTTCTAATTGCTAGCTACCGCAAACAAGTAGGCCGCTAATCGTAAAGTTATGCATGTTCATAACAGATATTCAAACTATACTATGAGTGCATAATAATTCCAAATAAAGGAGATTCGATTTATGACTATATTTAAATATTCGGTTGGTCCATGGAATGTACACAATGGAGCAGATAGTTACGGTCCTGCAGTTAGAAGTGACATTGACTTTGAAGAGAAGTTGAAAAAGTTTTCAGAAATCGGATTTAGTGCCATACAATTTCACGATGATGATGCTGTGCCAAACATCAATGAATTATCCGATGAGGACATCAAGCTTGAAGCTAGAAAGGTCAAAAAATTACTAGATAAGTACAATTTAGTTGCAGAGTTTGTTGCTCCTAGACTATGGATGGATCCTCACACCATCGAGGGTGGTTTTATGTCTACTTCAGAGGTAGATCGAGAATTTGCTATGTGGCGTTCATACCGCTCGATAGATATCGCAAACGAATTGGGATGCGACAAAATTGTATTGTGGTTAGCTAGAGAAGGTACGTTATGTGCTGAAAGTAAAAGCCCAGTTGATGCAACAAAGCAATTAATTAAAGCTATTAACTGTATGCTTACATATGACAGTAATATTAAAATTGTGATTGAGCCTAAACCTAATGAACCTATTGATCGCAGCATTTGTGGAACAATGGGTCATGTTCTTGCTGTATCAGCTGCAACAATTGATCCTACTAGAGTTGGAGGACTGTTGGAATCTGCTCATGCTATTTTAGCTGGTCTTGATCCTTCTCATGAAATAGGTTTCGCAATTGCGATGAATAAATTATGGGGTGTCCATCTAAATGACCAAAATGGGATGAAATTTGATCAGGATAAAAGCTTTGGTGTTGAAAATTTACGTCAAGCATTTAATCAGATCAAAGTATTAAAGGAAAATAACTATGGTTCAAATGGTGAGTATGTTGGGCTAGATGTTAAAGCGATGCGTACAACCATTGATAAGGATAGCTATAAACATTTGGAGAACAGCTTAAACATAATCAAAGCTTTGGAAACTAAAGTTGAACGCTTTGATTATGAATACCAAAAACTATGCGTTGCTAATCGTGATTTTGAAGGGTTAGAAATGTATGTCATGAATCTACTAATGGGTATTGACCAATAAAGATGTCATGCAAATTGAATTACTGTTGTTCAATAAGTCCATCTGCATATTTTTTAAGAATAGTTAAGCTTTCAACATCTGAATAAAAACGCTGAGCATTGGATAGATCCACTCTCGGACTTACATCGTAACACTGTTTATTATTATTTCTATATTCTGTTGGTGTACATCCAAATTGCTTGAAAAACATATTATTTAAGTAACGTGTATCTGAAAAACCACATTCTAAACAGATATCAATTAATTTCATATTGGTTTGCAGAATAAGTTGTTTTGCTTTATTTAGGCGAACTTGATTCAAGTAATTTTGAAAAGTTGTATTTAAGTTATCTTTGAAGAAATGTGACAAGTACGTTAATGAAAGTTCCTCACGTTCTGCAATAGTAGATAGAAAAAGCTTACTTGAATAATTCTCTTCAATATAACTTATGATTCTATTAACTCTATGAAGACGTTGAAGATTCTTTGCACGCTCTTCATCGCTGATTGAAGCATGAGGGATTAATTGAAACAAGGTATAAAACAAATGATTTATTAAACTTAAACACTTGAACTCATAACCATAATCATGCTTAAAATAAGCCGAGGATAACTGAATAATTAATGAAATTAACATACGATTATCATCTTCTGAAAGAAACGGAGTAAGATTTGATACGCTAAAATTAGTATTCGATATTGCAGGATAGTAATTAACGCAAAATTTATTAGAAATTTGTAAAGATAATATTAACGCACTATTATTTTGTGTCATTATTTCATGTGGTTGTATCGGATTGAATAAAATGATTGAATCCTTATTTAAATAATAGCTCTCTTTTTTTGAATTTACCGTACATTCCCCTTCTAGTAATAAGCATATTTCGAAATCATTATGAAGATGTGAGTTTCGAAACGATAAATTCACAACAAATGGATTGAAATGCTTCATTCTAGGATGATTAATGATTTCATATTCGTTATTCATCATGTCCTCCCGGTTATGGATACGGAAATGTAATTATGAATTTCTTTATTTAGTATGTTACTACATATAAATGGAATTCGATATAGAGGAGAGTGAAATGTGTCGAAAATACCAGTCCTTTATCCTGTTATTGTTGGAGGTCATATTTGTCTCGATATTATCCCTACAATTAAAGGAGAGGAATTTGAAATCGTACCAGGTAAGTTGATGGATATTGGCAAAGCTGTGCTAGCGACAGGGGGAGCTGTAGCTAATACGGGGTTAGCATTACATCGACTTGGAATACCTGTTCAATTGATGGGTAAAGTTGGGGAAGACTTTATCGGCGAAACGATTATTTCTATATTCAAAAAAATAGAAACTTCATTAGCTAATAATATGATTATCGCTCAAGGTGAATATACGTCTTATTCAATAGTAATCAGTCCACAAAATATGGATCGTATGTTTCTTCACTTTACAGGTGCTAATGATACTTTTCATTCAAATGATATAAAATTTGAAACGTTGCTACAAGCTGGATTATTTCATTTTGGGTATCCCCCACTTATGAGACAAATGTATGAAAATAATGGAACAGAAATAATTAATCTAATGAGTAAAGCTAAAGAAGCAGGTAACACAACATCATTAGATTTAGCTACGCCTGATCCTGACACATTCTCTGGTCAATTGGACTGGTTTGAGATATTAACAAATTTATTACCCTGTGTCGACTTATTTTTTCCAAGCCTTGAAGAAATTCTGTTTATGGTTCAACGAGAAAAGTATGAAGAAATGCAACTGAAATATGGTAGTGAGCATTTAATTAATCATGTCGATGCCCCGCTCCTCTATGAACTGTCAAATATTCTGCTTACTATGGGAGCTCCAATCGTTGTAATTAAACTAGGTGAATATGGATTATATATGAGGACAACCGCTAACAGAGCCAGATTACAACAGTGTGGACGGTATGCCTACGAAAATATTGAATATTGGTACAATCGCGAGCTATATATTCCCTGTTTTAAAGTTAACGTTGTTGGAACTACTGGTGCAGGTGACTGTACCATTGCAGGATTCATTGCTGGATTTATTCAAAAATTCAATCCTGAACATGTAATGATTAATGCTGTTGCGACTGGAGCATGTAATGTAGAACAATCAGATGCTACGAGTGGGATTATCCACTCCAATGAATTAAATTCACGGATTGCTGCGGGTTGGGAGCAGTCTCATAAGAAACTTCAATTAACAGGATATATTCCAAGTTTTCATAATGAAGTTATCGTTTACCTTGGAACTAGAGATCAATATTATTCATAAGGAGAGTAGAATATGTTTCGTAAACCACGTTTAAACCGTATGTTTAGTGAGCAAGGCAAATGCTTTGATGTTGCAATCGATCATGGATTTTTTAACGAATACTCGTTTCTATCTGGAATTGAAAACATGAAAAAAACAATAGAAACAGTAGTTGCCACAAACCCAGATTGTGTGCAACTAAGCCCTGGTCAAGCTCGTTTCCTCCAAGAAATACCCGGAAAGAACAAACCAGGATTAGTATTACGTACAGATGTAGCTAACATCTATAGTTCAGAATTACCTCAAGTATTGTTCAGTGAGTTAATTCATCAAGCCGTTGAACAAGCTGTAAAGTGGGATGCAGTAGCTGTTTGTGTGAATCTGTTACTTCTTCCTAATCAACCAGAACTTCACCATCAATGTATAAGAAATGTTGCTCACTTAAAAACGGAGTGCGAGAAATATGGTATGACCTTGATGGTTGAACCACTAGTGATGCTTCCTAACGATGTCAAAGGTGGTTATATGGTAGATGGCGATATTCAGAAGATTATGCCGCTTGTTCGTCAGGCTGTAGAACTTGGAGCAGATGTTATTAAAGCAGATCCCTGTGATGATGTAACGGAATATCATCGTATTATTGAAGTAGCATCTGGAATACCGGTTCTTGTGCGAGGCGGTGGTAGAGCTAGTGATGAAGAAATCATTTCTCGCACTGTAGAACTAATGAATCAAGGAGCATCAGGAATCGTCTATGGTCGTAACGTAATACAACATCCTAATCCGACTGGAATGATCGCAGCGTTGATGGACATTGTTCATCAACATGCAACGGAAGAAAAAGCACTTCATATTTTGAAAGGAGAAGACTTCCGATGAGTAAAAAGGTTATTCGCTTTGGAGTCATTGGTTGTGGTTTGATGGGAAAAGAATTTGCTAGTGTTACGGCTAGATGGTTTCATCTGACACAAGTTAATTTCGAGCCGCGTATTGTAGCAGTTTGTGATGCTAATCCAGATGCAGCAAAATGGTTTCACGACAATATCAATAGCGTAGAGCGTACTTATTTCAATTATAAAGATTTGCTTGAAGATTCGAATATAGAGGCCATTTATTGCGCAGTTCCACATCATCTGCATGCTCAAATTTATATCGACATCATTCATTCTGGTAAGCACTTACTAGGTGAAAAACCTTTTGGGATTGATTTGGATGCAAATTATCAGATTCAAGCTGCAATGGATGTAAATCCCCATGTGCTTGTTAGATGTTCTTCTGAGTTTCCATTTTTCCCTGGAGCACAACAAATTGTTCAATGGGTCAATGACGGTCGTTTTGGGAAAATTATTGATGTGGAAGCAGGATTTTGGCATTCAAGTGATCTAGATCCAAACAAGCCAATCAATTGGAAACGACAAATTCAATCAAATGGTGAATATGGCTGTATGGGTGATTTGGGTCTACATGTGCTTCATCTCCCCCTCCGATTTGGATGGAAGCCGAACAGTGTTCGGTCATTACTTTCCAAAATTGTAGATCAGCGACCTGATGGTACAGGTGGAATGTTACCTTGTGAAACATGGGATAATGCTATCCTTTCCTGTGATGTGAGTGCTAATGGTTCAAATTTCCCTATGGTATTATCTACGAAACGAATCGCACCAGGGCATATGAATACATGGTTTCTTCGGATTAACGGAACTAAGTTTTCAGCAGAATTTTCAACCAAAAATCCTAAGCAAATATCCTCACTCCCTTATACTTCCGGTCAACAGCAAGCTTGGCACGTTGTAGATGTTCCGTATAAATCTGCATATGAGACTATAACTGGAACTATTTTTGAATTTGGTTTCTCAGACTCAATTTTACAGATGTGGGCAGCATTCTGTGATGAAGTCGTTAACGGTAAAGCAATGATGCAATCATTTCAATGTGCATTACCAGAAGAAGCAACAGATAGTCATCGTTTATTTACTGCAGCTTTAGATTCTCATCGTACAGGTCAAACCATCTCCATTAACTGGAACTAATGATATTTCTAACATTCTTTATCTATGCTTAATAAAAAACAGGATATTTCCCCCATAATGTCGGGTAGATATCCTGTTCATTATTGTGTAGAGGCACCAAAATCCGTAATTTCCAACTTAATATCAAAATCTACATTGCACTCACTAAACTCTTCATCCCATTGATCACTCACTTTTTTCCAAGCAGCAGGATGTTGTTGCTTTAATGTTTTTCCGAAATTAGCAACTTCGACAATGTAGGTTTCCTGTAGTTTCTTTAATACTTCTTCAAGTTGTTTGTGTAAACTATCAGTAAAAATTTTCTCTGCCTCTTTTAAGTAAGTAGGATCTGATGCGTATGTGTTAACATCCCAATTTTCAATTAATCTCCCCTCTGTTTTGATCGTGACTTTAAAGCTAATTTTTCCATTTTCAACAATTGATTTAATTTTACTCTTAGCTTCTTTTATTTCATAGGTAATAACCTCATCATGTAAGTTGTAGCTCTTAATAAGTCCACCCTTAACATTATCAGTGATCCAATTAATCGCACTAACATCTTCCTCTGTTAAATATCCTACCCATTTGCCGGAAGTTCCTTTTATAATTCCACTTCCGCTAAATTTGATCTCATTATCTGTACTAATTATGTTTTGTAACATGAAGCTCTGTTTAGAATGCAAAAAGGTATTAAGATGATTTAGTGTTATAGGCGTCATTATTCGACTTGAACGTTTATGATTATCAATGAGATTCTTTATATACAAAGCAGGTAGTATACCTGACTCATTAAAACTTAACGGTTCCGCAGCTTTACCTGTAGTGATAAAGACTAAGCAATTAGGACGAATATCATTGTCTTTCAACATGAAATCAATATACTCATTTAGATGCTGTTCTTTAGCTAACTCACTTGAAATGATGACGACCTTTAAATGATGTGCAATGACTGGTCTATTCTGTCTAATCGCAAATTCTCGAAGTATTTCAATTAAGGAATCACCCGTTTGTGTAATATTGTTATATAATTTACTTGAATTTGAAGGGTTAGTAGATTGGACAGCTTGAGGCGGTGCAATTTGAACTGTTGCAGTTAGTAAGTGCTTGTTAGGAAAATCACTGCCCTTTTCATTCATGATTTCTTCATGCTTGGAGATTTCCCCTTTATCTAATGCCAGACCTAGGTATAAGCTTAGATCCTCAATTTCATTGCTACTCCAGCAGCCGCTAACTAGAACCATTAAGATAATTATACTTACTATCTTCATCGTAATGACTGAAACATTACACATGCGAGATCACCCTTTTTCTAAAGCTGTACACAATAAATAATATTAATGCAATAATAAATAATAAAATACAGTAGTAGCTAATCACATAACCAAGTACAGTAATATCATTGATGTTTCTAGGCACCATTGTAAAGATGTAACTTACTGGCAACAGACCCAAAAGAATTGGGCGCTTCTTATTGCCTAATACATGGCTTAAACCTAGTGAAGCTCCATAATACATGCTAGAAAATGCACAAAATAGCTGCATTACCCAGATGACAAGGAACAAGATTTCAATTCGCTCGAAGAAGAATCCCTTTAGCTCATAATTTCGCACGAGATCAATTGTCGGCCAAGTGCTTAGCATCCCTGCCTCCAATGATAAAGACCCTATAACTAGAATTAGCGCAATCAAATATATAACTACGACCAATCCCAAACCAATTGCAAAAGACTTAATTGCTTTTTTAGGCTCATTCATATAGGCAAAATATATTGCAACAAGCTCATATCCTGCAAAACTGTTGAAGCTATGAATAGAACCGTTAAACACAGGAGAAATACCACTACCGAAAACTGGTTTTAAGTTGTCGATATGGAACATAGAGAAACTTAAACCATATACAATTATTATAATGATAATAGTTATCGGGAGCACAATTTGAAATAATCGCATCATCGCATTGACACCACCTAAAAGCAAGTAGTAGCTTACTAGCATGAACGGTATGACAATGGCCCACTTAGGAGTTCCCTCCAATAAGTAAAAAACAATTACTTCAGCAAGGATTCTCAATTCATAAGCAGAGGTAAGTAGTAAATATAAGCTAAATAATAAACACACCAAATTACCTAGAGGTCTTCCTAATATCTTTGAAGAATATTGATATAACGTTTGTTCCGGAAATTTTTGAGATAGTTTGATGAAAAATATTAAGGCTAGAACAACAAGGATGCCGGTAAGCAATAACGTTAACCACACATCAGGTGTACCAACGTCTTGGATAAGTATTCTTGGCATCACTAATAACCCTGCGCCTAGAGTGGTACAAGTCATACTTGCCATTGCTTGATTAGCTGAAATACGATCGTCTTTCGTAACGAACATCCTTATAATCCTCCTTAGCTAATAACAGCTTATATGCGCTTTTTATTTTTTTGTTTTGAGACTTTTAGGTCGATCTCTCATAAATTTAAACGGACTCCGCAGTAATACATCCTTATTATCCCCTGCCTGCAAAGGTGCAATTGGCGATAAGTACGGCAAACCGAAACTTCGAAGATGTATCAAATGGGTACTTAGTAGTAAAAAGAAAATGATTGTGCCATATAATCCTAAAATAGCGGCGAAAAACATTGCCACAAATCGGAGTAAGCGTATTGATATCCCTAAGCTATATTCTGGTATTGTAAATGAGGAGATTGCAGTTAAAGCAACAACAATCACAAGAAAAGGGGTTACTAACCCGGCTCGTACTGCCGCCTCACCTACTACAAGACCTCCAACAATTCCCATTGCAGGTCCAATTGGTTTAGGTAATCTAATTCCAGATTCTCTTAAAATTTCAATTGAAATTTCTAGAATTAACACCTCTAAAATAGAAGAGAATGGTACTCCTTGTCTCGACTCAATAATTGACATTGCTAACTGTGTTGGTATCAAACCTGGATTAAATGAAATGAATGAGATGTATAGTGCAGGTGCAAAGAGTGATAAAAAAGCTACTCCTATTCGCAAAATTCTTGTAAACGTTCCAGAAATCCAGCGTTGATAATAATCCTCAGGTGACTGAAACAGCATCATAAAACTTGCAGGTGCTATTAATGCAAAAGGAGTTCCATCAAGCAATATAGCTACTCTACCCTCTAGTAAAGCGGCAATCACTTTGTCTGGTCTTTCTGTATTTTGAAATTGCTGGAATGGACTAAATATATTATCTTCCATTAGTTGTTCTACGTATCCCGACTCTGCAAAATAATCAAAATCTAACTTTGTTATTCTATCCTTAATCTCACTTACAAGCTCATCGTTAGCAATATCCTTCATATAAGCCATGACCATTGTTTTTTGTGATTTGTTTCCTACATAATCAGCATTTATAACTAAATTATCATTTAGACCATGTCTGCGAAGCAGGGCTGTATTTTCACTTAGTACTTCAGTGAATCCAACACGCGGTCCTCTTATCAATGCATCAGAAACAGGCTCTTCAATGGAACGCGAAGGCGCATCTGGTATACCTACCAAAAGAGCCGTACTCATCCCATCTATAAGTAACCCAGTATAGCCATATAAAATCATCCTTGAAAGAGTATGTATGTTATCCATCTCATTAACATGAATTACAGGTAACAAGTGTTCTTTCACATATTTAGCTATGTTCACTTGGTAAGGAATATTTTGTGAATAACCCTCGATCATGAGTGGATTTAGAATATGTTTATTAATGAAATCACTTTGCTGCATCCCTTCCACAAAAATAAGAGTAGCTTTACGATTCAACAGCTTAATATTGAAATCTCTAAAATGCACGTCGCTATTATGCCCTATCTTTACTTTAAGTAACTCTAAATCATTATCTAAATGACCTGCAATTTTGGGAACATCTTGGTTTTCATCACTATTGTTTTCATTGGTTTGATGATTTTGTGAGTTTTTTTCAAATATTCTGACACGCTCACGGTAAACTTTTGTAACAAAAAAAAATGTTTGAGGGATTAACAGCATCATGAGTGCTTGAAAAAAGACAGAAAAGCTTGGGATAAACGAAATAAGAGATGACCACATTATTCTCATTCCTATTCTTAAGAAAGATTTGTGGTTATTGTTACCTAAAGAGCTTAAATTATACTGTTAAGTTTAGCTTTAAGATATAAGTTCAGTTCAACTTTTCCGATAGTAAGCTATGCTCAGTAAACGAGTTGACTTTTAGAAACTCCAGATCCATGTTTGAAGCGTAGAGGTCTCTACTAGTTCTTGTACAATGCGACTTAGATTTTGAATTGTTATTTTGCTATGCAAATAGGGTAGGATTCCTTGGAATCCTACCCTATTTGAATTACCTAATATGAAATAGCTACTGCTTTTTAAGTAATTCAAGTAACTTGTTATTCATTTCTTTCGAAATCGAATATATAGTGTTTGTGTCAGAAGAATTCATCAACGCGCTCTTTCCATCAGTTTCGGCTATCCAAATATTAAAATTTTGTTTGTCTTCATTCTTATACACAACCATCATTTTATACTCTGGATTAGTCATATTTACAATTCCAGGTTCTCTTTCCGCACTCGCAATGATACTTTTCAAAGTTTCATTTGAATTATCATCATGATAGACTGTTTCACTATTGCTGAATAAATTAGTAATACTTATATACTCAATTTCACTTTCAAGATTATTGGTTTCGCTAACTTCTTGGTTAAGTTTGATATCAGAATTATTAGTATTAGTTACCTGCTGCTTTGAACGAGTTTTATCTGCATCCATTGTAGCATTACCTTCGGATTGGCAACCTACTAGAATTGCCGACATCAGGGCTATGTAAAGAACTAAAATTGAAATTTTCTTCATCCAGCATATCCTCCATTCCTATAGTCTTTCCTAGACCTAGACGGAACATATCCTCTCAAAGTTTCAAATCCCTTTTTATTCAATAAAAGAACTTTTACAAATAGCAAGTATTAATGTAATAACTATCATTACTACTGCGAAATTTTCTATAAAAACACTCAGTTTCATATCAGAAGGGCGTGTATACGGAATAATATTGAACACACGCCCTAGTATCCCTTTTATAAACAATCAGATAACTTTACTGAATTACTCTATCAGTTACCAAACATATTAATTAAATGAATAATTAAAGTATCGTTCGGCATTACGCATACTTGTCCATAAATCTGAACTTTCTCCACCTATATACCAATAGGCGATACCAGCTAAGTCTTTGCTAACAACATATTTATATTTTGTAATTAGTGAACGGGAATCCTCCAACCAGATTGAATGTTTCACTGAATTTGACTTATAGCTCGCAGTATATTGCCCCAGTGAATTATTCCATACAGGTCTCAAACTGTAAGTATCGATCAACTGATTTTGCTTAATTAATGAAATATACTCACTAGATGCAACAGTACCATCTTGTTTTAATGTCCAGTCACGATTATATAAAGGCATAGCCAATATCACTTTATTATTTGGTACGACTTTTAATAATGTATTAATAGCATTTTGAATGTATGGGAGCGAAGCATTCGGCCCAGGATACTTGACTCCATCATAATGTTGATCATAACCCATCATTACCATGTAATCTACTTGTTTGCCTAGAGAACCATAATCGAAAGCCTCCGTCCAATCCGTTCCAAGATCAGGCGACACATCCATCGATAATACTGCATTTACCTCATGCAATTCTCGGGCTAATAAAGTAACAAACGTCGTCAAATATGTCCGATCATCTGAATGTACATTTTCAAAATCTAGATTAAGTCCATCTAGTCCATATTTCGTTACTACTTTTACTAATTGATCAACCGCTATATTTCTAGCCGCTTCACTAGATAGCATTCGATGTGTAGCTTCCTGATCAGATCGATTGCCTACCATTGCCCAAATTTGCTTGTCATTGTTCTTCGCCCACGAAACAAGCGAAGTTTCTGTTTTATCCGTTAGGTAACCTGATTCCTCAACAAAGTACCAACGAGGAGATAACGTATTTACATTAGATTTCAATATATTTCGTTCATACTCTGCTCTTGTTTGCCCATACTGCCAGCCTATTACAATATGTTCTTTCGGCTTACCCGCTAACTCTGCAGCCCAGTCAGCATTTTGCAATACTCGATTAATGAGAACCGCTATTTCCTGCCTTGAAATGGGGTCAGTTGGACGGAAATATCCCGTCTCATCACCTTTCATTAATCCCAGTTTATTAAGAACAGCAACAGAATAACTTGCCCAATCCGCAATTTGACGACCATCCTTAAACGCTGCTTGATTATTAGTTGTACTATTTGATTGTTTTAACACTCTAGCAAATAATACTGCAGCTTCTTGTCTCGTAACTGCTTCCTTTGGTGCAAAAGTTGTACTAGATCTACCACTCGCAAGTTCAAGCTGTACTGCTGCCTGTATCCAACCGTAGTACCAGGCATTCTTCGGTACATCAGTGAAAGAAGTAACCGGACTTTCAGCAGGATTCAGCTTCAGCAGTCGCCCTAGTACAGTAACAAATTCAGCTCTAGTGATGGATTGAGCAGGTGAAAAACTAGTCTCTGATGTCCCTGAAACTATCCCTTTACTATGTAAATGTATAATTTCATTTTTTGCATAGCTAGTGCTTATATCATCAAAAGGTAGTTTTTCTTCTGCAGATATGTATTGAATAAAGAAACTTGTTGCGCATATGATTGCGACTGTCGCTATCATTTTACTTAAATTATATTTCACGAGATTCCTCCTAGAATACTAATATAGAAATTGTATCAAGGAATGAATGTTAATACATCGATGAAATATTGGAAGATTAATAGATTAGATCAAGTAAGTAAAAAACTCCTGACATCAAGAGATCAGGAGTTTTGAGGCCTTATTTTCTAAATGATTGCAAAAACTGTACGGCTAACTGAATATCCGCTTCTGGTTTCTCGCCAACTTCACGTTCAATTGTCAAATATCCTTTATATCCAATATCATTTAATGCTTGTAAATATCCATCCCAATTGACAGAACCTTCACCAAGTGGAACTTCACGAAAAGCTGGTCCATTTGTAGCCATTTCAGCAATTTTATCATGATCAAGTTCAACCTCGTAACCGAACTCTCCATACACATCACGTGGAGCAATGTTGGATAGCTTAATACCATCTTTAGCATGAGTATGTACAATATAGTCCTCTAATGTATATACACCTTGAACTGGATCATCACCCGTTAACATAACCATATTAGCAGGATCAAAATTTACGGCAACACCTTTAGATGACAATTCGTCCAAAAATATTTTCAGATGGCTGGCACGTTCTGGACCTGTCTCGATAGCAAAGTATGCACCTAAGCTATGTGCATACCGACTTAATTCATCACATGCCTCATGCATCACGTTATACGTTTGACTTTGTTTATCTTCTGGTACAATTCCGATATGTGTTGTCACTATATTTGAGCCTAGATCAAGAGCAAGGTCTAGAATGCGTTTCGACTTTTCAATCTTCGCCTTATTTAATGAAGGGTCTTGGAACCCATGTCCACCAAGATCTCCGACTAATGCTGAAATTTCTAACCCTAAAGAAGCAATGTATGCCTTCCATTCTTTTCGATCAGATGGAGACAAATTTTCAGGATCAAATTCACCTTTTACAGCATAAATTTGCACCCCGTCCGCACCAACTTCTTTTGCTTTAATTAACCCATTTTTAACCCCTACTCCAAAACTATCAACGATAACCCCAATTTTATTCGTCATGATTGGTTTTTCCATTTGTCATTCCTCCTCATCAATTCATATATAAGGCTACTTATTATGAAACTTAGATGGTTTGCCAAACTCGTTTTAGATATTGTAAACCAAGTCTAGTCCCTCTAGTACATTCTTCCATACCTTCAAATTCTAAAGAAATATATCCATCGTAGCTACTTTTCTTCACTAGTTTTAAAATTGCAGGGATATCTATATCTCCTTGGCCTAAAATAGCACCTCTTAACCATTTTCCGCCTGAGGATCTAAACCAATCCTCTTCTAGAAGGTGATGTGACGGACGAATATAGAAATCTTTGAAATGAACCATTGATGCTAAGCTTATATTTTTAGCCACAGCCACCACAGGATCCTCATCTGCACATAAGAAATTACCTATATCCACTGTAGTACGGAAGTTAGCACGATTTACTTCGCAAACAATCGCTTGAACTCGATCACTATGCTGAACATAGTATCCATGGTTTTCGATGCTTGTCGTAATATTGAAAGTTGCAGCATGATCAGCAATTTGACGACATGCATCTACTAGTCTTGGTAACTCTTGTAAGAAATGACCTATTGAAATATCCTCTGACTTAGCAATATCATGTCTCATTCTAGTAATACCTAGCTTCGCACACGCTTCAACTTCTTTTTTTACACGAAAAATTTCATCTTCAAATGCTTCATCATCTAAACCTGAGAAGTTTGCAGAGATAGCATAACTCGATAATTCCAACCCAACTTTTTCTGCTGTCGTTTTAATTACATCAATCAACTCAGGCTGATCAACTAAACTATAGCCTAACGGAACAATTTCAACATGCTCGGCGCCAAGTTCAGCGATTTTTTCAATTACACCTTCTAATGACAACTCCCCTGATGCATACGCATTGTGTAAGCTATAGGTACTAATTCCAAATTTCATATATACTACCTCCTTAATCATTCTCTTAAGTCAACCATCTTGATATTTATGCTTTTATCTCAATCCACTCATCACATTGAACTAATGCTTGTTCTCCTGCTTCTATCAGCGCTATGACCGCTAAAGTCTCTTCTGGTTTAACGGGTAGCTGTTGGTCTTCGAAGAATCTCAATATGTGCTCAATTAATTGGTTAAACATATCCGAACATTCTGCAATGAATTGACCTTCACCATCGACATAAGTTAGCATCGCTTGGAATGGAGCTATTTTCATTTGCATAAATGAGGCTTGTCGACCCTGCTCAAATTCAATGATAAAATGACGACCTTGCTCTGTTGATAAGCTCTTTATTCTCTTTGCACCTGTACCCATTAAAGTAACAATCATTTCAAATTGATGTACAGCATAATTAGAAAATCTTCCTGGACCAGAAACAGCTAGAAACTCGATTGGATTCTTAGATGAAATCGCTTTTTGCTCTTGTATTTCTAACGCAAAGCGAAGTGCAGAAGAAGAAAATAAAGGAGTATGTCCAGCTTTAGCGTTTTCAAAAATTCGCTTGGCAATTTTCAAACTTGGTGCAAACGTTTTGTCCATATATACTGGTTTACCCGATTGTAACGCAATTGTTGAAAGTCTCTCATGGTGCTCAGGATGATCTGGAGATAATATGATGATCGCATCAGACAAAGCTATCAATTCTTCAATAGTCGCAACACGTTGAACATTTTCTTTTTCGCACCATTGCTCTGTTGTTAATCCCTCAGCTTTATCTATCTCGGCCCAAGCGTACGTTACTTCCCAATCTAATCCTAAAGCTTGTGCACGTTCACGAATCCAAGTTGGGTAGTTATTTGCATGCCATTCATCTAAAAAGTAATCAATAAAACCTATTTTTTTCATAGATTAACCTCTTTACCTCGTGTAGAAGATTCATACAAGGCATCCATAACTTGAGTAGTAATAAGTGTGTGATCAATATTTGCACGATTTTTTTCCATTGAAATAATAGATTCTAGGAACGCTTTGACTTCCGCAGCAAACATATCCTCCTGTACGAAAGTAGCTGCTGTCTCGTATAACATTCCATTTTTACTAGAGTAGATCGTAAAATCGCCACCATACGTTAATTTAATACCCGCTTTAGTACCTAGAAATTCTATAAACATCGCACGTTCACCGATATTTTGAGCCCAAGCACCATTTAAATTGATAGTGGGACCATTCGTACGAATTAGACCTGTGATGAAATCCTCTACATTAAATGTACCATCTAAGATTGGAGGACCTGCCCACATACTTGTATATGCGTAATCTTTCATCTGACTGCCTAGTGCACCGTAAGTAGAACCTGAAACGGTTAGCGCCTTTGTCTCTTCCCCTAGAATATAGAAGATCAAGTCCAAGAAATGGACACCCCAGTCGATCAATACACCGCCGCCAGACTTTTCTTTCATTGTGAATGGACCGCCTAAGCCTGGAATTGAACGATGTGAACGGAATGAACAATAGATATGATATAGATCACCGAGTTCTCCTGTCTCAATTAGCTCTTTAATTTTATTAACTGCAGTGTTGAATCGATTGACTACACCTATGTTAAGTATTTTTTGATTTTCATCTGCAGCTTGTTTCATCTCTAATGCTTCTGCATAGGTCATCGCTGCCGGTTTTTCACATAGAACATGTTTCCCTGCTTTTAATGCTGCGATTGATATTGGAGCATGAGAAGCATTAGGAGTACATACTGAAATTGCATCAATTTCTGGATCAGACAATACTTCATTGAAGTCAGTAGTTGTATATGGAATTCCAAATTCTGTAGCTAATTCATCAGCTCTTTCAATAATTCCATCTACCAAATACTTAATTTCCACCATTCCACTTTTAACATATGCTGGCAGATGTTGCGTACGAGCGATTTGACCACAACCAATAATTGCAACTTTTAATTTCTTCATCTTTTCACAGCCTCCGATTTAATAGTCCTATTGATGGATTAAGCTCACAGAAGATTTATATTTAGCGCGAAACGTCTCTCATACCATGCTGCATAGCTTGTAAAATTTCTTGTTCAGTTGCTATTGGCGTATCTCCACCAACGGTATGTGCAAGCATTGCAGCAACTACCGCGAATTGAACACTATCGCTTGGATGTTTACCAGTTAACTCTCCATGTATAATTCCACTTGCAAAAGCATCTCCTGCCCCAACGCGATCATACACTGTAAAACTTTTTGGATCTGAATAATGGAACTTCCCTTTTTTAAATATGTAACCATTTAAGGAATGAGTACCATCTTCATTAATTTTTCTATGTGTCCCTGACACTGTTTGCACTCCATAGCTCTTAGCTACTAGAGGGATCAATTGCTCTAATTGTGCTTTACGCTCAGTTTCGCTAGTCGGTAGTCCAAGAAGATGAATGGCATCCATCTCATTCATGAAAACGATATCTGAAAGCTGTAGAATCTCGGCATAGTGCGGGCGAGCAAGTTCATATCCTGCTTCTCCCCATAATGAAGGACGATAGTTACAATCAAAGATGACTAATTTACCTGCTTTTTTTGCAGATAATGCAATACGCCTTAGCGCTTGACGAATCTGATCGTTCATTGCAAGTGTGATTCCGCATCTGTGAACCGCGTCAATATCATCCAAATAATTTTCAAAAGAAAACTTTTTAAAGTCTGCTGTATTAAAGCTACTTCCCCAGCGGTCTGAATAAGTCACTCTACTTTGTCTCACACCAAAACCTTGCTCTAAAAAGTAGCTACCGATAT